>NZ_AUNC01000025.1:0-38071 GCF_000714555.1 Thalassospira permensis NBRC 106175 | reverse complement strand
GATGATCTTTCAGGAACCGATGACGTCGCTGAATCCGGTTTTCACCATCGGCGATCAGATTGCGGAATCCCTGATGCTGCATGAAGGCATGTCCAAGCCCGATGCGCTTGTTGAAAGCAAACGGCTGCTTGATATGGTGCGGCTGCCCGATGCGCAGGAACTTCTGGGGCGGTATCCCCATCAGCTTTCGGGCGGGATGCGCCAGCGCGTCATGGTTGCCATGGCGCTTGCCTGTCGGCCCAAGGTCCTGATTGCGGATGAACCGACCACGGCCCTTGATGTGACCATTCAGGCGCAAATTTTGACCATCATCCGTGATCTGCAACAGGAACTTGGCATGGCGGTGATTTTCATCACCCATGACATGGGGGTTGTTGCCGAGGTTGCCGATGATGTTGTCGTCATGTGGAAGGGCAAAAAGGTCGAAGAAGGCACGGTTGCCGATATTTTTGCCAATCCGGCCCATCCCTATACCCAGACATTGCTATCCGCAGTTCCGAAACTGGGCAGCATGACGGGCGAAGCATTCCCCAAACGGTTCCCGGTGACGATGATGGATGGCGATACGCCGCGTCTGGTCGGGACGGAGCATATCCAGAATACCGCACGTTACGACGAGGCCCCGTTATTGTTGGTGCGTGATCTGGTAACGCGCTTTGATATCAAAAAGGGCCTGTTTGGCGGGGTTTCCCACCGTGTGCATGCGGTCGAGAATGTCAGTTTCGATATTTATCGCGGTGAAACGCTGGCGCTTGTCGGGGAGTCCGGATCGGGCAAATCGACGATTGGCCGCACGATCCAGCAATTGCAAAAGGCAACGGCGGGCAATATCAGTTTCGAAGGTCGCGCATTCAGTGACATGGGCAAAGGCGAACAGCAGCGCCTGCGTCAGGAGATCCAGTATATCTTTCAGGATCCGTTTGCGTCCCTTGATCCGCGCAAGAAAATCGGCTTTTCGATTGCCGAGCCGATCCGCACGCACCGACTGATTGACGGTGAAAAACAGATTGCTGCGCGGGTTGACCAGTTGCTGGAGCGGGTCGGCCTGACATCGGCCCATGCTAACCGTTACCCGCATGAATTTTCCGGTGGTCAGCGCCAGCGTATCTGCATTGCGCGCGCGTTGGCATCCAATCCCAAGCTGATCATCGCCGACGAAGCCCTTTCGGCCCTTGATGTGTCGATCCAGGCGCAGATCATCAATCTGTTCATGGAGCTTCAGGAAGAACACGGGCTTGCGTATCTGTTCATCAGCCATGACATGGCGGTGGTTGAAAAAATGAGCCACCGGGTCGCCGTCCTTTACCTTGGTCAGGTTGCCGAACTTGGATCGCGCCAGCAGGTTCTTGAAACGCCGACACATCCCTATACCCAGCGGCTTCTGAGTGCCGTGCCGGTCGCCGACCCCACAATCGTGCGCGACCGCATCCTGATGGATGGTGAAATTCCAAGCCCGATCCGTCGGGTCGGTGATGAACCGGCCATTCTTGCCCATCGCGAAATTGCGCCCGGTCACTTTGTCGCCGACGCACGTTAAGCGGCCCTTGGGTCGCAAGCCTTGTCTCCCCTCGCGCCAAGCCACCAACAACGGAGAAAAAATAACATGACGAAAAAACAGGGAATGCGCAGTGCGCTGATGGCTCTTGCCTTTGCGGGCGGCCTGATGGCAACTGCGCCGGCATATGCCGAAGGCACCTTGACCATTTCATCACCACAGGACCCCGGTAGCTGGGACCCGGTCGATACGTTTCTGGTCAACTGGTCGTCGGTTGCGACCAATATTTATGACGGTCTGACCTATCGCGGGCCGGATGCCAAACTTGTTCCGGGACTTGCGTCATCATGGGAAGAATTTGATGGCGGCACGCGCATCCGTTTCCATCTGCGCGAAGGCGTGACCTTCCAGAATGGCGAGCCGTTCAATGCCGAAGCGGTCAAATTCACCTTTGATCGCCTGATGGGTGATGAAGGCAAAAAAGGGCCGCAGCGGTCAAACTATGCCGCGATCAAATCGGTCGAAGTTATTGACGAAAACACCGTCGATATGCATCTGACCCAGCCGGATCCGGTGCTTCTGACCAAGCTTGCCGGTTATGGTGCGATGATTGTTCCGCCGAGATATATCGCGGAAAAAGGCGAAGATTATTTCAACGCCCATCCGATCGGCACCGGTCCGTTCAAAATGGTTTCCTATGAGCCGAAAGTTGGTCTGACACTTGAAGCCTATGCTGATCATTGGGGCGGTGCGCCGAAACTTTCGACCATCAAGTATCGCTTCATCAGTGAACCGTCGACCGCGGTTGCGGAACTTCAGGCCGGAAACGTTGACCTTGTCATTCCGCCGACCATTCCGATTGGCATGATCCCGACCATTGAAGAAGACGAAAATATCGATATCGTCACCACCGTAAGCCCGACGGTTTATGCGCTTCGCTTTAACACCGGCAATGGCATCACGGCGGATGAAAAAGTCCGTAAGGCGATGATTTACGGTGTGGATCGTCAGGCGATCATTGACTCGATCCTTGGTGGTCAGGCAGCCCCGATTGCAAGTTTCCAGGGTGAATTGTCGTTTGGCAATGACCCTTCGATGAAACCGTTGCCGTATGATCCGGCCAAGGCACAGGCGCTTCTGAAAGAAGCCGGTGTTGCACCGGGCACGAAAATCCAGATCGACATTCGCGGCAATGACGCAACCTTTAACGAAGTTGCCCAGGCCGTTGCCAGCTACCTTCAGGTGATTGGCCTGAACGCGACGATCAAGCCTTATGAAACCAACGTTCTGCTTAATGACATCATTCCGGCGGGTAAAACCGGTGCGATGTTCCAGCAGTCGTGGGGCGGCTGGACGCTTGATTATGATAACACCGCTTACTTCATGTATCACACGGGCGAAAAGTGGAACCCGTATGACAGCGACCCGGAACTCGACAAGCTGCTGGAATCCCAGCGTGCGATTACCGACCGTGCCAAACGTGAAGAAATCCTGCAGTCGATCGCGCATTACACCGCTGATCGCGCGCTGGAAATGCCGCTTTATAACCTCAATGCGATCTTTGGGGTTTCCAAGCGCGTCAAGAATTTCACCCCGGTTCCCGACAGCCGTCTGCGCCTGACGGAAGTGACTGTCGACTGATGTGAAACGAAAGCCGCCCGGACAGATGCCGGGCGGCTTTCATGCCTATTTCTTTAAAGGACAAGTGTTTTGGCTGGTTTTCTGATCAAACGCCTTTTGCAGGCGATTTTCGTGGTCGTCGCGGTGACATTGATTGTCTCGTTTGCCATCCGTTTGACGGGTGACCCGGCGCTGATGTTAAGCCAGGGGGCCGGCAGCATCACCGAGGAAGACCTTGCACGTATTCGTGAATCCCTTGGTTTGAACCAGCCATTTTTTGTTCAGTATGCCGATTTCATGCTGGGGCTTTTCAGCCTTGATTTCGGTAGATCCTTCCTTGGCGGAACGCAGGTTTCCACCCTGATTGGCAATGCGTTACCCGCAACCCTGATGCTGGCGTTTGCATCGATGTTTGTGTCGATCGTGATTTCGATCCCGCTGGGGATCAAGGCCGCCATTTCGCGTGGCAAATGGCCCGATCAGGTCATTCGCATCCTGTCGCTGGTCGGGTTGTCATTCCCGAATTTCTGGCTGGCGATCATGCTGGTGCTGTTGCTGTCGATTACTTTCCGGCTTCTGCCGCCAAGTGGCATGACGGGGATTGAGAACTTCATCATGCCAGCCATCACCATGGGGGTGATCCTGACCGCGACCAATGTGCGGCTTGTGCGGACCTCGATGCTGGAAACCCTTCAGTCGCAATACATCATGGTCGCGCGCGCCAAGGGGCTTAGCGAGAATGTCGTGCTGTATAAACACGCGCTTCGCAACTGTGCGATCCCGCTTGTTACCTATTTCGGTTTGCAGTTTGGCAACCTTCTGGGCGGGATTGTTGTCGTTGAGCTGGTGTTTAACTGGCCGGGAATGGGCACGCTTGCATTCGAAGCTGTTGGTGCACGTGATTATCCGGTTTTACAGGCTGTGATTACGGTTCTGTCGATCATGATTGTCGGGGTGAACCTGCTTGTCGACATTGCCTATGGCCTGATTGATCCACGTATCCGGACGGAGTAACCCCATGGCGACCACTGCAACCAAGGCGCGGTTTGCGCGTTTTAAAAATCTTGAATTCGTTCTGGGGGCTGTTCTGACCGGTGGCATCTGTTTTCTGGTCGTGTTTTCCGATCTGCTGTTTCCTGGCGGCGCGGACAAGATTGATCTTTCGGCCCGCCTGATCGCGCCGTTTACCAATGCCGATCATATTTTTGGCACCGATCCGCTCGGGCGTGATGTGTTGGCACGTGTGGTTTCAGGCGGCAAAATATCGCTTCAGGTTGGTTTGCTTTCCGTTGCCGGGGCGGTTGTCATTGGTGTGATCATGGGCCTGATATCGGGATATTATCGCGGTTTCTGGGACATGATCGTGATGCGCTTTGCCGATGTGCAGCTTGCATTGCCGTTCATTTTGCTGGCGATCACCTTTATCGCGATCATCGGCGGTGGACTGACCAACATGATCATTCTGCTGATCATTGCGCAATGGGTGCAATATGCCCGTCTGGTGCGGGGATCGGTTCTGTCACTACGGGATCGGGAATTCATCCAGTCGGCCAAGGCGATTGGCGTGCGCGATATTCATATCCTGTTCCGTCACCTTCTGCCCAACCTGATCGGGCCGGTGATTGTTCTGATGACGCTTAATGTTGCGACCAACATCCTGCTTGAAAGCAGCCTGACCTTCCTTGGGCTGGGGGTTGACCCCCTGATCCCAAGCTGGGGCGGGATGCTGGCCGATGGGCGGACCTATTTGCAGAATGCCTGGTGGGTATCGGTTTTCCCCGGGCTTGCCATTCTTTTGACCGTGCTTGGCCTGAACCTTCTGGGCGACTGGCTGCGCGATAGCCTTGACCCCACAGGCAGGACGTCCAAATGACACAGATTTTCGCCACCACCTTTGCGCCGACCCTTCCAAACCTGATTGATGAAATCGTCAAGGCCGCCCGCCCCGGACAGCTTATTGAGGCATGGTTGTTTAAAGATGCCCAAACCCGCGCCGCGGCCGAGGCAAAGTTGGCCCAGCAGGGGATCAAGGCGCGCATTCGTAGTTCCTATAAGCCGCTTTTGCATTTCTTCCTTGAAGATATTGATCAGGCAAAATCAGGCATTGCCAATATCACGGTGCGTTATCCGCGCCATCAAAATGCGGCGGATAATCGCTTCCTGCTTGAAACCTATCCCTTGGCGGCCCTGGTTACGCCAGCCTTGATCACGTTTGAGGCATCGGATCGTTGCGATTGTACCTATGATGTGATCCTGCGCGGATCAGATGGGGTTGAAACCCGTCACGAAGTTTTTGCGCCAAACCGGGTGCATCAGGATGTGGTTGATGAAACCCACCTGTCGCCGACCGGCTGGGTGCGGATTATCGATGCCGATGGTCAGATTGTCCGCGATGAACGGACTGAAACCGAATATGAGGCGCTTTTTGCCCAAACCATGGCGGCCATTGCCGATTATGACTGGGGCGATCAGGAACCTTATTTCGAAGAACTGAATATCTCGGTTGATCTGCCGGGGCATGATCAGAAGATCGCCCATGGTCACGAGGTTCTGAGCCTGCATGAAGCCCTGCACGAGGATTTCTATTTCTCGCTGCTGGAATATTTTCAGGTCAAATCGGGCCGCCCGCTGGGTGATCGCGGATTGCAGCCGGGGCAGATCGTCCCGGAAATCCGTCAGGTATCCGGTGATGGTGACGCCCGGGTCACGGTTGAGTTACGCCCCCTGTCAAAAGACGAGACAGCGGGTGAGATGCAACAGATTGATCACGCCACCCGCCCATTGACGGTTGCGCAAATCCGCGCAGAGCTTGACGGGATCAGCGGCGAAGAATTCCATGCGACGTCGCGGTCCGGGCGTGTTTTGAATGCGCGCTATCACAAGGGGACGGATTTGCCGGTCATGATCAGTGGCGGGCAGCATCCCAACGAGATTTCCGGTGTTGCGGGCGCGCTTCGCGGGGCGTTGGAGCTGGCGAAACGTGATGGGGCACATTTCACGATTTCACCGCTGGAAAATCCGGATGGTTATGCCCTTCATCAGCGCCTGATTGTTGATAACCCGTTCCATATGCATCACGCGGCGCGCTATACAGCGCTTGGCGATGACATGGAATATCGCAGCGGTGATGGCCTTTATGAAAAGGAAATCCGGGTACGGGCGCGTGCCATCAGCGGGGCAAGCCTGCATGTCAATCTGCATGGCTATCCCTGCCATGAATGGACCCGGCCGCTTTCGGGATATGTTCCGCGCGGGTTTGGCATGTGGACCCTGCCAAAGGGGTTCTTCCTGATCATGCGTCATCATGATGAATGGTCGGAACGGGCGGAAAACTTTATCGATCAGGTCACCCGAAAACTTGCCGCCATTCCGGGGCTTCTGGCATTCAACGCGGCACAGATTGATCTGTATCGCATTCATGCCGGTGAAACCGGTTTTCGGATCATCAATGGTTTCCCGTGTATGATTTCCATTGATGATCGTCATGACGTGCCGCTGACCCTGATTACCGAATATCCCGATGAAACGATCTATGGCGATGCCTTCATCGCGGCCCATACTGCGCAGATGGCAACGGTTGTTGCCGCCTATGACGCATGGCAGAACATTGATAAAGATTGATCGATCATGTCGGTCTTTTGCAAAACACCCCGGTGCAAATGCCGGGGTGTTTTCGTTTGAGGGATTAATGGAAATCGTGGCTATCGACCTTAAGGCGTGATGTGTTTTGCTGTTTGCCGTGGCGTTGTTCAAGTTGATCAAGGTTTTGGGGGACGGGGCTGGTTTGATCGGATGGTCCTGCTGCGGGTGTGGCCCAGCGCAGGTTGCGGGGATGGGCGTTATTGGCGCGTGCAATGCGGGTGTTATCTGTCAGGCTTTGCAGCATCCCCGACAGGTCGACCAGTTTATCGGCGATGATGTGGGTGACACCATCTTCGCGTTGAAGCTTGCCTGATACGCCAAGGACGGTTGCGGTCATTACCTCGCGGCGGAACTGTTCCATTACCTTGCTCCAGACCACAAGATTTGTGATGCCTGTTTCATCCTCAAGGGTGATGAAAACAACCCCCGATGCCGTGCCGGGCCGCTGGCGGACAATGGCAAGTCCTGCATGGTTGATCCGTTCGTTATTCTTGAAATTGACCAGATCGGTCGCCTTGCACACCCCGGCTGCGGACAGGGCATCGCGCAGCATCGATATTGGATGCCCCTTAAGCGACAGCCGCAGGCTTGCGTAATCTTCGATGATTTCTTCGCCCGGTCCCATGATTGGCAAGTTGACCGGGGCTTCGGGCCCGAATTCGGCGGAAACGCCCATATTGTGGTTGAAATTCTGGGCAGCTTCAAACAGGGGCAGGGCCGCCGGGGCCTTGCGCCCCTTGCCAAACCGGCGGACGGCCCACAACGCTTCGCGCCGGGACAGGCCAAGGGAGCCAAACGCATCGGCTTCGGCCAGTTTTTCAAGCGCGGCGGGTGATAGCCCGGTCTGGCGCGCCATCAGAAAGATATCCTGAAATCCGCCGGTCGGGCGGTTTGCGATCAGGGACAGGGCATCGAACTGCCCGAACCCCTTGGTCTGGCGGAAGCCCAGCCGGACGGAAAGATGACCGCTGGCGCGGCCCAGTTCCCGTTCCAGATGATTGTCCCAGAAACTGTGATTGATATCGATTTCAAGCACTCGGACACCATGATTTTTGGCATCCGCAACCAGTTGCGCCGGGGCATAAAACCCCATCGGTTGCGCGTTCAGAAGGGCGCATAAAAACACATCGGGATGATGGCATTTAAGCCATGATGACGCATAGGCAAGGATGGCAAAACTGGCTGCATGGCTTTCGGGAAAGCCGTAATCGGCGAAGCCTTCGATCTGTTTGAAGCAGCGTTCTGCAAACTCGGCGGCATATCCGTTTTTCAGCATGCCATTGATGAATTTGTCGCGATGCGCGCCAATCGTTCCCGTGCGGCGAAAGGTTGCCATGGCACGGCGCAATTCATCGGCCTCACCGCCAGTATAGCCGGCAGCCACGATGGCAATCTGCATGGCCTGTTCCTGAAACAGCGGTACGCCACAGGTGCGCTTTAAAACGGCTTCGAGTTCCTTTGACGGGTAATCGACCTTTTCGCGCCCCATGCGCCGTTGCAGGAAGGGATGGACCATGCCGCCCTGGATCGGGCCGGGACGGACAATGGCAACCTGAATGGTCAGGTCATAGATGCTGCGCGGCTTTAATCGTGGAAGCATGCTCATTTGCGCGCGAGATTCGACCTGAAATGTGCCGATGCTGTCGGCTTTTTCCAGCATGTCGTAAACCCGCCCGTCTTCTTTGGGAAGGGTTGCCAGATCATGATCGATATTCTTGTGGTTTCTCAATTCATCGAATGCCTTGCGAATACAGCTTAGCATTCCAAGGGCAAGCACATCGACCTTGAGGATGCCCAGCGCATCGATATCGTCCTTGTCCCATTCGATGGTGGTGCGGTCCTCCATCGCGGCATTGGCAATCGGGGACAGTTCGCATAACGGGCCACGAGTGATGACAAAGCCACCGACATGCTGGGACAGATGGCGGGGGAACCCGGTCAGTTCGCCTGCCAGATCAAGAACGGCTTTCAGACGCGGTTCATCTGGATGAATGCCCGACTGGCGCATCATTTCATCATGCGCGCCCTTGCTGCCCGATCCCCAGATGGTTTTGGTCAGTTTGATAATGGTGTCTTCGGGCAGGCCGAACACCTTGCCGACATCGCGGATGGCGCTTCGCGACCGGTATGAAATCACGGTTGCCGTCAATCCGGCCCGTTCCCGGCCATAACGTTGATAGATATGCTGGATCACCTCTTCGCGGCGTTCATGTTCGAAATCGACATCGATGTCGGGCGGTTCGTTCCGTGCGTTACTAATGAAGCGCGAAAACAGAAGTTCCACTTTGGCCGGGTCGACCGATGTGACATGCAGACAGAAACAGACCGATGAATTGGCGGCCGATCCGCGTCCCTGACACAGAATGTTTTGCGATCTGGCAAAGGCGACAATGTCATGCACCGTCAGGAAATAGGGAGCGTAGCCCAGTTCGTCGATCAGTTTAAGTTCGGCCTCGATCAATCCCCGGACCTTGTCGGGAATGCCGTCGGGATAGCGTTTATGAGCACCTTCCCATGTCAGGCGGGTCAGGCGTTCCTGCGTGCCTTCACCCGATCCGTCATTTTCATCGGGATATTCATAGCGTAATTCGGATAAGGAAAACCGACATTGATCGGCGATTTCAATCGTGCGAGCCAGCCATTCGGGATGGGTCGGGAAAAGTTTCGCCATGTCCTGCGGGCTTTTGATATGGCGTTCGCCATTGGGAAACAGCCGATATCCGGCATCCTCGATCCGGCAATGATGGCGAATACAGGTCAGGACATCCTGCAACGGTTTGCGCGAGCGGACATGCATGTGCACGTCATTGGTGACAACTGCGGGGATGGCAAGTTCAGCCTCGACCGCCTCGGTAAAGGCCAGCCGTTCGCTATCAAACCCGTCCATGAACCGCCCGATGGCAAGCCACAAACGGCCTGATAAGTGGCGTTTAAGGGCGATCAACTGCGTGCGAAAGGTGTCATCGGGGACTTGTGGCGGAACCGCGATGAAGAGCAATCCGTCGGCGTGGCTTATGATATCCGCCAGATAAATTTCGCATTCGCCCTTTGGCGCACGACGTTTGCCAAGGGTCAGTAACCGGCATAACCGGGCATAGGCGGTGCGGTCCGTCGGATAACATAACAGAGACGGACCATCGACGGGATCAAGCCGACAGCCGACAATATAATTCAGCCGATCCCTGTGGGGCTGATGTGCGGTGTGGCCGCGCACGACCCCGGCCAAGGTGTTGCAGTCGGTTATCGCAATGGCATGCAATCCTTTGGTCGCGGCCATAAGAACTAGTTCCTCGGCGTGGGAGGCACCGCGCAGGAAGGAAAAATTGCTGCTGACCTGTAATTCGGCATAGGCAGGTGTCGTTTGGGGAAGGGGGAAATCGGTCATGTCAGTCCCCGAATAATCCATGGATGGACCAGATATCCTGCCCGGTTGTGCCGGTGCGAAAGGCCCATAACAACCGGCCTGCCTGATCACGGATGCGGAAATAATCCCGCGTTTTGGGGGATAGGGCATATTCATCCTGATCAAGGCATTGCCACCATTCCGGACAAATCCGTTCGGGTCCTTCGGCATGGATGATGTCGACCGCCATTTTGCGCCAGCGCAGGCGGCTTGGCGTGCCATTGGTGTCGCGCGCAAGGATTTCGACCGGTTCGGGCGGGTCGATCAGGCGTGCCGGGCGTTTGGGCAATGTCATGTCGGTGCGTCTGGCCGGATATGTCCGGGCGTTAACGGCCTGTCGCACAGAAGCCTGTTCAGGCAAGTGGCTGGCGTGGTGGCCGGGGTGAAACAGCATGTCGCGCGGGCCGAGGTGGTGGGAAATCCGGTCGATCAACTGGGCAAGGGCAATCTGGTCGGTGGTTTCTTCCTGTTGCTGGTCAAGGCGCGACTGGCGAAAGGCCACATGTTCGACCCACGGGGCGTAGACAATCACCTGTTCGATGCCAAAACCAGTATCGACACCGGGCATTTTTTCAGACAGCAATCGCAACACATGTTGGGCGGACTGGCACGGGCTTCCGGTACCAAGTGTGATGGTATGGGTATGCCCGTCAACCCGTACACAGCGCAGGATAATGCGGCGCAGACCCAGATTTTCCTGCGCCAGATTGTTGCAGAGTTCCGTTACCATGCTTTCAACCGTAATCGCCAGATTGGCCGCATCGCCCAGCGGTTCGCCAAAGCTGCGCCGGATCAGCCATGGCCGATCTGGCAAATTGAAATTCAGATGTTCGGGCAGACGTCCATAAAACTGATCAAGCCGTTGCAAAACTTCGGGCCCCAAGCGCGTGGTGATATTGGCACGCGGCATCGGGGTAATGTCGCCCAGATGTTTAAGCCCCAGCCGAAACAGGGTGACACGTGCCTGTTCGGCCAGACGCAGAGCGGATATCGGAAAACCGGCGGCAATATCATGATCGCGCGGCAGGCTTAAAATCCGTTGATCAGCCAAGGCAGCAGGGTGGCATCGTGCCGCCCCCCATGCCGCACCTGCCGTATCGGCAATGGCGGCATGGCCAGCATAACCACGTGATTTGACATCGCGCAGAACCAGCGCCAGAAGCGCACTTTCGCCACCAAAAAGGTGACTGCCGCCGGTAATTTCAAGCCACAATCCGGCATCACCTGTATGGTTATGATCGGCTTCCTGCAAGAACCGGTCGCGGGCAACCCACGGGCTGTATCGGTCCATCGCGCGGATCAAACGCGCCAGATGGCGTTCATAAAGATCGGGCTGTTCGGGAAGGTCGCGCAAAGCCGGGTATATGCTGCGTGCTTCGGCAAGGCGCATGCCCGGTGCAAGTCCGCGTGCTTGTGCTGCCTTGTTGCTGCCGCAGACAAGCACACCCTTGTGATCAGCTCGCGTGATCACGACCGGTTCCCGTTGCGGGGATGGTGCGGTTTGCGGGGATGGTGCGGTTTGCGGGGTATCATCCCCGGTTTCAGGCATATCGATCCGGTGGCAATCTGTTTTCCAGTGCGTCAGCCACAGATAAAGAAAACGTTGTTGCATCAATTTGCATTCTCCAGCTGCCCGGTCGAACCCCGCGTCCCCCGATCAGGCTGAGTATGTGTCGGTTGCCTGTTGTTGAATGTTTCGCTGCTTCCGGCGTTATCCGCCACCGCGTATGCGCACTGGATGCGATGGTTTTGCCATCGGACCGCATATGCCGGATCGCAATCAGGCGCGTATGTCCGGCTTCGCAGGCTAGTTGCAGGCGGCGTGCCGCAGTCAGGTCATAATCCGTGGTTTCGACAATTATGCTGACGATCTGTCCGGATTTTGCCGCTTCCTCGCAGGTCCAAAGGGCGGTGGCCTGCCGATCAACCACCATCATGACCGGCATATCCGTCGCTGGCAGCGCAAGCGGATAAAGCCCGCCTTGGTCAATCGCGCGCCGTTGTCGAATCCAAAACAGGCTTTTGCCTGTTTGATCCCCGATGGAAAGTCGTGCCAGATACCATGCCAGAATGGAGGCGGCGGCATCATCATGACCGCAGATGATTTCATGCAGACCCACCGGGGCAATGCCCCCGATGCTGATATGATGTGCAAGATCGACCCCGCCAAAGGCACGGCGCATGATCCGATCCGTTCCGCCGGGCAGGCAGGCAACCTGTCCTTTCCATTGTTTTTCGGCCCGTTGCAACGCAGCACGGGCAAGATGAAGACGTCTGTCCGACATGATGTAAGTTCCTGATTTGTTCTTTTTATGTGGTCAGGAGGGAACGGGAGTCAAGCAGCAAAGATCGGGAAAATGTCAGGAACGGTTCAAGTCATTGCGCCAAAACAAAACCCGATGCCAGGAGCATCGGGTTTTGCAGGTGAATTATGGACGTCTGATGATCAGATTTCAGGATACCACGCACCCAGAACGCCGAATTCCTCAAGCTTGGCAACGATGACCTCTGCTGCCTGTTCGGCGGTTTGATCGGAGGTGTTGACCGTGATTTCCGGGTGTTCCGGTGCTTCATACGGGCTGTCGATCCCGGTGAAGTTGGCGATCTTGCCTTCGCGGGCCTTTTTATAAAGGCCTTTCACGTCGCGCTGTTCGCAGACTTCAATCGGGGTGTCGATAAAGACCTCGATGAACTCGCCATCTTCGACAAGGCTACGCGCAAACTGGCGTTCGCTTTTGAACGGCGAGATGAAGGATACCAGCGTGATGATCCCGGCATCGACAAACAGCTTGGCGGTTTCACCGACACGCCGGATGTTTTCCACCCGGTCGGCATCGGTAAAGCCAAGGTCCTTGTTCAATCCGTGACGGACATTGTCACCATCAAGGGTGTAGGTGTGCTTGCCCATGGCATGCAGCTTTTTCTCGACCAGGTTGGCGATGGTCGATTTACCGGCACCCGAAAGACCCGTGAACCACAGAACGGCTGATTTCTGACCTTTCTGATAGGCACGCGCCTGTTTGTTGATGTCCATTTCCTGCCATTTGACGTTGGTCGCACGGCGAAGCGAATGGTTGACCATGCCAGCACCAACGGTGGCGTTGGAATAACGGTCGATGATGATGAACCGGCCCGAATGGCGGTTGTCATCATAGGGATCAAAGGCCAGTGCCTTGTCGGTTGCGATATTGGCAATGCCGACTTCGTTCAGTTCTAGCGTCTTGCCGGCAATATGTTCCAGCGTGTTGACATTGACCTTGTATTTCAGGTCGCTGATCTGTGCGTTGGTGACCTGTGCGCCCATCTTGATGATATAGGGCCGGCCGGGCAGAAGATGATCTTCGTGCATCCAGATGATGCGGGCTTCGAACTGGTCGGCAAATTCCGGGCGTTCATCCGGTCGGGCCAGAACATCGCCGCGCGAAATGTCGATTTCATCTTCAAGTGTGATGGTCACGGCCTGACCGGCGAATGCCTGATCAAGGTTGCCGTCAAAGGTGACGATTTCCTTGACCTTGCTGGTCTGACCCGATGCGGTGACGGCAATCGCATCGCCCGGCTTGATGATGCCCGATGCGATGGTGCCGGAAAAGCCACGGAAATCAAGGTTCGGGCGGTTGACCCACTGGACCGGAAGGCGGAACGGCTTTTCAATCGCATCCTGTTCGACCTGAACGGTTTCAAGATGCGCCAGAAGTGTCGGGCCTTCGTACCACGGGGTGTTCGGGCTGGCTTCGATCATGTTATCGCCGCGAAGGGCCGATAACGGGATCGGCATGATCGAGCTATAGCCAAGGTCTTTGGCGAATTCTTTATAGTCGGCGACAATGGTGTCGAATTTGTCCTGATCATAGTCGATCAGGTCCATCTTGTTCACCGCCAGAACCACATGCTTGATCCCCAAAAGCGAGGTGATGAAGCTGTGGCGGCGTGTCTGTGTCAGGATGCCTTTGCGGGCATCGATCAGGATCACGGCGACATCGGCGGTCGAGGCACCGGTTGCCATGTTGCGCGTATATTGTTCGTGGCCGGGGGTATCGGCGACGATGAATTTGCGTTTGTCGGTCGAAAAGAACCGATAGGCGACATCAATCGTGATGCCCTGTTCGCGTTCGGCCTGAAGCCCGTCCAGCAGCAGGGCGAAATCGATCTCGCCGCCTTGGGTGCCGACCTTGCGGCTATCGGATTCAAGGGCTGCCAACTGATCTTCAAAGATCAGTTTGGAATCCCAAAGCAGACGGCCAATCAGGGTCGATTTGCCATCATCGACACTGCCGCATGTGATGAAACGCAGCAGGCTTTTTTCTTCCTGGGCTTTGAGGTAGCCGAGAATGTCATCGGCAATCAGATCGGATTTGTGTGCCATCAGAAGTAGCCTTCCTGCTTTTTCTTTTCCATTGAACCGGCCTGATCATGGTCGATCATGCGCCCCTGTCGTTCGCTTGAGCGGGTCAGGAGCATTTCCTGGATAATCTCGGGCAGGGTGGCGGCTTCGGACTCAACCGCACCGGTCAGCGGATAGCAGCCAAGCGTTCTGAAACGCACCGATTTCATTTCCGGCTTTTCACCCGGATTAAGCGGCATACGGTCATCATCAACCATGATCAGCATGCCGTCACGTTCAACAACCGGGCGTTTGGCCGAATAATACAGCGGCACAATCGGGATCTGTTCGAGATAGATATATTGCCAGATATCAAGCTCGGTCCAGTTCGAGATCGGGAAGGCGCGAATGCTTTCGCCCTTGTTGATCCGTGCGTTATAAATATCCCAAAGTTCCGGGCGCTGGTTTTTCGGATCCCAGCGGTGGGTTTCGGTGCGGAACGAAAATACGCGTTCTTTCGCGCGTGCCTTTTCCTCATCCCGGCGGGCACCGCCAAAGGCTGCATCGAACTTGTATTTGTTCAGCGCCTGTTTCAGCGATTGGGTTTTCATGACGTCAGTATGCAGGCTTGATCCGTGGGTGAAGGGGCCGATGCCCTGATCAACGCCGTCCTGATTGATATGAACAATCAGCTCAAACCCGTATTCCGCTGCCACCTTGTCGCGAAATTCGATCATTTCGCGGAATTTCCACGTGGTATCGACATGCATGAGCGGAAAGGGCGGCGGGGCCGGATAAAATGCCTTGCGCGCCAGATGCAGCAAAACCGACGAATCCTTGCCGATGGAATAAAGCATCACCGGCCGTTCGAACGAGGCCGCAACTTCGCGGATAATGTGAATACTCTCGGCCTCAAGCTGGCGGAGATGGGTCAGATTAGGCTGCATTCTCGTTCCTGCCGATCGATCAAAACTGTGACAAATAACACAAAATTTGTGTTTATAAATGTATTTCACGTTGCTTTGATGGGTAATATGGAAACGGCTTTGATGCAAGCGCGTTCTATCCAAATCACACAAAAAAGATAACCAGATATTTTCTAGTACAAAGGAAATATGTTCTTTGGGTGTTTTCTTTGTGATTGATGAAGTCCGGCATCAAACCGGATAGCCCCTGAATGCCTTGGTCTGGGCAAGTGCGACATGGCCGATGAATTTGGTAATGCCAAGGTTGCCGTGGATCATTTCCTCGGACAGGGAATGATAATGCTGCACATCGCGACAGACGAGGCACAGCATATAATCATACGGTCCTGAAATCCGGTAGGCGGCAACGACTTCGGGGATGGTTTTGGCCGCGTCGGCAAACCGTTTGTAATCGGCGGCGGTCTTGCCGGTCAGTGTGACCTCGGCAAAGACCCGGACATGCGGGCAGATTTTTTCGATATCAAGCACCGCGCGATAGCGTTTGACCACGGCTTCTTTTTCAAGCTTTTTGACCCGGTCAAGGCAGGGGCTCGGGCTTAGTCCCACCAGCTTTGACAGGGCGAGATTGGTCAGCTTTGCATTGGCCTGAAGGGCGCGCAGGATTTTAAGGTTGATCTCGTCGATCTTGATCATCGGGTCGCCGTTATCTTGTTTGCGCCACCTTACACATAAAAAAACGGCCCGACCAGTATTCCGGTCGGGCAAGTGGGCAGGATTTGGGGCGTTTCGAAAATCAGGCAGCCATGCCCTTGCGTTCCTCGGTGCTCAGTTAGCCCATCACCTGATCAATGCCCTTTTTGATGGCATCGACCATCTGGTCGGCTTCGCGCCGGTCAAGCGTCAGGGGCGGGGAAAATGCCAGGCTGTCGGCGGTTGGAAGCGGGCGGACAATTACGCCGTGGTTTCCAATTGCCGCCGCACAGCGCGCGGCGATCTTGTGTTTCAGATCGAACCCGGTTTTTGTGTCCCGGTTCGCCATCAGTTGCAAGGCACCCAGAAGGCCGACACCGCGGACTTCGCCGATATGAGCGTGATGGCCAAAGGTATCGTTAAGCTGCGCATGCAGATAGGCACCGGTTTCCGCCGAGTTCGCGACCAGGTTTTCGCCTTCGATGATCGCAAGGTTCGCCAGTGCGACAGCCGATCCCACCGGATGGCCGGAATAGGTAAAGCCATGGGCAAATGCGCCAAGGGTTGCGGACCCGTCGCGCAGGACTTTCCAGATATCATCGCTGATGAAGGCTGCTGACATCGGGAAATAGCCGCTGGTCAGGCCCTTGGCGGTGGCGATCATATCGGGGCGAATGTCATAAAGCTGATGACCGAACCAGTGGCCGGTGCGGCCGTAACCACAAACAACCTCGTCACAGATGAACAGGATGTCGTGCTTTTTCAGAACCGACTGAACGGCCTTGAAATAGCCCTTGGGCGGGGTGATGACGCCACCGGCCCCCATGATCGGCTCTGCAATGAAGGCACCGACCGTTTCCGGACCTTCGGCGATGATCAGGGATTCAAGCTCGTTTGCCAGCCGGGAGGAAAACTGTTCCTCGCTCTCGCCGGGTTTGGCTTCGCGGTAATAATGCGGTAGCGAGGTGTGTTTGACTTCGGGGATCGGCAGGCCGAAATTGCGATGAAACGATGCAAGCCCGGTCAGGCTGGCGGTGGCAATGGTGGTGCCGTGATAGGCCTGTTTGCGGGCGATGATCTTGCGTTTTTCCGGTTTGCCGCGAAGCCCGTTATAATACCAGACGATTTTCATCAGCGTGTCGTTGGCATCCGACCCGGAACTGCCAAAAAACACCTTGGTGATGTGAGCGGGCATTTTTGCCACCAGCTTTTCGGCCAGTTCGATCTGGGCAGGGTTGGATGCCCCGGCAAAGGTATGGAAATAGCCCATCTGATCGGATGCGGCCTTCATCGCATCGCCGATCTCGGTCCGGCCATAGCCGATGTTCATGCACCAAAGCCCGCCAACCCCGTCCAGCATTCTATTGCCGTCGGTATCGGTAATGAACGCGCCCTTGCCCTTAACAAAAATGCGGGCCGGGCCGTTGTTTGACACATCGGCAACCACGGATGCCGGATGCAGGATATTGGCCGCATCCGATCTTTTGAGATGTTCGGTATCATAGAGGGTCGACATGGCGGGTCTCCGGGGCTTTGTGTGGGGCGTAAAGCTTGTTGTTTCCGTTATTCTGCCACGGTTGGTCCGGTATTAAATTTTGAAGCTGGTAGACTTTACAGCAGTGGCTGCGGTTGAAACTCGTTGCCTTTGCAACCGAAGATAGTTTAATTTTCGAATCACTTTTTAATTTCTAAGTTTGGGGTAAAAATGTCTGAAATTGCCTGCCCACATTGCCATTATGTTTCTCAGAATGGAGTAAAGGTCTGTATCGGTTGCCAAGCCGAGGTGGTCTACGGAAGTACTTCAAGTGAAATAAAAACTGCCATGCTTTTCGGAGGTATTGGCGCATCGATATTGTCTAGTATTGTTATGGCGAATTTCTTTGGGTACAGTTTTGCTGCAATGCTGGTTTTCGCAGCTATCGGAGCCGTGGTTGCGGTTGTTTTGACGGACAAAGCGCATCATGGAAACGTTAGATTCGTCCGACGTTACTTTAACCATTAGCACCGTAGATGCATGCTAATTAGGTGTGCTGGAAATCATAAATCGGACCAAGCTGAAGAAGCTGTGTGAGCTCATCAAGAGCCGTTCGGACTTCGTTCAGAAGCGTTGGATCGCGGAAATCATCCGCACTTAGGCGGTCACGATAATGTTTTTCGACCCAGCCTGTCAGTTCGGCAAAGCGTTGATCGTCGATCAGGCTTTGCGGGTTGGTGGCGGCAAGTTCATCCCCTGTCAGGGCGACGCGCAGCCGCAAACAGGCCGGCCCGCCCCCATTGCGCATGCTTTGGCGCAGGTCGAAAAACTTGATCTGTCTGATTGGCGTGTTGCCCTTGCCGATCAGGTCATAAAGGTAATCGCGGACCGATATGGTTTCTTCGGCCTCGGTCGGCAGGATCAGCATCATCTGACCGTTTTCCGGCAGGCGCAAAAGCTGTGAATTGAACAGATAGCTTTTGATCACATCGGAAAGTGGCACGGTACTTTGGGGCACCTCGATACTGGTGAAATCGGCAATGCCATCCATCTTGCGCCGGATGTCGTTTATGACGGCGGGCGTGTTGACAAAGGCGTCCTCGTAATGGAACAGAACATTGGCATTGCCGACCGAAATCACGTCATTATGAAACACCCCGGCATCAATCAGGTCCGGGTTCTGCTGCGCATAGACGACACCATTTTCGGATAAGCCATGACGGCGGGCAATCGCGCTGCTGGCTTCGAACGTCTGGCGTGCCGGATAACGGTTTGGCCGGGTTTTGCACGGATCAAAAGCGTGACGACCATAGACGAAAAATTCGACCCCGCGCGCGCCGTAATCACCGCAAAAACGGGTATGGTTGGCCGCCCCCTCGTCCCCCATATGGTCCGTGCCGGGCAGGGCGGCATGATGGGTGAAATGATCAGGATTGGCGAATGTCGCGGCAAGTGCGCGCCCCGTCACCGGATGTTCAATGGATCGGTGGAACATGGCGCACAGATTGGCCGGGGTGAAATGCACCTTGCCATCGCCTGTATCGCGACTGGGGGAAACGGTTGCGGCATTGGCCGTCCACATCGGGGATGCCGATGATACCGCCAGAACAAGGTTCGGGTTGGTTTTCCAGGCCGAGGCCAGAACATCACCATCCGATCCACGAAAGCCGAAAACATCGCGCAGGGTTTTGACATGCGGGCGTTCATGGGGCGGCAGCACGCCCTGCACAAAGCCCATGTCATGCAGGGCCTTCATCTTGGTCAGGCCCTGAAGGGCGGCCGATTTCGGATCGGAATAGGTGCTGGCGTTGCTGGTTGATGCCACATTGCCAAAGCTTAACCCTGCATAATTGTGTGTCGGGCCGACCAGACCGTCAAAATTGGCTTCGATGGCGTATCGGGTCATGGGCGTACTCCTTTGGGGGCGGCATCGGGGGCGAGCAGTTTGTCGGTCTGAAGGGTTGCGACCGGCCATGCGCAATAATCGGCGGCGTAGTAGGCCGACGGGCGGTGGTTGCCGCTTTCGCCGATACCGCCAAACGGGGCGGCACTGGATGCGCCGGTCAGCTGCTTGTTCCAGTTGACGATCCCGGCGCGGCTTTCATGGATGAAGCGTTGCCAAAGTTTGGCGTCATCGCAAAGCAACCCGGCGGCAAGGCCAAAACGGGTATTGTTGGCTTCACGGATCGCGTCGTCAAAGTGATCGACCCTGATGATTTGCAGGAGCGGGCCAAACAGTTCCTCGTCCGCACGGTTCTTTACATCGGTCACGTCAATCAGACCGGGTGTCAGGAACGGGCGGGCAAGATCGAGGCGCGTCATTTCGCGGATGATTTTGGCACCATCGGCAACAAGTTTTGCCTGTGCCGCCATAAGGTCATCGGCAGCCCGGTTGGAAATCACTGGCCCCATAAAGGGTTCGGGATCATCATCTGGTGCGCCAACGATCAGCCTGTCGCAATAGTTATTGATGGCGGCGATCATTGCATCGCCCCTTGCGCCGGATGGCACGATCAGGCGGCGCGCACAGGTGCAACGCTGCCCCGCCGTGATAAAGGCCGACATGACGGTATGATGGGCAACGGCATCGAGATTGGCGGCGTCCCAGACGACAAGCGGATTATTCCCGCCAAGCTCCAGGGCCAGGATTTTGTCCATCTGCCTGGCAAAGGCATGATGCAAATGGCGTCCGGTCGGAACACTGCCGGTAAAGAACAACCCGTCGATACCCGGATGCTGCGCCAAGGCAATACCGGTATCGCGTTCGCCCTGCACAAGGTTCAGAACCCCGTCGGGCAATCCAGCCCGTTGCCAGAGCCTTACGGTTTCCCCGGCGACAAGCGGGGTTAGCTCGGATGGCTTGAACACCACGCAATTGCCCGCCAGAAGCGCCGGGACGATATGGCCGTTTGGCAGATGGCCGGGAAAATTATAGGGACCAAAAACCGCAACCACCCCGTGAGGTTTGTGGCGCAAAATCGCCTGTCCGCCGCCCGGTGCCTCGCCCTGGCGCGTGCCGGTGCGCTCATGATAGGCCTTGATCGAAATCGCGATCTTGCCGGCCATTGCACCGACTTCGGTCAAGGCCTCCCAATGCGGTTTTCCGGTATCAAGACTGATGATGCGTGCCAGTGCGTCCTTGTGATCATTGAGAAGCCCGGCAAACCGTTCAAGGATTTCGATCCGTTCATTGATGTCGCGTTTTGCCCATGCCGGAAAGGCGTTTCGTGCCGCCATGATCGCAACGTTAACATCATCACTGCTGGCGGAATTCCCCTGCCAGATGATATCGCCATTGGCCGGGTTTTCGGCGTGAAATGCTTTGCCATTGCCGGGTTGCCATGTGCCATTGATGAACAGGGCGGGATTTGATTTTTGGGTCATCATGATGCCTGCTCCTGCGTGTTAATCGGTGACAAAACGGATCTGATCGCCAGCACGCAGACCAAGGATTTCGGCCTGATCGCGGTCCAGATCGACATGCGTGCTATTCACAACATTCATGTAAAGCCAGCTTGCCTGATACCCGGAAAGTTCCAGCGTACAGGCAAGATGGCGTTCCATGGAGGTCGTGCGATCAACGATTTTGCGGATGGTGGCGATTTTGGAATGGCGAATAGTGCGGATGTCATCAAGCCGGACATCAACGCATGGTCCGCCGTCAAAAATATCGACCGCATTTGAAAACCGGAAACCTTCCTTTTTCAAAAGGTTCAGTGCTGGGCGCGTTTCATCATGGGTTTTGCCGATCACATCCTGGGCGGCCTTGGGCAGCATTTCGATATAGATCGGATATTTCGGCATCAGATCGGCTATGAACTGGTTATTGCCAATTCCGGAAATATAATCGGCATCGGGGAACGGGATATTGAAGAAATGCGATCCCAGAGCTTCCCAAAGTGGTGATTTGCCGTTTTCATCCTGCCAGCCGCGCATTTCGGCCATGACCATTTCCGAAAACCGTTCCTTGAAGCACCCCATCAGCAAATATCGCGATCGCGCCAGAAGCTGCCCGTTGCCGTCCTTGCGATAATCGGGGTCAAGGTAAAGAGTTCCGACCTCGGTAGCACCCTGATAATCGTTCACGAGGGTCAGCAGGCGCGATGTCACCGTGACATTCAGCTCATGCGAATATTGCGTCAGTTTCAGGATTTTGTAGTTATAGAAGGCCTTTGATAACCCGACCCCGGCATAGATCGCGCAGGTGCCTGCGACCTTGCCATTGGCGGTATCTTCGAGAACCATGAAATAGCTTTCACCACCGGGGCCTTCTATATCTGCCCCGAAGGCCTCGATGCTTTCAGTGATGCGGGCTTCAAGCACGTCACGATTGGCCGGAAGGGTGGTCAAACCCTTGCTGGCCGAGGATGCCAGATCAACCAGCCGGTCAAGGTCGCTCATACGGGCGGGGCGGACACGCATCATGATTTTATATCTCCGTCTTTTTCAATGCGTCGGGTAAATCGCCTGAACCGGCTTTCATCAGGATCAGGGCCGAAAGCTTTGCCCGTTCGATCAAACTGTCGAGCTTCACAAATTCCTGATCGGAATGGATCAGGCCACCGCGTACCCCAAGGGTATCGATATTGGGTAATCCGGCCTCGGCCAGATTGTTGCCATCGCAACAGCCCCCCGTTGCCTTCCATGAGATGTCCAGATCAAGGTCATGACCGAGCTCGCGCACCCATTCAAAAAGCGCCCTGGTCCTGCCAGCCATTGGTTTTGGCGCGCGGCCAAACTGGCCATGCAGTTCGGCCGTGATGCCGTCACGCTGATTGATCGCGGCAATGACATCGGCAATTTCATTTTCGGCCTGATGGCGTTCGTCATGGTTTGAAACCCGAACATTAAAGCGCACCACGGCGCTATCGGGCACGACATTGACCGGCCCGCCGCCATCAATCTTGCCGATATTGAATGTGGCTTGGCCAACCTTGCCGTTAAGCTGATCAAGGCGCATGACGCAGTCACTGGCCGCGACCATGGCACTGCGCCCGGCATGAAATTCACGGCCCGCGTGGGCGGCGCGCCCCTTGATCCGGATGGAAAAGTTGCCTGATCCCTTGCGTGCCCCGGCAAGGGTGCCATCTTCCAGTGCTGGTTCATACAGCATGCCGAAATCGGCGGTACGGGCGCGCTCTGCCAGAAACGGGGCCGATCCGATGGAGCCGGTTTCTTCATCCGGGTTCAGGATCACGTCCCAGCCGATGCCACCCGCAAACGGGCTTCGTTCCAGCGCGCTTAGCGCATTGAGGATCGTCAGGATGCCGCCTTTGGCATCGGCAACACCCGGCCCGTTCAAGGTGTTTTCATCGATCAGGCGCGGGGTTTGAAACGCACTGTCGACGGCAAATACCGTGTCATAATGAATGCACAGCAAAACCCGAACCGGGGCGTGTGGCCGTTTGGAAAAATGCAAAAGCTTGCCATAGCACACGGGCGCGATGCTGCCGTCCGCGGCGACTGCTTCGCCATCGGGCAGGTCGATGACAGAGGTTGTAGCATCAAGTTCGGCAAAGGCATCCAGAATGGCATCGCGCATCCGGTCAAGGCCGTCGATATTGTCTGTGCCACTATTGATCGCCGACCACGATTTCAGGCGATCAAGCGTTTTATCGTAACGCTGATCAAGCCAGTCGAGCCAGGGCTGAAACTTTACATATTTGGTCATGATAACCTTTGGGACGTTTTGGCATTGTTGATTGATTATTGGGTTTATCGTGCCAAAAAACGCCCGGCAGGTGGTGCGGGATCGGGGGACGGAAACGGAATTACATGCGGGCGAGTAAAAAGCGAAAAGGTAATTTTATTTCAAAATTAATATCCGTAGAAAAATAAACTTGATTTAGGTCAGTCTTTCTTACCAAATAATGGCAACAAAACTGACCTAAAGAGAAGCCCCATGACTGTCCAATGGAATGACCTGATCGTTCGCGATGCCCTTGCGCTTACCGCATCCGAAATCCGTGACTTGCTTAAAGTGGCCGACCGGCCGGAAATCATTTCCTTTGCCGGGGGCGTGCCTGATCCATCGCTTTTCCCGCTGGCCGATTTCAATGCCATCTATGGCGATCTGACGACCGACGAGGTTGCCGGTCGCAAAAGCCTGCAATATTCCATCAGCGAAGGCCTGCCGGCCCTGCGTCAATGGATTGCCGATGATCTGGCAGCCAGCGGTGCGGTGCGCGGAATTGATAACATCCTGATCACCTGTGGCGCGCAGCAGGGGCTTGATATGCTTGCCCGTTTGCTGCTGGAACCGGGGCGTGAAATCGTCGTGGAAAAACCAAGCTACCTTGGCGCGATGCAGGCCTTTTCCATGCGTCGTCCGACCTATGTCGGGATGAATATGGATGATGATGGCCCGGTGATTGCCGAACTCGAAGCTGCCTTTGAACGTGGTGCGCGCATTGCCTATCTGGCGCCGGATTTCCAGAACCCGACCGGGCGGTCCTATAGTCTTGATCGGCGTCTGGCGGTGCTTGAAATCGCGCGTAAATATGGTGCGGTCATTCTTGAAGACGCGGCCTATTGCAAGCTGTCCTACGAAGGCGATGTCTTGCCATCGTTGCTTGCCCTTGATGAAACCAACGGTGATCCAGAGGCCGGAACCGTCATCCAGCTTGGCACATTTTCCAAAACGCTGGTGCCTGCCCTTCGGATCGGGTGGGTCTGTGCGCCGCGTCCGGTGATCGAACGGCTGGTTCTGATGAAGCAGGCCGGCGATCTGCATGTGTCGACCATCAATCAGGAAGTCGCCCTGCGTGCGGCGGGCAAACTGTTTCCGGGTCATCTTGATACCATCCGCGATGCCTATCGCGCCAAACGCGACACGATGCTGGCTGCCCTTGACGAATTCATGCCCGAAACCGTGTCCTACACCCGGCCCGAAGGCGGCATGTTCATCTGGCTGACCCTGCCGGAAAATATAGACAGCCGCCAATTGCTGGAACAGACCCTGCACGACGCCAAGGTCGCCTTTGTCCCCGGTCAGGCTTTCTTCTGTGACCATACTGGTCGTAATACCGCGCGCCTCAGCTTCGCCACCGAAAAGGCGGGTCGCATCCGTGATGGCATTGAACGTCTGGCCTTGCTGATCCGGCGGGTGCACAACCAGTAAAAAATCGGCTTCATTTTTGCGTCACGCAATTGGTAAAACTTCTCTATAAAATTAGAGATGCATGTGATCTTTAAAATCTTTGGTTGCGGTTCCCTGACTTTAAGATCATGAGGCAGGGTGACTGATTGCGAGACAGCAAGGGCGGCGACATGCTTGATGAAATTACCTCGGAAGTTGCCAAAACGCCAAACGGTATATGGAAAGAAAGCATTCTTGCGCTTTATAAAAACTGGCGTTTAGTGCTCGTTCTGGGGGGAGGGGTTGCCTGCGTCAATGTTGCGACCACTTTTTTGACAGTCGATTTGGTCGGCAAAGTGCTCCAATGGCTGGCAGAAGTTGCGATCATATATGTCGGATGCGGATGGGTGCTTTCGGGCATGTCGGGGAAACCGGATGTGTCGGGCGTCGGATATATCCAGCGTCGTGATTTTTGCGTCAGGGTTGTTATCCTCTATTTTCTGGCGGCGATGCCAAATCAGTTCTTTCTGTTGCTCTATACAGGCAGCTTCGATTGGTCTTACCCTTTACTGGCTTATAACTCGCGGGCAATCGCCTCTGCTTTTATCCGATGGTCGTCGATCTGGTTGGTTGGGGCGTTGCTGATAACATGGCTGCCTGCGGCCCTTCGGCTTGATGATGACACTGGAATTTTGCACGCATTGCAGCGCGGATGGAAAACCATTGGCTATGTTGTCGTGCAATTTCTGATTGGCCCAACGGTCTTGATTGTTGTTAAAGAGCTTTGCGGCGTCATTTTCGCAGATGTTGCGATTGAAGCTCTGGTCGCTTCGGGAGGTGTTGGCGACGGAATGTACAGGTTGATTTCAGTTTCAGCCTTATTTGCGATGTTTGGTGTGGTCTTTAAGTTGTGGTGGGCGATGATGGTCGGGATTGTTGCGGCACGGGCTTACATAATTGCGCGCCAGGATATTAACCTTGAATGACTGTCTGAGATACTTCAGCAACGGCGCAATCATTTTATCATGATACCAAAGAGCGAGGATCACCATGAACATCCTGCGCAACGCATCAAAACCATCGGCCAAAGGATCGCCGGATTACTTCACGGGTGCGGTTCGGATCGATAGCCCGTTTCAGACCACCGATCCCGCCCGTGTCGGCGGGGCCATTGTGACGTTTGAACCGGGCGCGCGCACCGCATGGCATACCCATCCGCTGGGCCAGACCGTGATTATCACAAGCGGCCTTGGCTGGGCGCAGCGCGAAGGCGGACCGCGCGAGGAAATCCGCCCCGGTGATATCGTCTGGTTCGAACCGGGTGAAAAGCACTGGCACGGGGCGACCGACAAAACCGCGATGACGCATATCGCGATTGCGGAATCGGTCAACGGATCGGCGGTGGATTGGCTGGAAAAGGTGGCGGACAGCGATTATCTGGGCCAATGACCTGACCCGAATAAAAAAGCCCGGCAGGGGTGGGGGACCTTTCTGCCGGGCCGGAGTTGCTGACAAGTGTCAGCAGGTAGACGGTTAAATCCGGTATTGGTGACCGGATACTTTCAGGAAACCCCGGTGATCAGGCTGCGGAGCAAAAGCGACACGGCCCCGATCACAAGGATGCCCCCGGCATAGAGCCCGATAAACCAAAGAACACGCCGGGTTTTGGGTTTGGGTGAAAATGCCGTCATCAGTGATATCCTTCATCCCCGACCTTGCCCCGGAATACCCAATAGGCATAGGCGGTATATGCCAGAATGATCGGGATCAGAATGGCAGCACCGACCAGCATGAAGGACAGGCTGTTGTCGGGGGCGGCGGCCGTTCTGAAATCAATCATCGGTGGGACGATATTGGGATAAAGCGTGATGCCAAACCCGGCATAGCACAGGAAGAAAATGCCAAGTGTAATGCCAAACACCGTCTTTTCCCGGTGCTTGACCGCATGCCAAAGCCAGAAAAGCAGGCCGGTCGTGACAATCGGGATCGGGGCAAGGAAAAACAGGTTTGGCATATCAAACCAGCGCGCGGCATAAGCCGGGTGGATATAGCTTGTCATCAATGACACCACGCCAAGATTGGCCGCCATCCAGATGACCGCAGGTTTGGCAAGGGCTCGTAAACGCCCCTGAAAATTGCCTTCCATCTTCATGATCAGCCAGCCGGTGCCAAGCAGGGCATAGCCAACCACGACGGCGGACGCGCAGAACACCGAAAACGGGCTTAGCCAGTCAAACGGGCCGCCAACGAATTTGGCATTTTCAACGGCAATGCCTTCGATAAACGCACCCAGCATTGCACCCTGCATCGCGGCCGCAATGATGGATCCGGCGGAAAAGGCAAAGTCCCAGTGTTTTTGATGATCGCGGCTTTTGAACCGGAATTCGAACGCCACCCCGCGAAACACCAATGCCAGCAACATGGTGAAAACCGGGATGTAAAACGCGGTCATCAGCAATGAATAGGCCAGCGGGAAGGCGGCATAAAGCCCGCCACCGCCCAGCACCAGCCAGGTTTCATTGCCATCCCACACCGGGGCAACCGTATTCATCATCTTGCCGCGTTTGGCCGGGTCCTTGATGAAGGGAAACAGAATACCGATGCCAAGATCAAAACCATCGAGCGTGACATAGGCGAAAACGGCAACCGCAATCAGAAGTACCCAGATCAGTTGATAATCCATGATCATTCTCCTGCCGTTGGGATGGTGGGATCGGCAACCGGACGGCTTCCGGCGCGCAGCACCTCGCCCTTGGGCGAATGGGCAAAACGAGGGTCCTTGTTCATCGCGCGGATGATATAGGCGGTGCCAACCCCGAACACGATGGCATAGACAATGACGAATGCGGCAAGTGACCCGGCAATTGCCGCCGGGGCAACCGGCGATCCGGCCTCGGATGTGCGCATCAATCCGTAAACCACCCAGGGCTGACGCCCGATTTCGGTGGTGAACCATCCGGCCAGAATGGCGATAAAGCCGCTCGGCCCCATGATCAGGGCAAAGCGATGCAGCCATGTACAGCTATAAAGCGATTTGCGCCACCGGGCGAACAGGCTGACGATACCAAGTAACGCCATCAAAACGCCCAGCCCGACCATGATGCGGAATGTCCAGAATACGATGGTCGCATTCGGGCGGTCTTCGGGGGAGAAATCCTTTAATCCGGTGATCCTGCCATCCCAGTCATGGGTCAGGATCATCGACCCCAGTTTCGGGATTTCAATGGCGTATTTTGTTTCCTCTGCCGCCATGTCGGGCCAGCCAAACAGGATCAGCGGCGCGCCATTCTGCGTTTCAAAATGGCCTTCCATCGCGGCGACCTTGGCCGGTTGATGTTCAAGGGTATTAAGCCCGTGCATGTCACCGGCCACGATCTGGATCGGGGCCACAATGGCGGCCATCCACATTGCCATGGAAAACATGATCCGTGCAGCGCGGTTTTCCCGATCACGCAGCAGATGCCACGCACCCACCGCACCAACCACAAGGGCGGTGGTCAGGAAGGCGGCCAGAACCATGTGAACAAGCCGATAGGGGAAGCTTGGATTAAAGATCACATCCCACCAGCTTTGCACAACAGCCCGACCATTTTCGATGATATGGCCGGTGGGTGTTTGCATCCAGCTATTGGCCGACAAAATCCAGAAGGCGGAAAACAATGTGCCAATCGCAACCATGGTGGTCGCAGTGAAATGCAGCTTCGGCCCGACACGGTTAAGGCCAAACAGCATGATGCCGAGGAACCCGGCCTCGAGGAAAAAGGCGCTTAGCACCTCGTAGGCCAGAAGCGGGCCCAAAACCCCGCCGGTAAATTCGGAAAACGGCCCCCAGTTCGTGCCGAACTGATAGGACATGACAATGCCCGAAACGACACCCATGCCAAAGGCCAGCGCAAAGATTTTCAGCCAGAACTTATACAGCGCCAGATAGGCATCATCGCGTGTGCGCAGCCAAAGCGCTTCTAGAACGAAAAGGAAACTGGCCAGTCCGATGGTAAAGGACGGAAAAATGATGTGGAGCGAGATGGTAAATGCGAATTGCACGCGGGCCAATATGTCGGGATCAAACATTGGCGTTGGTCCTTTTATCGGGCAAAGCCTTCCTGTTGGACCGCGTTTTTCGCTGCGACGCGAAATCGCTCATTGCATGACCTGATCCCATAAAAACAAAGGATCAGGGGTCGTGTTCATAAGGACAAATTGATAAAGGGATCGCGTGCATTGTGCATTGCGTATTCGCAATTTTGATCTGGAAAAATTCGATTATGCGTTTGTGGAAAGGCAAAGCTTTTCCAACGCCAGCGAACTTTGCGTCTGGCGGCGTTCCTTGTGGCGGAGCATCATGAATTTGCGTGGGCGGATGTGAAATGCTGCACGGAAAAGCCGCCCCTGCGCGATCAGGGAACTGACGGCGAAGCTTGAAACGGCGGTTGCGCTGATGCCGGTTTCAACCGCGGTAATCACCGCCTCGTTCGCCGGTAATGTCAGGGCGATTTTGAGTTTTTGCGGATCAATGCCCGACTGGTGTACCGCATTCTCAAAATCGGAACGTGTACCAGATCCGGCTTCGCGAAGGACCCAACTGCTTTGAGTTGTCAGGTCCTGCGCGCTTAAGGGCCTGCCATCGGCCCAGGGATGTTTGGGGCCGACCACCACCACCAATGCATCTTCGGCGACTTCGCGCATGGCAAGTGCCGGTTCATCAACTTCGCCCTCAATAAAGCCGATATCGGCGGCACCACCACGGACGGCATCGGCCACGGTTTTTGTATTGCCAATCGTCAGATTGATGGCAATGCCGGGATACTGATCATGAAACTGCATCAAAAACGGTGGCAGCCAGTAACTGGCGATTGTCTGGCTGGCATAAACGTTAAGCTCGCCGCGCTGCAATCCGCCAAGTTCGGCCAGTGTCAGTTCGGCGGCGCGTGCGCGTGCCAAGGTCGCCTTGGCCTCGTTTAAAAACAGCCGCCCGGTTTCGCTAAGCTCGATCCGCCGTCCGACCCGGTGGAACAGCGCAACGCCATAAAACCCTTCGAGGTTCTTGATCGCCGAACTGACTGCCGAGGGGGTGAGGCCAATCGCATCGGCGGCTTTTGTAAGATGTTCGCGTTCGGCCACGGCCACAAAGATGGCAAGCTGTTCAAGCGTCATCATGGCATTTATCCAAAAATCATTCGAAATAATCGAATGAAATATCCATTTTTATTCGATGGAAGTAAATGATTGTTCGTGTGATTTTTCGCCTGTCACATTTTACAGGCAGATCATGTTTTTTAAGGCGCACATCAAATCCCTTTTGCCCGGTTTGTTCCTGACCACGGCGATTGCCCTGATCGCCAAACTGGTCGAGCAGGCGGAGCGTAGCCTTTTGGGGCATGGCTGGATCGAAAGTCTGGTTTTTGCGATCCTTCTGGGGGTTGTGGTGCGCTCCGTGTTCGGCCTTGCCAAGCCGTTTCATGACGGTGTGCGGTTTTGTGGCAAGACCGTGCTTGAAATCGCGATTGTTTTGCTGGGCGCGTCAATCAGTGCGCAGGCCTTGGGGCAGGCGGGCTTTGGCCTGATTGCGGCCATTGTTCTGGTGGTTTGCGCCAGTCTGTTTTTAAGCTTCCATATCGGGCGGTTACTTGGACTGTCGAAGCATTTAGCGATGCTGGTGGCCTGCGGCAATTCGATCTGTGGCAATTCGGCGATTGCCGCCACCGCCCCGGTGATTTCAGCAAAATCCGATGATGTTGCGGCCTCCATCGCCTTTACCGCTGTTCTGGGGGTTCTGTTTGTTTTTGCCCTGCCGCTGGTGCATGTCGGTCTGGGCCTGAGTGCCGCGCAATATGGTATTTTTTCCGGCTTGACGGTTTATGCAGTCCCGCAGGTTCTGGCCGCGACGGCCCCGGCGGGTGCGTTGGCCGTGCAGGTCGGCACCCTGGTCAAGCTGATCCGCGTTCTGATGCTTGGCCCGGTGATCTTTGCGCTTGCCCTTATGGGGGGGCGCAAGCGCGAGGTCCGCCTTCCTGTCACCCAGATGGTGCCGTGGTTCATTGTCGGGTTTGTGGCGATGATGGCAGCCCGTTCATTTGGCCTGATCCCCGAAATCGCGCTGGAGCCGATGCGCACAATTTCATCCTTCCTGACCATCCTTGCCATGGCGGCATTGGGGTTAAGTGTTGATATCCGAAGCGTCATGCATGTCGGCGGGCGGGTAATTGCCTCAGCCCTTCTGTCGCTTCTGGTGCTGTGTGCACTTGGTCTTCTGGTGCTGGTGATTTTGGCCTGATCGCAGATAAAAAAAACCCGCCGCCTGTTCGGGGGGAATGGCGACGGGCAAGGGGAAGATGCGTCCGGCATCTTCAGACATTGGCGAGCAGGCACTGTGGGAGGCAGGGATCGCTCAATGTCACGGGTAGATCTGCGTTGGTAATCTTCTTTACGTTCTTGCTTCTGTTTTAGATTGCTCGTTTCCTTGTTCGGCGTGTTTCAGTGCATTCCATTCGTCATCGGTGAAGATGCGTGATCGGGTCAGAAAGCGTTTGCCTTCGGGTCCCTCAAGCGAAAACATCCCCCCGCGTCCATCCACGACGTCAATGATCAGCTGTGTGTGACGCCAATATTCGAATTGGGCGCGTCCGATATAAAACGGGCTGCCTTCAATTTCGCCCAGTAACACATCCTGATCGCCGGTTTTGAATTCCCCATCCGGAAAGCACATCGGGGCACTGCCATCGCAACATCCCCCCGACTGATGAAACATCAGGGGGCCGTGAATGTCCTTAAGCTTCCGGATCAGGGCGGTGGCCGCATCGGTGGCCGTCACCCGTGCCGGTATCTGGTCTGTCGTCATTTTCGCCTCCTGTATCGGGAACGGCCGGGTGCAAGCAGGCACCCGGCCAACATTTTCCGATCAGAAGAAGCCCATCGGTTTCGGATCATAGGAAACCAGCAGGTTCTTGGTCTGCTGATAATGGTTGAGCATCATCTTGTGGTTTTCACGCCCGATACCCGATTGCTTGTACCCGCCAAAGGCCGCATGCGCCGGATAGAGGTGATAGCAATTGGTCCAGACGCGACCGGCCTTGATATTGCGGCCAAACCGATAGGCGCGCGTGCCATCGCGGGTCCAGACACCGGCACCAAGGCCATAAAGCGTGTCATTGGCGATTTTAAGCGCCTCGGCCTCGTCCTTGAAGGTCGTGGCGGAAACCACCGGGCCAAAGATTTCCTCCTGGAAAATCCGCATCCGGTTATGGCCCTTGAAGATGGTTGGCTGAATATAGAACCCGGTCGAAAGATCACCGCCCAGTTCCGCCTTGCCGCCACCGCAAAGGACTTCGGCACCTTCCTGCTTGCCGATATCAAGATAGGACAGGATTTTTTCCATCTGTTCGGTCGATGCCTGCGCGCCGATCATGGTTTCACTATCAAGCGGGTTGCCCTGTTTGATATTTGCCACACGCGAAAGCACGCTATCCATGAACTTGTCATAGATGTTTTCCTGAATAAGCGCACGCGACGGGCAGGTGCAGACCTCGCCCTGGTTCAGCGCGAACATGGTCAGGCCTTCGGCGGCTTTCTGGCGGAAATCGTCATCCTGTGCCATCACATCGTCAAAGAAGATGTTCGGCGATTTGCCACCCAGTTCGAGTGTGACCGGAATGATGTTTTCGCTGGCATATTGCATGATCAGGCGGCCGGTGGTGGTTTCACCGGTAAAGGCGACCTTGGCGACCCGGTTGCTTTGTGCCAGTGGTTTGCCGGCTTCAACCCCGAAGCCCTGCACAACGTTCAGCACACCGGCCGGAAGAAGATCACCGACCAGTTCTAGCAGCACGCAAATTGATGCCGGGGTCTGTTCAGCCGGTTTCAGGACAACACAGTTGCCTGCCGCCAGTGCCGGGGCCAGTTTCCAGACTGCCATCAGGATCGGGAAGTTCCATGGAATGATCTGCCCGACAACGCCAAGCGGTTCGTGGAAGTGATAGGCGACGGTATTGTCGTCAATCTCGCCAAGCGATCCTTCCTGTGCGCGGATGGCACCGGCAAAATACCGGAAATGATCAATCGCCAGCGGAATGTCGGCGGCGAGTGTTTCACGCACGGCCTTGCCGTTATCCCATGTTTCCGCAACCGCGAGCATTTCAAGGTTCTGTTCCATGCGGTCGGCGATTTTATTGAGGATATTGGCCCGTTCGGTGACAGACGTTTTGCCCCATGCTTCTGCTGCGCCGTGGGCGGCATCAAGTGCCTTTTCGATGTCTTCCGAACTGGATCGTGCGATTTCGCAGAATGGCTTGCCATTTACCGGCGAGACATTTTCGAAATACTGGCCCTTGACCGGTGCGGTCCATTCGCCACCGATAAAGTTGTCATAACGGGATTTGAAAGCAACGACGCTGCCCGCGTCGCCCGGATTCTTGTAAATCATCTTGGATCCTCCATGATCGGAAGGCGGCTTTGCCACCTGTTTTTGGTTTTGGCCCTGTCATTTCCGCAAAGCCCGTGCCAGTTCGCAAAATCCCGTGCCAGATGACCGGATGATCCGTTTTTTTTGTCTTTTAACAATCGGTTGGAGGAGGGTGGTGGCGCAAGGTGTCTGTGCCATTGCGTCCCCTGCGATGACACAGGTGACACAAATTGTCCCATATTCGTGACACTGTGAATTGTGTGGCGGTTTTGCCGCGAAACCGTTTGGCGTTTCGGCCCTGTGATGTGTTACGATCCTTACCGTGATCGGACGCGGCAAAAGCTGCAAACCGGGCGATGTCAAAAGGCATTCCCGATAAAACACCGGCACAAGGGAGATAACGTCTTATGTCTGGAAACCATCATGGTGGACGGATCGAAGCTGCGTTGCAGTTAAGCGGCGTCGCCCAAAATCGCGCCGTCCTCGAAAGCTGGCAACGTTGCGAACAGCGCTTTGGTCTGGCCCATGACACGTTGCGCCGTCCCGAAGTCATGCCCGAAAGTCAAACCCGCCAGCGCCGTGATCGCAGCGGACGGCTTTATCATCATGCCCATGATCTGGTGCGAACCCTTTATCGCAAGATTGATGCGTCGGGCTATGCGGTTTTCCTGACCGATAATGACGGTGTGATCCTGGACAGTGTCGCGGCCCACACACTGCTTCCATCGTTTCGCACCAATGGCCTTTTGCCCGGTGCTGTCTGGAGCGAGGAACGCGAAGGTACCAATGGTATCGGAACCTGCATCGTCGAAGGCCGCCCGATCACCATCCACAAGGATGAACATTTTCTGGCGCAACATGCAGTTTTGACCTGTACGGCGGCCCCGGTATTTGACCCCGAAGGGCAGGTTTGCTCGGTCCTTGATGTGTCGGCAGTACGTGATGATATCAAACGCACCGATTGTTTGCGGGTCCGAAGCCTGATTGCCGATTATGCCGATGCGCTTGAACGTATTCTGTTCTTTGATGAATGTGCGTCCGACCTGATCCTGCATCTTCATCCCGATGCCCAGCATGTCGGATCAACCCGCGATGCCCTGATTTCGATTGGCCCGGATGGCAATATCCGCGGGGCGACGTCGACCGCGCGCCGTTTGCTGGCGGCGGCGGATAATGCGCGCGATGTGCAATCGATGTTCGGTTTTGATCTTGATGGCCTGATCTCGACCCTTGGCGTGGGTGAGGGGACATCGACCTCGATATCGGCCAAGGCCCTGCCGGTCAATGGTGGGGGGCTTCTGTTTGGGCGGATAACTTTGCCCGAAAAGCAGCGGCGCAAATTCGTCTCGATGCGGCCCGCACCAGTATCGCGGCCGTCCGCACGTTTGGCGGCGAATGAAACCGGTGAGATCCCCGATCAGGACCCGGCAATCCGCCGTCTTTACAAGGTCGGCAGCAAGCTTCTGACCAACCGTATCAATGTTCTGATGTCGGGTGAAACCGGCAGCGGCAAGGAACACATGGCGCGCGCCATCCATGCCGCGTCTGTTGGCGCGCGCAAACCGTTCGTTGCGATCAATTGCGCGGCCCTTCCCGAAAGCCTGATCGAAAGCGAGCTTTTCGGTCATGCCGGTGGTGCCTTTACCGGGGCGGCGCGCGATGGATTTGGCGGGCGGATCAAACAGGCCGATGGCGGGACGCTGTTTCTGGATGAAATCGGCGATATGCCGCTTTCGGCACAGGGGCGGCTTTTGCGTGTGCTTGAACAGCGCACGGTCGAACCGCTGGGCAGTACCAAATCCGTGCCGGTCAATTTCCGCCTGATCTGTGCCAGCAATGTCGATCTGACCCGTGCGGTGGCGGATGGCAAATTCCGCGAAGATCTGCTTTACCGGATCAAAGGTGCGCGGCTTTCCCTGCCAGCACTTCGCGAACGGTCCGATCTGCCCGATCTCATCGCCCGGCTTCTTCGGGGTATTTCTGGCGATATGGCGGGGGATGTTCGTTGTTCGGACGACGTTCTTGAATTGCTGTCACGCCATGACTGGCCGGGCAACATCCGCGAACTGGTCAATGTCTTGCAATATGCCTGCGTCTTTGCCGAAGGTGGTTTGATCCTGAGGTCGCACCTGCCCGATGATTTCCACGAAACCGTCACGCGGGACCCGGCCCCTGCCGGATCGATCCTGAAACGGGCTGAAGCCGATGCATTGCGTCAGGTGCTTGATGATCACCGCTGGCATATCAGCAAAACCGCCAAGGCGCTCGGCATCAGTCGCAATACGCTTTATCGCAAGATGGATCGGTTCGATATAAGGCGAGAGGTCTAGCCCTTAAGCACGCCGTCAAGTGGCGAGGGCGCGGTGAGGCTTTCGAGCGGATAGCCCGAAAAGGTTTTGGTGCGTTCCATCACCACATGGCCGCGGAAATTCTCGATCCCGATATTGGCGGCCAGAAGTTTTTCTTTAAGCTGGTTGAAATGTGCGATATCGCGGCAGATCATGTCCATCGTGTAATCGAACGGACCGGCGATTTTATAGCAGGAAATGACTTCGGGCACGTCGGTGATCGCGGCTTCGAACCGTTTGAAATCATCGACCAGATGATTGCCCAGCGTGATTTCGGCCATGATGTGCAGATTGGCACCGATCTTGTCCAGATCGATTTCGGCCAGATACTGCGTGATCAGCCCGGCTTCTTCAAGCTTGCGCACCCGTTCCAGACAGGGTGATGGTGACAGATTGACCTCTTCTGAAAGATCAAGGTTCGAAATCCGGCCGTTGGTTTGCAAAACCTGCAGGATTTTGATGAACAGTCGATCCAGTTTCAGCATGGTCATTCCAGCTTGATGGGCAATGCTGCCTGTTTATCACCGCTTGTCATTACACGCGACCAAAATCCCCGAAACAAACTGCAAATCCTTGTCGGCAAGCCCATGATTTTGATTGTCGAACGCGCCCGGATCGTTTTTAAGTAGGGCAAATGATAAAGGGATATTTTTCATGTGCGGCATCACTGGTCTGTGGCTTGGTCGCAATAGCGACGGCGATAAATTGCGCAACACCATCACGCGCATGACCGATGCGTTGCTGCATCGCGGGCCGGATGGCGGCGATGTCTGGTGCGATAGCGATGCCGGACTGGCGCTGGGGCAGCGTCGCCTTGCCATCATCGATCTTTCCGATGCCGGTAAACAACCGATGCATTCGGCCGATGGCAGATACGTCATGGTTTATAATGGCGAGGTCTATAACGCCGAAGACCTGCGTGCCAAACTGGCCGGTGAAAATGTCGCGTGGCGCGGCCATTCCGACAGTGAGGTTATCCTTGAGTGCATGGCGCGCTGGGGCGTGCGTGATACGGTTAAACGCCTGATCGGCATGTTCGCCATCGCCCTTTGGGATAAAAAGACCGGCAGGCTGACCCTGGTGCGTGACCGTTTGGGTGTCAAGCCGCTTTACTGGTCACGTTTTGACGGAAATATTGCCTTTGCGTCCGAGCTAAAGGCCTTGATTGGTGGCAATGTCATTTCGCGCGAAGTCAATCGTACCGCGCTTGATGCCTATTTGCGGTTTGGCTATGTGCCATCAGGGCATTCGATCTATGCCCATGCCAAAATGTTGCAGCCGGGCCATATTCTTGAAATCACGGGGGAAGGCCATGTATCCGAATTTGCATACTGGTCGGTCGAAGATGCCGTTCTAAGTGGTCAGAACCATCATTGGAGTGGTGATGATCAAAGTGCGATTGATGCGCTTGAAGATTTGCTGCGCGATGCCGTCGAACGGCGGATGATTGCCGATGTGCCACTCGGCGCGTTTCTTTCGGGTGGTATTGATTCCTCGACCGTGGTTGCCCTGATGCAATCGATTTCCGACCGGCCGGTGAAAACCTATTCCATCGGCTTTGACCATGATGCCTATAACGAGGCGGCCTTTGCCGGTAAAGTCGCTAAACATCTTGGCACCGACCATACTGAGCTTTATGTCACCGCACAGGATGCGCTTGATCTGGTGCCGCGCCTTTCTGAAATCTATGATGAGCCGTTCTTTGATAGTTCATCCATCCCGACCAGCCTGATTTCGACCCTGACCCGCAAGGAGGTGACGGTTGCTCTTTCGGGCGACGGCGGGGATGAAACCTTTGGCGGCTACAATCGTTACCTTTGGGCGCGCCAGATCAGCAATATTGCCAAAAACATTCCGTTTTTTGGGGCGTCGTTGGTGTCCAAGGGGCTGACGGCGCTTTCGCCTGCGCAATGGGATGCCCTGATCGGTCTTTTGCCCGGCAAGCGCGGGACAGCGGCATTGGGTGACAAGATTCACAAGGTCGCGCCGCTTTTGGAAATACGTGATGATCTGGATCGCTATCAGGCGTTGCTTTCGCTTTGGAATCCGGATGTCCTGATGGCGGATGAGCCGGATAAACAGCGCAAGAAATTCCGCATTCCGGGCGAAAAATTCTGCCGGAATCGAAATCTTGATCATGTGTCCGCGATGCAGGTCATGGATACGATGATGTATATGGTCGATGATATCCTGACCAAGGTTGATCGGGCGTCAATGGCTAGTTCGCTTGAAGTGCGTGTGCCGTTGATTGATCATCGCGTCATTGAATTTGGCTGGCGGATGCCCGCGCATCTTAAATTGGATGGTTCGGTGGGAAAGGTTGCCCTTCGGCGTATTCTTTATAAGTATGTCCCTCGTGAGCTGATTGATCGTCCCAAAACCGGTTTTGGTGTGCCGTTGGCAGAATGGCTGCGTGGACCGCTTAAGGAATGGGTAGGCGACTTGCTGGCACGCGATGCGCTTTATTCTGATTTCGGGCTTAACCGAGAGGAAGTTAATAAGCGGTTTACCGAGCATCTTTCAGGTCACCGCAACTGGCCGCACCAGCTTTGGACGATTGCCATGCTGTCGGATTGGCAGCGTCGCTGGCTTGGTTAAGCTAAGCTGATTGCAAAAAAATCTAACTTTGAAAGCCCCGCCGTTTGGCGGGGTCAGACTGCTGACAAAGTCCTC
>NZ_AUNC01000024.1:0-43008 GCF_000714555.1 Thalassospira permensis NBRC 106175 | reverse complement strand
GGGGAAAGGACCCCGAATTTGCCGAAAGCGGCAGCAATGGGAGCAGTGGCGGCATCGGATTGTAGCCCGTCGGTGGTGGACAGGTTGGGGCAATACGCCCGAAGACCGTCTGTCGGTAAAAATGGCGAACGCCCGAGGTGTGTCTGGACGTCGGGGTGGCAGATTGTCGCCGTGGCGGGAGCGGGCAACGAACCGGTGGGCGGTCTGTGAGGCGTCAGGTGGCGAGATTGCTGGAGGCCCGAGGTTTGTCCGGGCCTCATGGTCGTGACATTGGCGAAGGGGCCGGAACGGGCAGCGAGGCTGTGGGGCGTCTGGTGGCTGGTGGAGGCACGGGATTTGTCCGGCGTTGCCCGAAGCCCAGCATCGCCGGAACGCACCGTGGCGTGGGCCGTGAGCATGATGGTCGTCTGTGGGACCCCAGGTTTGTTCGGGCTTCGTCAGTTGCGGGACGTCCGGTTTGGGTTGGGTGCCCTGCTGTTGTCGCCGTCATGCTGCCGTAGTCATTGGGGGAAAACAGGGCAATGGAAGCATTACCCGTTTGATCCGTCATAGGCCGCAATCACCCTAAATTCCGGGCCGTCGGCGGTGGAGTGGCTTTCGTAAAGGCAGAAGCGGTCGACGGTAAAAGTCCGGGATGTCAGGTCGATATTGTCGGCCACCGCCTGTTCGACGGTCGCACGGGCGGCGTCGCGGTTGCGGCCAAGGGTGATGTGCGGGGTGAATTTGCGCATGTCCATGTCCGGGCATTCTTCAAGCCGCAGCAATGCCTTTTCCACGCGGTTTGCCAATGCGTGCAAGGCGGGCTGGTCTGCGACACCGGCCCAGAAAATGCGCAGTTTGCGGGCGGATGCAAAGATGCCAAGGCCCTGCACGCGAAGATCGAACGGTTCGAACGGGAGTTCGGAGAGGGCCGCATCGATTTCGCGGGCCAGACCGGGATCGACATTGCCGATGAATTTCAGCGTGATGTGCATGTTTTCCGGGGTCTGGGCATCGAGCCCCTTGATCCCGCGCGCCAACGGGTAAAGGTCGTCGGCAATATCAGCCGGAATTTCGACGCCAACAAACAAACGCATATTCGGAACTCACGCACGACAATCTGGCAGATGGGGATTTGAGTAGATGATCGCCCGGTATTTATCCGGTCGAACGGCCCGGAAGCGGGATGATGTCATCCTCGCCCTTGATTTGCGGGAAGCGGCCCGCGGCCCAGTCCGCCTTGGCCTTATCGATCCGTTCCTTGGAACTGGAAACGAAGTTCCACCAGATATGGCGATAACCGACCGGCAATCCGCCGAGCAGCATCACGCGACAATCGGATTGGGCGACGATATCGGGAATTTCTTCGGGCGCGATATAGATGAAGTTTTCCGGTTCATACAGATCGCCGTCAATGCGCAGGTTGCCGGAAACGACATAAAGGGCGGCTTCCTGATTTTCGCCGGGCAGCAGAAGCTGCGCGCCGGCATCCATGCGGACATCAAGATAAAACAGCTTGGATTTGACCGGAACCGGGGCGGTTTTGCCGAAGGCCTCGCCCGCGATCAGGCGCATATGCAAACCGGCATCCTCGATGATCGGCAGGTCGTCCTTGGCGATATGGAAAAATTCCGGATCGGATTCTTCTTCGTCTTCGGGCAGGGCCGCCCATAATTGCAGGCCATCGAGTTTATGATGGCTGTTGCGTACCGCATCGGTTTCGCGTTCGGAATGGGTGATGCCGCGCCCGGCACTCATCCAGTTGAGATCGCCCGGCTGGATTTCCAGAAGACTGCCAAGGCTGTCATGATGGCGGATCGCACCTTCGAAAAGATAGGTGACGGTGGCAAGGCCGATATGGGGATGCGGGGCAACGTCAACCCCCTGCCCCGGCTCGAACGATGCCGGTCCCATGCGATCAAAAAACACAAACGGACCGACAGACCGGACATCCCGATGTGGCAGGACGCGGCGCACGGACAGGGGACCAAGATTGGTTTCCTTGCCGGAAATCAGTATAGACATGCGCCGCCTCCTTTTTAAGTCTGCTTCAGACTAATCTGGTTTCTTCCTGCCTTACGGGCAAGGGTTCGGCCAGGTTGTCTGGATTTTCTCGATCTCGGCCAGAACGTCGTCGGACAGTTCAATATAGGCAGAGCCGATATTTGATTTGAGCTGTTCCATGCTGGTCGCACCAATGATGTTGGCAGTCAGGAACGGGCGGGTATTGACGTAAGCCAGCGCCATCTGTGCGGGATCAAGGCCGTTATCCTTGGCGAGTTTGACATAGGCCTCGGTCGCCTTGATGCCATTTTCCGTCAGGTAGCGGCCGAAATATTGCGGCCAGATGGATGAACGTGCGCCTTCCGGGCGGGCACCGCCCAGATATTTGCCCGACAATGCGCCACCGCCCAATGGTGAGTATGCCAGAAGACCGGCATCTTCGCGGATCGAGCATTCCGCCAGACCGACTTCATAGGTCCGGTTCAAAAGCCCGTAAGGGTTCTGCACCGAAACCACGCGCGGCCAGCCTTTTTTCTCGGCCAGTTCAAGGAACTTCATCAAGCCCCACGGGGTTTCGTTCGACAGGCCGATATGGCGGATTTTGCCCGCCTGCACCAGATCATGCAGGGCTTCGAGGGATTCCTCGATCGGGGTGAATTCCTCGTCGCTGTCATGGACGTAACCGAGTTTGCCAAAGAAGTTGGAATTCCGGTCCGGCCAATGGAGCTGATAAATGTCGAGATAGTCGGTTTTGAGGCGTGTGAGGGAACCGTCAATCGCCTCGTTGATCTGTGCGCGGGTCAGGCGCGGGCCACCCCGGACATAGGGAAAACGTTCTGCCGGGCCGACAATTTTGGACGCGATGACCAGATCATCGCGACGGCCGCGTTTTTCAAGCCAGTTGCCGATGATGGTTTCGGTTCTGGTGAAGGTTTCTTCCATCGCCGGGACCGGATACATTTCGGCGGTGTCGATGAAATTGATTTCATTGCCGGTGGCGTAATCGAGCTGTTCGAACGCTTCGTCCTGCGTATTCTGCTGGCCCCAGGTCATGGTACCCAGGCAAATCACACTGACATTGATGTCAGTCCGACCCAATCGACGATATTCCATAGATCAATCCCCTTTTGCGCCCTGATTGGGCGCATTTTATTTTCAATGGTATGAATATATCCCGGTCGCGGAGTGATGAAAGCTTTTAGCGCAAATTTTCTTGCAACATCATGGAATTGCAATGAATTTTCGACGCATTTGATCCTAGATGAACAGGGTCAGAACCCCGGTATAGCTGTAAAAGCGATCATTGCAGACCTCGCCACTGCCGTAAAATCCGGTGAGCGGCAGATCCCCGATTTCATCGCGGATGATCATCATTTCACGGCTTTCGGTGCCAAACAGATGCGGCCCGCGGGCGACACAACTGCAATAAAGCGCGCCGCGCGGTTTGCCCGGCAGGCGTTTTTGCAAATCAGCCAGCATGCGGCGCAAATCCTGTTCGGCGGCAACGCCGTCACGCCGCACGAAACGGATGGTATCGCCGACCTGCACATCGCCGCTGATGGCCATCAGGTTATTGTGCGGATCAACCCCCATCAGATTGCGGACGACAAAATCGCCGGTATCAGAGCCCGGCACCATCAGGGCAACGTGATAGCGGCCCGAGGCGATGGAATTTTCGTTGCCGTCGGCTTCCATTTCCGATTTGAAGACTTCGAGTGCCGGACGGTCATCAAGGGTTGCGATGATGCCATCGCGTCCCTCGGTCACGCGATGCACCGGTCCGACCGGGGTGCAGGCCTGACTGATTCCGACCTGCACAATCGTTTTGTCGGCAAACAAAACCCCCGAAAGGCCGCCTTCGACGACCTTGTCGGCGATTTGCGGCGCACCGCGTTCGCCCGATGCAATGCCGCCAACCAGATAGGTCGACCCCAGACGCGCCAGTTCGGAAAGAGTGGCCAGGCTGTCAGGTGCGCCCGGATCGCCGTGAACCAGACCGAATATCGGTTGCAGGCGATCAATCGCCCGCTGCAATTCCGGTGCATCGAGATCGTTGTCGGTTTTAAGCGGTTCGAAAATATGAAAATCATTCGGATCAATCGGGGCCACCATCACGGAGGCGGCCGGAACCCCGAAATAGGCGCGGCCTGATCCGCACACACCAATCCCGACAGTACCGACCCAGTGTTCAAGCGACAGGCGGGATCGCAGGAAGGTCAGGATGCTGCCGAGATCGGCGGCCAGTGCCTCGGAGACATATAAAAAAGCCAGTGCCTGTTGCGGCAATGGCTGTGTTTGCAATTGATCGGCCAGTTCGGTGGCGACTGCTGCCCAATTTTCCCCGCTGGCATGTGCCGCATGAAATTCAGCCGTCATGCATTCTCCCGCTTTTTGAAAACCTGCCTGATGATGTGGCGGTCCGTTTTCTTGGTCTTGTGGTTATCCAAGCTCTATCTAAGCATTCGGGGGGGCCATTCACAATGGGCGAACAAAGATTTCAGCCCTGCCCCGTCAGGCAATATGTCGGCGCAGCAAATCCATCGCGGCATTAAGCTGTGTCATGCGTTGATGTGAGCCATAATTGCTATCGGGGTGGTGAATGGCGGCCAGAATGCGATATTTGGTGCGGATGGACTTCATGTCGGGACGGGCATTGGGCGCAAAGCCCATGACATGCAGGGCTTCGTTAAAGGTGGTGACGCCGCGATCAAGTGGCTCGAACGCCAGATTATCGACAATGGCGCGCAGACGTTCAAGTTCCTCGCGCGATTGCAGAAGTTCGACGGGCGGTTCGGCCTGGCGTTTTCGGATGGCGTGGGCTTCTTCCAGTGCCTTGCGTTCGGCCGCAAGGATATCGGCCTTTTCAACGCGCATCTTGACTTCGCCCTTGTCGAAATGCAGCGCCATATTGAGCGCCTTGCGCACCGCGATGATTGAATGCCCCGGAGGCAAACGCAGTTGCAGTCTTGGTTTGCGCCGCCAGGGACGGCCTTCGGCGGGGCCTGATTTCAGGACGATGGTTTCACGATCACCCGGCGGCGGATCGCCGGGGTCCTCGTAATCTTCAATCGCGCCTTCGGGCACAATCAGCATGACGGAGCGCGCCAGATCGGCCGCATTGACCCCGCGTTTGGCGGCCAGTGCGAGAACAGCATCACGGAACATCGAAGAACACGGAATGGTGTAGGATTGTTTGACTGATTGTGCCGCCATCACCCTTGCCCGATATATATCAATTTAAATCAATATCTTACGGCGGAAAAACCACCGCAATCCCGATTGAGAAGATCAATTTGGCTAAAGTGTAGCGGCGGGAGAACCCGGCTGCAACTGCGGTTGTAGGCAAAATTGAATCGCTTCCGATTCATCCACAGGCAAAACAGGCGATTTCGCAGGGGTTCCCCATAACGCAAAGACAGAATAAGTAGTTGATATTAAAATATCTTTTCCCGCATTATCGATTCTTCGCCTGAGTTTCAGCCCCTTAGCCCGCCCGCAAGAATGGATCACCCATGTTTGCGGCCCCATAAACGGAGGAAAATCCATAAGATATTGTTATTATTGAGGTATATTCGATTTTTATGCTTTGGTTTGCCCCGGCGGCAACGGCGTCAATTTGGCTGAATTAACGTCTTGTTTGCATTTGTTCTGTCAGATCAAACCAGAGATGACTACAAATGTAGTTGCGGATCGGGATATTCGAAACATAACCGAAAGTAAATGATGTGTTAATTTCACACTCAATCAGGTGTTCTGAGGGCTTTTGGGCCATTTTCGGGCCGGTTTTTACCATTTCCCAGCCGACCCTGAAACCATACAACTCATTGATAATAAAAACATAAACTCGCGAACGCGGGCAGATCGACTTTGTCCTGCCCTGACCCACCAAAATCGTTTCGGTTTGCTTTCTAATTCTATCTACGTATGTAGTTTTTCGGAGCGGTTTCTGTCGAAACTGATCCTCGAGGGCGATGGAAATCCTGTATTTTCATGCCAATACCGCCCAGCAATTATTTGTTATAAAAGGAATTATCGAATTCCACCGCAAGAAGAAAAGGCTGCACCAACGGGTACAGCCTTTGAGAAATCCGGTCACCTGAATGCGGTTGGTGCGGAGGCGGAAAATCAGGAATCTGCTTCGAGAACGTCAATCACCTTCGGCAGGATGCGTTCAACGATCACCTTGACCCCGTCGGCATTGGGATGGATGCCGTCATCCTGATTAAGGCTGGAATCGGCGGCGACCCCATCAAGGAAGAAGGGATAGAAGGCGAGCTGATATTCTGCTGCCAGTTCGGGGTAGATTTCATTGAATTCAGCCCCGTATTCCTTGCCCATATTGGGTGGTGCCATCATCCCGGCCAACAGGACCGCAACATCGCGGTCGCGCAGTTTTCCGATGATTTCATCAAGATTTTCGCGGGTCTGGGATGGTTCCACCCCGCGAAGCGCGTCATTGGCACCCAGTTCCAGCAACACGATATCGGGATCATCGACCAGCGCCCATTCAAGGCGCGAAAGACCCGCCGCCGTCGTATCGCCGGAAACCGAACTGTTGATGACCTTGACGTTATGCCCGGCATCGCGAAGGGCGGCTTCAAGCCTGGTGGCAAAGCCATCCTCGTGCGAGAGGCCATAGCCCGCCATCAGGCTGTCACCATAAAGCATCAGGGTTTGCGGGGCATTGTCGGCAGTGTTGTTTGCCGCATTGTCGGCGGCTTGGGCATCATGAATGCCAAACAGGCTCATGGCGCCAATCAGAATACCAAAACCCATCCCGGCAAATCGAAACAGGCGGCGGGAAAGCCCTTCGAACAATCCGGGCTTTTGCTTGAAAGTGAACTGGTTAACAGCCGGGTCTTGCCCGAACAGCGTGTATGCCACAAATCTCACCTTATGTTTTGTCATCTTGCACAGACGGTTAGCCTCTGGTTACCTGCTGGTCACCCATCGGTTACCCTGAGATCGTCAAATCTGAAGTCAAATCTGAACTGGTGACACCAAATTCCGTACAGTTATTTAACCCGTTTCTTCGCCCCTGCAATGCCTTAGCCCGATTGGACCCGTAATGAGTGTTACCGAAACTGCCTCTATGCCGGAAAAAACAGCGAATACGACAGAGGCAGCGCGCCAGCGCACCGTCGATGTTTCCGGTCTTAAGCTGAGCCTTAAGGGACCGGCGGGGATTGTTGATATCCTCAAAGGGGTCGATATCCAGATTGATGCCGGTGAACGTGTCAGCCTTGTCGGGCCATCGGGATCGGGCAAAACGTCGCTTTTGATGGTGATTGCCGGGCTGGAACAGGCGCAGGCGGGCACGATCAATATCTGTGGCGAGGATTTGCGCAAGCTTGATGAAGATGGTCTGGCCCTTTATCGCCGCCATCATGTCGGCATCGTGTTTCAGGACTTCCACCTTGTGCCGACCATGACAGCCCTTGAAAACGTCGCCCTTCCGATGGAGTTTGCCGGACGCAAGGATGCGTTTGAGCGGGCCGAGGCAGAGCTTAAGGCCGTCGGGCTTGGTCATCGGATCGGGCATTATCCGGGCCAGTTGAGCGGCGGGGAACAGCAGCGCGTGGCACTCGCACGTGCGCTTGCGACCGACCCGGAACTGCTTCTGGCGGATGAGCCGACCGGCAATCTTGACGGGGCCACGGGCGAAACGATTATCGAATTGCTGTTTGATCTGGCGAAACGCAAGGGATCGACATTGCTTCTGATTACGCATGATCCGGGGCTGGCATCGCGGTGCGACCGGTCGATCATGCTGCGCGACGGGGAAATCGTTACGCAACAGGATGCCGACATATGAGCCGTATTTCCCAATCCCCCAACGGGGCGGAAAAGCTGTGGTCGATTGCGTGGCGGGTCTGCCGACGCGAACTACGCGGCGGGTTTTCGGGCTTTCGCATTTTTCTGGCGTGCCTTGCGCTTGGCGTTGGTTCCATTGCCGCGGTCGGAAACGTTTCGGAATCCGTTTTAAATGCGCTGGAGCGCGATGGCCGCGCACTTCTGGGCGGGGATGTCGAGCTTCGGCTTGTGCATATGCCCGCAACCGAGGAACAGCAAAGCTGGCTTTCGGAAAATACCGAACGCATGGGCAGGCTTGCGACCATGCGCGCCACTGCCTACGGGCCGGAGCAGCGCAGGCTGGTCGAGCTTAAGGCGGTTGATGATGTCTATCCGCTGTTTGGCGAGATGGAACTTGCCGATGGCATTCCGTTTGACGGCGCACTTGCCAAGAAGGACGATGTCTGGGGCGGTGTGGCCGAGGCCGGGCTTCTGGAACGGTTGAAGATCAAGGTTGGCGATACGGTTCGCCTTGGCGATATCAATATTCAGGTGCGCGGTGTGATCGCGACCGAGCCCGACAAGGCCGTCGGCTTTTTCAATTTCGGCCCGCGTTTGATGGTGTCGATGGATGCCCTTGCCGAGACCGGACTGGTGCAGCCCGGCAGCCTGATCAATTATTATTACGCTTTGGATTTGAATGATGCGGAAACGCCGAAGGTGTTTCGCGACCGGCTTGATACACAGTTCGAGGATGCCGGGTGGCGCGTGCGTGACGTATCGGATGCCAATCCGGGCCTGCGGCGGTTTATCGAACGGCTGACGCTGTTTCTGACACTGGTGGGGCTTTCGGCATTGCTGGTTGGCGGGATTGGTGTTGCCAATGCGGTGCGCAGCCATATCGAAAGCAAAACATCCGTTATCGCGACGCTTAAATCCATCGGAGCATCACATGGGCTGGTGTTGCGGATTTACTTCCTGCAAATCCTGATGCTGTCGCTTGTCGGGATCGGTATCGGGCTTCTGATCGGGGCGGTGACACCGGCGATTATTGCGCCGCTTCTGGCCGGGCGTTTGCCAATTGATGTGACATTGGGCCCGGCATTGCCGTCGCTTCTGATTGCGACCGCGTTTGGTGTTCTGACCACGCTGGTCTTTGCCATGCCGTCGCTTTTGCGTGCACGTGAAATTCCGGCAGCCCGGCTTTTCCGGGCCAGTGCGGGATTGATGAATGGCAGCGCGTTAAGTAAGCGTGACCTGCCTTATGTTGGTGTGCCGCTTATCCTTTTGCTTCTGCTTACGGTCTTCACCGCGACGGATCGCGAGATCGCGATTGGCTTTATCGCCGGATCGCTTTTGGCGATTGCGGTTTTTGCCGCGGCGGGCAAGGCAATTGTATCGATTTCAAAACGGATGACCGGCGGGCGCAATGCCTTTAGCCGTCTGGCGCTGGCAAACCTGCATCGGCCGGGTGCCAGCACGGTGCCGATTGCGCTGTCGCTTGGGCTTGGTCTGACGCTGCTGGTGACGATTTCGGGGATCGAGGGAAATCTGGATCACGAAATATCGGAAAATCTGCCGGACTCGGCCCCGGCCTTCTTCTTCCTTGATATCCGACCTGATCAGATGGATCAGTTCAAAACGCAACTTCTTGAAAAAGATAACGTTTCGGATATCGAACAAACACCGATGCTGCGTGGCCGGGTGGTTGCGATTGACGGGGTTGATGCCAATGATGTTGGTCCGGGGGATGATCGCTGGTTCCTGCGCGGGGATCGTGGCCTGACCTTTGCCGCAAGTCCGCCGCCCGAAACCGAGATCGTACGCGGGGAATGGTGGCCGGCTGATTATGACGACGGGGCCAAGCCGCTTGTTTCCATCTCGCGCGATATTGGCGAGGCATTTTCACTGGAGCCGGGTGATACATTGACCGTCAATGTGCTGGGCCGCGACATCACCGCCGAGATTGCCAACTGGCGCGAAATCGAATGGCAGAGCCTTCGGATGAATTTCGCGATGGTGTTTTCGCCGGGCCTGATCGACAAGGCGCCCTATAGCCTGATTGCGACGGCGCATATGCCACGCGAGATGGAAGAACCGGTTGATCGCATGATTGGCATGGATTTCCCCAATGTGTCGGCGATCCGGGTGCGCGAGGCGCTTGAAGCCGCCAATGCCATTCTGGCCGGGATCGGAACCGCACTTAACGCGACCAGTTCGATTGCGATTGTCGCCGGTGTTCTGGTCCTTGCAGGCGCAGTTGCCGCCGGGCGGCGCAAACGGATTTATGATGCGGTTGTCCTTAAGACTCTTGGGGCGACACGCGGCAACATCCTTTATGCCTATGCGCTGGAATACGGGATTTTGGGACTTGCCACCGGGGTGATTGCCGCCCTGTTTGGCAGTCTTGCGGCCTGGTCGGTTCTGGTGCTGATCATGGAAGCGAGCTGGACGTTCCTGCCGATGACGATCTTTGGCCCGATTGCGATTGGGTTGGCGGCGACCCTGTCGGCGGGTTTCATCGGGACGTGGCAGGCATTGCGCAGCCCGGCGGCACCGCTTTTGTGTAACGAATAGCGCGCCGTACATAACACCAAAAAGGGCCGGTCCATCACAGACCGGCCCTTTTCATTTCGATTGGGTATCGTCGGAAATCATGCCAGATCACGAAGCGCACGACGAACGACCTTGCCGGTTGTGGTCATTGGCAGTTGTTCCATGAAGGCAATTTCACGCGGATATTCGTGGGCGGCCAGCCGGGTTTTGACGAAATCACGGATATCGGCTTCAAGTTCCGGACTTTGCGCGATCCCGTCGGCCAGCACGACGAAGGCCTTGACGATCTGGCCGCGCTGTTCGTCGGGTTTGCCGATCACACCGGCCATGCGCACGGCGGGATGGCCGATCAGGCAATCCTCGATCTCGCCCGGGCCGATGCGATACCCTGCCGAACTGATCAGATCATCATCGCGCCCGACAAAACGGATATAGCCATCCTCGTCAAGCTGCCCCATATCGCCGGTCAGAAGCCATTCCCCGATGAATTTTTCGCGGGTGGCTTCGGGGTTGCGCCAATATTCCAGAAACATCACCGGATCAGGCGACCGAACCGCAATCCGGCCCATTTCACCGGCAGGCAGGACATTCCCGGCCATATCAATCACCGCGACCTCGTGCCCCGGCACCGCACGGCCCATCACGCCGGGTTTGGGGGCCATGATCGACTGACAGGAACTGACCACCATGTTGCATTCGGTCTGACCATAAAACTCGTTGATGGTGACGCCAAACACGCGACGCCCCCAATCCAGAAGTTCTACACCCAATGTTTCCCCACCGCTTGCGATGGAGCGAATATTGCACTTGAACTTTGCCGCCACATCATCGCCAGCGGCGCGCATCATCTTGAGCGCGGTTGGCGGCAGGAAGGTATTGCGCACGCCATATTCGGCAATCAGGCCAAAGGCGGCCTCGGCACTGAATTTTTCAAAGCGATGGGCCACGACCGGCTTGCCGTGATGCCAGGCCGGCAGCAGGACATCAAGCAACCCGCCAATCCATGCCCAGTCGGCCGGGGTCCACATGACATCGCCGTCCTGTGGAAAGAAGTCATGCGACATTTCCACACCGGGCAAATGACCCAAAAGCACGCGATGGGCATGCAGCGCGCCCTTTGGCTGGCCGGTGGTGCCCGATGTGTAAATGATCAGGGCCGGTTCATCGGCGCGCGTCTTGACCGGTTCGAATTCATCGCTGGCCTCGGCCGAGAGTGCCTTGAAATCAAAACAGCCATCGGGCGCACCATCAATCACATAGACATATTCAAGCGCCGGAAGCAGATCGCGGATTTCAGCAATTTTGCGCGCCCCTTCCTGATCGGTCACCAGTGCCTTTGCGGCACAGTTGCCAAGCCGGTATTCAAGGGCCTCGACCCCGAACAGGTTGAAAAGCGGCACGGCAATGCCACCCATTTTATAGGTGGCGATATGGGCCACGGCGGTTTCGGGGCTTTGTGGCAACAGAATACCGACCCGATCCCCGCGACGAATGCCATGACGGCGCATGACATTGGCAAAACGGTTCGACAGACGTTTGAGCTGCGCAAAGCTGTAATCGCGGCGCGATCCATCGCGCCTGCGATACATCAGGGCAAGACGATCAGGGTCGTCTGCCCATTTGTCGCAAACATCGACACCAATATTGAAATGAGTAGGCACGTTCCAGACAAAATCCGAACGCACCGACGCGTAATCCGCACGAACCGGTAGCATGTTTCCTCCCTGTATCCGCCACGTCTTTTTGATTTTTTGATTTCACGACGTTTTGGTCGGCACATGCTAGTCGATGCATCGGCAAATATGAACCATTTTGTCGTGATCAGACCGGCACCACATGACGCAGTACCCGCTAGCGGCCCGGATCGAGCAGGAAGGTAAAATTGGACGGTTGCCCGGCATCGGTAAACGCGGTGGAATGACAGCCAAGGCAGGTGCCATCCATTTGATGCTGGATAAAGCTTTCAAGGGCGACGTTACTTAAGAATCGGGGAACTTCGCCCACCCCGAACGGGGCCCCGCCGCCATTTCCGATCCATTGGGTGCCGACCAGAAAATAGTTTTTCCAGACACTGTCACCCAGTTTCCGCTGCCAGACGAAATTCGCCTCTGCCGTTCCGGAAAAAAGCCGCCAGCAACGGACGATATCGGGCGCAGTGACGCGATTGCCATCCGGATCACGGGCATAGGGTGGCTCGTCAGCCCAGCGTAAATCGGATTGTACGATCTGATTGGCAAGATGGTCGGCACGGTCGACACCGTCATAAAAAACGTAATCACGATCGGTTTTGTCCGGGCCCAGACAACCGTCGGGGAACAGGTCATTGGCGATGATGCTGTTGGGGCGGCGTGCATTTGATGCCAGTGGTGCGTTATCGACATGTTCGAATGTCGACCATATCCAGCGATCCCCATTGCCGCTTTTGACACGCTGAACGATGTGCAAACCGACCATCCCGACCGTCACATCCAGACATTTTGCCCTGCCATCAACGGCATCCTTTGGCGCAACAGCAATCCGGGCCGGTTTTGTATAATAGCGTTCCTGATCGGTGGGATCGGTCATGATGCGCCAGGCAAACTTGATCATTTGCGCGCCGGGCTTGAAAGACGTCTTGTCGCTGGCCAGCAGATTTGCATTTTCGAGTGGCGAGGTTCCCGCCCCCGCAGACAGCTTTAGAATCGGGAAGCCGACAGACTGGCCACTTTGGGCAAAGGCCATGCGACCGGCGGCACTATCAAGGCCATTCCAACGGATATAATCAGCGGCAATATCATTCACGCGTGTTTCGTACAGAACGAAGTTTCCCGCCTGATCAATCAGCACGTCACCAGACGCCTGCACGAAGGCCGATAGCAACAAAGCCCCGTCGGGCAGATCGTTGCGACATTGATCATCGGGTGCCGACGCCCCGGCAAACAATGAATATTTGTCACGATAGGTTTCCCACCATGCGTACCCGGCATCGGGGTGCCGGTACCCGGCATCAATCGGATTCCCGTCACCATCGTAAGGCCAGACCAGCGAAACCATTGCCTGCCATGAGAAACGGTCAAACGGCCGCTGTGCTTCGTAGGCAACGAAGCGATAAATGAAATTGGCGTCAAATTCGGGCACATCCACCGGTTCGGCAGCACATAGGCCACCGACACCCGCCGTCGCACAAAATTCATCTTCGGGATAAACCGCATCAAATACCGGCACCTCGTTTGCCTTTTTGGAAGCAACGAAATTCGGATTCTGTGCCGATGCGACGGAAACGGCGAAAAGCGACAGGACAAAACCGAGCAACGACGCACGCCCCACCCGCGAGATGAACAAGAACATGTTCGATCCACAGGTTTTCAATATGCCGTTGTTATCGAAAACTTTTTTTCCCATCGACGACCCAAACCGCCACCTGAACCGGGGCGAAACCGCGCGTAACAGTACCGATCCTTTGAAAGGATACGAAATTATAGGCCGAAATGGTCAGAAAATCGCGTTTCGAGACGAAGTGAACAAGATCACAATATTGTCAGTTCCGGGGACACCACAATTAGCCAAACCGTTGCTTTTCACGGAAATGCTGCCATATTTTCAGCATTGCAGAGTTCTATGAACATTCTGCCCGTTATGGATCAAAGAGGGATTTCAATGGCTTTTGAAACGCGTCAACGCGGCTATGACGTCTCGGTTGGCCGGTCGGCGGCCGAGATTGATGAAGGTCTCCGCGCCTATATGCTGCGTGTCTACAACTATATGGCATCTGCACTTGCCCTGACCGGTATCGTCGCGATGGCTGTGTCGACCAGCCCTACCCTGATGCAGGCGATTTTCGGAACCGGTTTGCACTGGATCGTGATGCTGGCTCCGATCGGGCTTGTCCTGTTCCTGAGCTTCCGCATCCATAAAATGAGTTTTGGTGCGGCACAGGCAACCTTCTGGGTTTATGCAGCACTGATGGGTCTGTCGCTGTCGTCGATCTTCCTCGTTTACACGGGTGAAAGCATCGCACGGACCTTCTTCATCACCGCAGGCACCTTCGCCGCGATGAGCCTTTACGGCTATACGACGAAGAAAGACCTGTCGGGTTGGGGAAGCTTCCTGTTCATGGGTCTGATCGGGATCATCCTGGCCAGTGTCGTGAATATCTTCCTTGGCAGCTCGATGCTTCAGTTCGTGATCTCGGGTGCGGGCGTTCTGATCTTTACCGGTCTGACCGCCTATGACACCCAGCGGATCAAGGAAAGCTACCATGAGCACGATGATCAAGCGACCGCAGGCAAGAAAGCCATCTTTGGCGCCCTGCAGCTGTATCTGGACTTCGTGAACCTGTTCGTAATGCTGCTTCAGTTCTTCGGTAATCGCGAATAGAACTGATCCCCGGCATTCGCAGTCGGAAAACCCCGCATCCGAAAGGCTGCGGGGTTTTCTTTTGTCTGATTTAAAGCGTTTTGTGTTTAATCTGCACCATTTTGCCGGAAATCCCTTACGAAGCCTTGGCTTCTCCTGCGCCGCCGGTCGCATCGATTACTGCCTGGCGTTGCGAAAGCTGGTGCATCATGTTTTCGGCGCGGGTGAAACTGCCCGAGGCAGCGCGCGCTGCCCCGCGTGCAGCAGCCTCGTCGAAGGCGTCGTAAGCCTGAGAGAAATTCATCCGTGCATGCGAAATTGTCTTAAGGTCTTTTTCGGCGGCACCAAGGGAAAATTGCACACTGCCAAGCGCGAACATCGCCCGCCCCCAAAGATAGGGATGATCGCGTCTTGAACAGACTTTAAGAGCCGCCTGAAAGACCGGAATAACCTGTTCGGCAACGACACCGACGCTGCCAATCGTGGACTGGGCGACAACAGACTCCGCCAGACCATAGGCAATCTGGGCATATAAAACGGTGTGGGCCTTGGCATTCACAAGTCCCAGCGCCCGACGATAATGGCCACTGGCCGTTTCGGCCATTTCGATATCGTCAATTTCCTTGGCATGGATCATCGTGGCTTCGCCAAGTTTGCCAATGGCAATCGCGCGCGAAACCGGCGTGCCCGCCATCAATTCAAAACGGCGTTCCAGAAGCTTCCAGACGCCGATGGCTGTTGCGCCTGAACGCGCGTTCATATTGCTTACCATCGACCAGTTCAAAAGCGTGCCATACAACGCCATGATCGCCGAGCGTTCCGGATCAATCAGTGACAGATCCGCAACCCCGCGCAACATGTCTTCGGTTTTTTTTATGGTTTCAACGGTTTCCTGCTGAACGACCCTTTCATTCAGAAGACCGGTCGGCTTTTTGATCGTTTTGCTGTCTTTTGGCGTTTCCGCGGCCAGGGTCAGGAATTGACGGACAATCGGTTCAATTGCCCGGATGGCACTGAGGCAATAGCTGCGTTCACCCGTTTCAGCCAGCATAACCGCACCAAAAACATAGGCTGTTGTCACGCCCTGCCCGACATCGGCAAAGTTTTCGCCGTTATTGATCCGTTCCTGAAGGTCATCAAGGTGAGATGCAAGGCGTGCCACCTGCAACGCACGCAGATCACGGCCACGTGCACGCGCCAGCAATTCACATGTCAGAAGGATATGAAGGGCCGCTGCGGTATCTTTATGCTGTGGCTGACGAAAGGTGTGAACCAATGGCAGCAGCAATTCATAAAGCGGGGAAACCAGCATGTCGTTGCTGAAATGAACTTCCAGCAATCCGTTCACCGGATTGGTCTGCCCCCAGAATACCGCCGTAGCATCCTGACGCCGGGCAAGGTTCAATACACCAGCATGGGCTTCGCGCACCGCCTGAAAGGCATCGGCAATATCGGTACTGATTGTGAAATGCCGTCCCAACGACAGTGGCGCAGTATCGGGGATATCCGATAGGGTGCGTTTCACCCAGTCACCAACCTGATCGGGCAATGGCGTTCCGGATGGATCTTCGGGGACAAAGTGGGCAACGGCATACAGACATGGCTCAACACGTTCGTCCGGTCCATCGACCGACGCAGAACCGTTTTCAACCGTTTCCCCGGCTGTAAAGATGGACTTGAAAACAAGCCCGACCATCGACCAGAAGCCCGCCATTTATCCCCTTCTCAAACATCCGTCGCCATCCGTCCGTGGCCGGAGGTTGACTTAGACGATTATGATATAATCTCGTGCAGCGGCGGCGGCGTCAATCATACGCCATCGCATTTCGCACCATACCGAAGGATAAAACCGGCAAGGTTTGTATAGGTCGGGGTCGGGAAAACCCCCAAAATTCTAGTAACTTAGATTAATTCCAGGGGCGACGACGCACCCGGCGATCCTTTGCCGCCCCGGACCACGGACCGGATTTTGCCGGTGCGGCAGCTCCCGATTGTGGCGCGCCCGCCATTTCACGCAATTTGGCAATCCGGTTTGACATGCTCGGATGGGTTGAGAACAGATTGTCCACACCTTTGCCCGAAAGCGGGTTGGCGATATACATATGCGCGGTCGCCGGATTGCGTTCGGCATCCATATTGGGAATGGCATGAACGCCCTTGTCCAGTTTGTTAAGGGCGGAGGCCAGCCACATCGGATGGCGGCAGATTTCAGCGCCGATCTTGTCGGCTTCGTATTCGCGGGTACGCGAGATTGCCATTTGCACCAGCATCGCGCCAAGCGGTGCCAGAATGGCAACAAGGATCATCCCCACCCCGCCCAGCGGATTGTTGTTTTCATTGCGCCCCCCGCCAAACATGCCGGCAAACATGGCAAAGTTGGCCAAGGCGGAAATCGCCCCGGCGATGGTGGCGGTGATCGTCATGGTCAGAGTATCGCGGTTTTTGATATGGGCCAGTTCATGGGCCATCACACCGGCAATTTCATTGCGATCAAGCAACTGCATCAGGCCGCTGGTTGCGGCGACGGCTGCGTTTTCGGGATTACGTCCGGTGGCAAAGGCATTGGGCTGGGGATTATCGATCACATAGACCTTGGGCATCGGCAGCCCGGCATTCTGCGCCAGTTCGCGCACCATCGATACCAGTTCGGGTGCGGTGCGGTCATCCACCTGCTTTGCACCGCGCATGCGCAAAAGCATGGAATCCGCATTCCAATAGGCAAACACATTCATCGCCGCAGCAAACAGCAATGCGATGATCATGCCCTGTTGCCCGCCAATCATCATGCCGACTGCGCCAAACAGCGCGGTCAAGCCCGCCAGCAACAAACCTGTACGCACATAATTCATGGTCGACACTTCCTTTGACGAATACTCCGCGCAGAAGATAGGGAGAAGTTGCGCCAAGGCAAGCGTGACCGAAACCAGATGAGATCAATTTCACAAAAGAAAGAAACAGCCGGACCACGGGGTCGGGGGAACTTTATGGTCCGGCTGTTGTGCAACGGTTTTCGTTACTCCGCGGGCTGCTGCGCGTCAGCCCCATCAAGTGAACGAACCTCGTTGCCACGGCCGATCTTGCGCACCAGCACGTAGAACACCGGTGTCAGGATCAGACCGAAGATGGTCACACCCAGCATGCCCGAAAACACGGCGATGCCGATAGCATGGCGCATTTCCGAACCCGCACCGCTTGAAATCACCAGCGGCACAACGCCCATGATGAAGGCAAGCGACGTCATCAGGATCGGGCGCAGGCGCAGGCGGCTGGCTTCGATGGCTGCCTGAACGGTTGTCCGGCCCTGATGTTCAAGTTCGCGGGCGAACTCAACAATCAGGATGGCGTTCTTTGATGCCAGTCCGGCCAGAACGAACAGACTGATCTGGGTGAAGATGTTGTTATCCCCACCGAACAGATAGACACCAAAGGCCGCCGAAAGCGTACTCATCGGGACGATCAGGATGACCGCCAGCGGCAAGGTCAGGCTTTCGTACTGGGCGGCCAGAACAAGGAAGACCAGCAGAATACAGATCGGGAAGATGAAGATTGCCGTGTTACCCGCGAGGATCTGCTGATAGGTCAAATCCGTCCATTCATAGGACATGCCCGGCGGCAGGGTTTCATCAAGGATCTTGATAATCGCGGCCTCCGCCTCGCCACTGGAATAGCCCGGTGCGGCGTTGCCATTCAGATCAGCCGAACGGAAGGCGTTGTAACGCATGGCGGTATCCGGGCCGAATGTTTCGGATACGGAAAGAACACTGCCAAGCGGCACCATATCGCCATCCGCGTTGCGCGTTTGCAGACGCAGGATGTCTTCGGGGCTTGAGCGATAGGGTTTGTCGGCCTGTGCGATCACCTGATAGGTGCGACCGAACTGGTTGAAGTCGTTGACATACATGGAACCCAGATAAATCTGCATGGTCCGGAAGATTTCATCGACCGGAATGCCGAGCTGCTGGACCTTTGTGCGGTCCAGATTGGCCTGCAATTGCGGGACATTGATATTGTAGCTTGAGAACACACCGGTCAGTTCGGGTGCGGCCCATGCCTTGGCCAATACCTGTTTCATCGCATCGTCAAGCGCACGATAACCCTGATCGGTGCGGTCCTGTACCTGCAATTTGAAACCACCGACCGTGCCAAGACCCTGAACCGGGGGCGGCGGGAAGATGGCAACAAAGGCCTCGTCAAGTGCGGCATATTTCTGTTGCAGTTTACCGGCAATTGCCAGCCCCGACAGGTCATCGGATTTGCGTTTGTCAAAGTCGGTCAAGGCGACAAAGACGATGCCGGCACTTGAACTGTTTACAAAACCGTTGATCGACAGGCCCGGGAAGGCCACGGCACTTTCGACACCGGGTTCGGCCAATGCGATGTCAGACATTTCGCGAATGACTTCTTCGGTGCGATCAAGCGTCGCGCCCTGCGGCAATTGTGCGAAGCTGACCAGATATTGTTTGTCCTGCAACGGAATGAAGCCGGATGGCAAAATCTGGAAACCCTGCCAGGTCAGAACCAGCAATCCGGCATAAACCGCCATCATGATGGTTTTCATCCCCAGCAACCGTTTGACACCCCCGCCATACAGTTCCGTACTGCGGTTGAAGAACCGGTTGAACCAGCGGAAGAACCAGCCAAAGACAAAGTCCATCGCACGGGTCAGCCAGTCCTTTGGCGCATCATGGGGTTTCAGCAGAAGTGCCGACAATGCGGGGCTGAGCGTCAGGGAGTTGATGGTTGAAATGATCGTTGCGATGGCGATTGTCAGGGCGAACTGTTGATAGAACTGCCCGGTCAGGCCACTGATGAAGGCAATCGGCACGAACACGCCGGTGATGACCAGCGAGGTTGCGATGATCGGGCCGGTGACTTCGCGCATCGCAGCCACGGTTGCATCGCGCGGTGACAAACCACGTTCGATGTTACGTTCGACGTTTTCGACCACCACGATGGCATCATCGACCACGATCCCGATGGCGAGGATCAGACCGAACAACGACAGCACGTTGATCGAGAATCCCAGCAACAGCATCAGGGCAAAGGTCCCGACAATCGACACCGGCACGGCCAGCAGCGGAATGATCGAGGCACGCCATGTCTGCAGGAAGATCGTCACCACCACAACAACGAGGGCGACGGCTTCGAGCAGGGTTTTGATCACCGACTTGATCGAGCTTCGAACAAAGACGGTCGGATCGTAAACGATGCTGTATTCAAGACCTTCGGGGAAGTTCTGCTTAAGCTCTGCCATGGTTGCGCGAACGTTGCTTGAAATTTCAAGCGCGTTCGACCCGGGCGAGGCAAAGATCGGCAGGGCAACAGCCGATTTGTTATCAAGCAGGGACCGCAGCGCATATTGCTGTGCCTCCAGCTCGACGCGGGCGACATCGCCAAGACGGGTTACGGTGCCGTCTTCGTCGCGATTGACGATGATTTCGGCAAATTCATCGGGTGTTTCGAGACGCCCGTGGACATTGATCGGCAACTGGAACTGCACACCGGTATCATAGGGCGCGCCGCCAATGGTGCCGGCGGCGACCTGCACGTTCTGGCTTTGAATGGCCGATACGACATCACCCGCCGTCAGGCCGCGTTCGGCAACCTTGTCCGGGTTAAGCCAGATGCGCATGGCGTAATCACCCGATCCGAACAGACCGACCTGCCCGACACCCTTGATGCGGGCCAGCTGATCCTTGACATTCAGGGTCGCATAGTTGCGCAGATACAGCATGTCGTAGCGGTCATTTGGCGAGAGCAGATGCACCACCATCGTCAGATCCGGGGATTGTTTTGACACCGTCACGCCAAGCTGACGGACGATATCGGGCAGGCGCGGTTCGGCCTGCGAGACCCGGTTCTGGACCTTTTGCTGGGCCAGATCGGGGTCGGTCCCGATTTCAAAGGTCACGGTCAGGCTGAGACGACCATCGGTCGTCGCCAGCGAATTGATATAAAGCATCCCTTCGACCCCGTTGATCTGTTCTTCAAGCGGGGAGGCGACGGTTTGGGCAATTTCGGCCGGGTTTGCACCGGGGAATTGCGCTTCGACCACGACGGTCGGTGGCACGACTTCCGGATATTCGGAAATCGGCAAATTCAGCATGGCAATCAAACCTGATAACAATATCAGGACGGATAGAACGCCAGCGAAAATCGGGCGATCCACAAAGAATCTGGATATATTCTGCATAACAGTCAGCCTAGCTTTTGCGCGCAGTCAAGCATCCGTCAGGATGCCGAGGCCTGCAGAATTTCAGGAGCAACAGGCATACCGGGCCGGACTTTCATGATCCCGTTCACAATCACCATGTCACCGGGTTCAAGCCCGGAGGTCACGATACGACGCCCGTCAACTTCGGCCCCCAGCGTTACCTGACGATAGGCAACCGTATTGTCCGACTGGACCACGTAAACGAATTTGCGGTCCTGATCGGTGCTGATGGCGTCGGGTGCAATCAGGATGACATCCTGTTCGGCCGAGGTGCCGAGTTGCAGGCTGGCGAAACTGCCGGGCAGAAGTGCGCCGTCGCTGTTGTCAAACAGGGCGCGGGTCCGGATGGTGCCCGTACGGGTATCGATCCGGTTATCGAAACTGTGGATAAATCCGTCAATTGTCTTGCCACCGGCGATGGTCATGCGGACCGGGATTTTCTGATCCGCGCCGCTGACTTTATTGGCGTCATAGATGCTGGCGAAATAGGTTTGTTCATCCAGATCGAAATCGGCATAGATTTTTCCGGTCGAGACAATGGTGGTCAGAACCGGGGCATTCGGCCCGGCATTGACCTGATTGCCGACGGTCAGTTCAACCCGGCTGACACGGCCATCAATCGGTGCCTTGACAAAAGCATGGTCAAATTCGATTTCGGCAAGTTCAAGCTGGGCAAGCGCACGGTTAACCTGACTTTGCGCAACCTGTTCGGCGCTGACGCGTTCATCAAAGACACGTTTGGAAACGGTGCCATTGGCCACCAGTTTTTCAGCGCGTGCCTTTTCCTTGGCGGCAAGCGACAGGGTTTGGCGGGCAGCCGCCAGTTCCGCCTTGGCTTCGTCAACGGCGGCCTTGTATGTGCGGGGATCGATCACGGCGAGAATATCGCCCTGCTTGACGATCTGACCATCTTCGAAGCGGATATCGACAATGGCACCACTGACCTGCGGGCGAAGCTGGACTTCCTCGACCGCACTCAGCCGGCCGGAGAAATTGTTCCAAAGCCTGACAGACTGGCTGTGGACGTCCTGGACAGTGACGGGGGTGATTTGCGGTGCAGCCTGTGCAACGGCTTCGTCGGCATCGGCGGTGCCTATGGTGCTTAGCCCGTAACCACCGGCAGCAATCGCAGCGATTGCAGCTGTGGCGGACAGCAGCATTCTCAGTTTGGATCGTGATTGCATCTTTCCATTTCCCAATAGCGTGACCCGCGCATTCGCGGACAGAATAACGGGAAGATGCGTACCGATCGGTTTGTTAGCAAGGGGAAAATGAAAAAAATTTACATGCGTTCTAAATTTTATGAATTATCCGGCGACTGACAACGAGGCTTCCTCGGCCTTTACATCCCTGAATTCACAGCGTAAATCCAGCATCCGGCAGATGCCGACACGCAAATCAGACCGAACAGTATCCAAACTGTTAAAAACTTTGCCGTAGGTCAGCAAGCCATGCACAAACTGGAAAACAAGACGCGCCAGCAGGGTCACATCGGCATCCCCGGAAAGCATGCCCTCGCCCTTAAGGCCGCGAATCATGGAGGCAAGATACTTGATCTGCTCCTCGGCAAGTTCGCGTGAACAGTCCTGAATTTCGATATCCTCGGGACCAACCTGGCCACCGGCAGTAAAAATCGGGCAGACACAAACCTCGGCATCCCCCGGAATAGCCTGCTTTTTCTGTTTGTTCATGATCAGATCGATATAGCTGTTCAACTGATCAAGTGGCGCAATTTCCGGGGAAAAGATCGCTCTGAGTTCGTCCTTTCCCTTATCCCAGTGATGGCGCGCCGAAGCGGCGAACAGGGCGGCCTTGCTGTCAAAGTGATGATAAAACGCCCCCTTGGTAACCCCTGCATGCTTGCAGACATCACTGACACCAATATCGTGATAGCTGCTGGTCCATAGCAATTGTATGGCGGTCTCCAGCAATTTTGTCCGGGTCTCGGCAGCGTTTCTCATTTTCACACCATTTTTCTCTTTTTCTGTATTCAATATACGTACCGGTTGGTATTTTTCAAGGCATCCCCTGACTTCATTTGGTTTTCATCATATAAAAACGGCAGGAGAATGGCAGTAAATTAAATCGATTCAATTACTTCGCATTCGTTATCCGGTTCAAAAAATTTACCAACCCGACAGCATCCGGGTGCTCCTGACATTCCGGGGGATATTTCAGACCCCGGGCGAAGGCAAAAAAAAGAGGGCACCGAAGCGCCCTCTTTTGCGAAAATGCCTTGCGTGTGCGGATCAGCCGCCGACCATGGCCCTGATCTGACGGTTGGCAACCGTGATCATCGACAGGTCGATCTGCCCTGCGGCACGCAATTCATCGATCAGCTGATCACACCGTGCACAACCGCGCTGATGATCATCGACCCATTTCCTGACCAGATCACCACCAACCGTGCCGTTCGTGCCAGAAGACAGCACCACACGCGTCAGTTCGCGCTGATGACCGAACAGATCATCAATCGCGGCGGCACGCGCCAGTTTCTGCCAATGGGTTTCGGCTTCGATGGACTCGGCTGCTGCACGCAGCAGGCCAAGCTGGAAGCGTGCCCCGATGGCAAAATAGGTTGCCCCGACATCGATGACATCACGCCCGGTTGCCTCGGCAATGCGGACGATATCGCAAACCGCGACCATCTGCTGCATTGCCGCCACACGGCGCGCCAGATCTTCGGGCACGCCCTGATCGATCAGGGATTGCGATTTCTGATCCAGGGTCGTGCGGAAAGCCGCATCGGCCGGGACGATATCGTCAAAGGCCTCGATCACCTTGGCGACTGCCGGACGGAACAGCTCTATCTTCGCCCCGACATTCAATTCCTCGCAATTGCGCAGGAACCACAGGGTCACATCTTCGACCATGCGGTTGATGTGGGAGAACATCGCGATCTGGACCTTGGCATCAACCTTGTTATCAAGGGCCTCGATCCCCGCCCACAGTTTGCGCAGGCCAAACACCGCACGGGTAATCAGATAACCGCGCGAAACGTCCACCGCCGAAAGCCCGGTTGCCTCCATCATGTCATGGACAAAGGTGCCGCCAACGCGGTTGACCAGACTGTTGGTGCCGACGGTGGCGATGATTTCACGTTTCAGACGATGGCTGGAAATCGCCGCACTGTATTTTTTACGGACAGCCGTCGGGAAATACCGCACCAGTTCTTCGACGAGGATCGGGTCATCGGGCAGATCGGATTTAAGCACCTCGTCATACAGCCACAGCTTGGCATAAGGCATCAGAACCGAGATTTCCGGACGGGTAAGGCCCTGATGGGCGGCCGTGCGACGTGCCAGTTCCTCGTCATCGGGAAGATATTCGATTTCCCGGTTCAGACGACCTTCGCGTTCCAGCATCCGGATCAGGCGAACCTGCGCATCCAGCGCATCCCCGCCCCCGGCAAAGGCGTTCGAGATCGCCTGACTTTGCAGATAGTTGTCACGCAGCACCAGATCACCGACCTCGTCGGTCATTTCGACCAGCAGTTTGTTGCGCTGCTTTTCGGTCATGTCACCGGCGGCAACCACTTCGCCCACCAGGATCTTGATATTGACCTCGTGGTCCGAGCAGTTGACACCCGCGGCATTGTCAATGGCGTCAGTATTCAAACGCCCGCCAGCATGGGCATACTCGATACGGCCGCGCTGTGTGCAGCCAAGATTGGCACCCTCGCCAACGACCTTTGCCCGGATATCCTTGCCATTGATGCGGATGGCATCATTGGCACGATCCCCGGCATCGGCATTCGATTCCGCCGACGATTTGATATAGGTCCCGATCCCGCCGAACCACAGAAGTTCGACATCGGCTTTCAGGATGGCCTTCATCATGTCGGCCGGCGTTACCTTGCCGGAGCCAAGATCAAGCAGCTTGCGAACCTCGGCGGAGGGATCAAGCGTCTTGGCCTTGCGGTCAAAGATTGCACCGCCCTTTGACAGGACCTTGGTATCGTAATCGGCCCAGCTTGAGCGCGGCATATCAAACAGACGCTGGCGTTCGGCAAAGCTTTTCGCCAGATCCGGATTTGGATCGACGAAAATATGCATATGGTTGAAGGCGGCAACCAGTTTGATCTGTTCGGACAACAGCATGCCGTTGCCAAACACGTCACCGGACATATCGCCCACACCGGCAACGGTGAAGGGTTCTTTCTGGATGTCCTTGCCGATTTCGCGGAAATGACGTTTGACCGATTCCCACGCACCGCGCGCGGTGATGCCCATTTTCTTGTGATCATATCCCTGCGAGCCGCCCGATGCGAAGGCATCGTCAAGCCAGAAGCCATAATCACGGGCAACACCATTGGCGATATCGGAGAAGGTCGCAGTCCCCTTGTCGGCCGCAACAACCAGATAAGGATCATCGTCATCAAGACGGCGTACACGTTCCGGCGGGATGATATCGCCACCGACAATATTGTCGGTGATATCAAGCATGCCTGACATCAGCGTTTTATAACAGGCAATGCCTTCTTCAAGGAACGCTTCGCGACCGCCATCAACCGGAGGCCGTTTGACGACAAAGCCGCCCTTGGAGCCAACCGGCACGATCACCGCGTTCTTGACCATCTGTGCCTTGACCAGACCGAGAATTTCGGTGCGGAAATCTTCCTGACGATCCGACCAGCGGATACCGCCACGCGCGACCGGACCACCACGCAAATGGACGGCTTCGACCCGCGGCGAATAGACGAATATTTCGCGCCAAGGACGCGGAAGCGGCAGATCTTCGACCATGCCGGAATTGAATTTTACCGACAGATAGGGTTTCGGATTGCCGTCCTTGCCATACTGGAAATAGTTGGTGCGAAGCGTTGATTGAACGAGGTTGAGGAAGGCGCGCAGAATGCGGTCCTCGTCCGGGTTCATCACATCTTCAAGGCGGGTGATAATGTCGCCTTCGATGGCCTCGGCTTCGGCGGCCAGCCCCGGATCACGATCCGGGTCAAAACGTGCGACAAACAGATCGACGATTGCAGCGGCGAGACTGGCGTTATTGGCCAGAGTTTTGGCCATGTAATCCTGCGAGAAGGCCGATCCCATCTGGCGCATATAACGGGCATAGGTCCGCAGAATAACGACTTCGCGCCAATGCAACCCGCCCAGCAGAACAAGACGGTTAAAGGCGTCGTTTTCAACTTCGCCATGCCACATGCGAATGAAAAGTTCCTGGAACTTGTCACGCACATCATGCAGGTGGAATTCGCCGTCAACCAGCACCCCGAAATCGTGAATGCGGACATTCACATCGGTATCGCGTGGTTCGACCTTGAACGGGTTTTCGGTAATGACCTTAAGACCCATATTTTCAAGCATCGGCAAGACGTCAGAAAGCGGAACCGGTGCACCGGGGTTATAAATCTTGAAGCGCAGCTCGTTCTCGGCGGCCTCGATCGGGCGATACAGATTGACCCGCAAGTCCGATGATTTGATCACGTCCTCGATACGGTCGATATCAAGAGCCGCGGTATCAACACCGAACCGATCACGATAATCGCCGGTGAAGCTTTCGCCGTAACGACGATAAAGGGTCAAGCCGCGTTCTTCGCCCATTTCACGGACCAGCACCTGACGGAGCGTATCAGCCCAGTCGCGCGCGGTTTCAACAAGCTGGCGTTCGATGTCGGTAACATTGTATTCCGGCAATTCACCCGGCGTGGTTTTGACCAGAAGGTGCAACCGCGCAAGGGGGCTATCGCCGATCAATGTGTAATGTGCCGTCACCTTGCCATCAAAGGCGGCTTCGATCACCGACTGGAACTTCATGCGAAGCTTGGTCGAGAACCGGTCCCGCGGGCAGAAGACCTGACAGGAAACAAAGCGTTCAAAGGCATCACGGCGCACGAACAGGGCAATCCGCTGGCGTTCCTGCAAATGCAGGATGCCCATGCAGATATGATACAGATCATCAAGTTCGATCTGGAAAAGCTCGTCGCGCGGGAAGGTCTCAAGGATATTGACCAATGCCTTGGCATCGTGGCTGGCAGGCGGGAAGCCGGCACGCTTGATGGTTTCGGCAAGCTTCATGCGCAGAAGCGGAATGAGGCGCGGGCTGAGGTTATAGGCAACCGAGGTGAACAGACCGACAAACAGATGCTGGCCGACAACCTTGCCTTCATCATCGAACTGCTTGACGACAATCGTGTCGAGATGCACCGGACGGTGCACGGTTGACTGCTTGTTGGCCTTGGTCACCATCAGAAGACTTGGCTGGGCGACAAATGCCTGCACCTCGGTCGACAGATTGCCGATCTGGCGCAGCTCATCAAAGATATGCGTCCCTTCACGGCGCAGAATCCCAAGCTGGCTTTGCGGATTAACGTCCACTTTGGCCTTCTTGCCCGTACCGCTGAATTTATATTCACGATAGCCAAGGAAGGTGAAGTGATCGTTATGGACCCAGCCGAGGAAATCCTGGGCTTCCTTCTGGTCTTCTGCGGAAATACCGGTTGGCGCGGTTCTGATGCCATCAAGAACTTCGGCGACTTTTGACAGCATCGCCTGCCAATCCTCGACCGACAGACTGACATCGGTAAGAACGTCTTCCAGACGATCACGGATTTTTCGCAGAACGGCTTCGTCGGTCTGCTCGTCAATTTCAAGATGCATCACGGATTCACGCGACGCATCCGAATTCTCGACTGCTTCGACCGACTGCAATTCACCACGATCATCACGCGCGATACGCATGATCGGATGGATGACCAGATGGACGGTCAGATCGAATTCGTTAAGCGCAGACGTTACGGAATCCACCAGGAACGGCATATCCGTATTGATCATCTCGATCACGGTGTGATCGGATTTCCAGCCGTGCTCTTCAAGATCGGGGTTATAGACCCGGATCTTGGCGGCATTGGCCGATGGGCGCTTTTGCGCGAATTTATATAATGTCAGTGCCGCGCCATAAAGCGAGTCGACGGATCGACCTGCCATGTCGTCTGGCGGTACATCCTTGTAAAAAAGGCGAACGAATGCTTCTGCATCCTTCGCCATCTTACCGGTCAAGCGTTGCTGGATCTGTTCGACAACCTTGTCGATGACTTCCCGTTTCGGGTCGTCGCTTCGGGCTTTCATGTCCAATTTCCCTTTTTATCGGCTCTGTTTGCCAGAACCGAAGTGCCGACCTTTGCGGGCGGCACTACACACCTCGGATGTCACATGTATTTGGGAAGACAACCTGAAGTTCCCCACACCCGGAAATGACGGAAAACTGCAGCTTCCTTCCATGGCTACACATAGCGGATCATCTGCCTAAAAACTATGCTTCTGCACAAAAAAAAATCGTTCACTCAATAGGTTCCGATCAACGGAGCCCTGTATTCCAATTGGGGATTGTCACAGAATTTTACACTTTGCTGCATCGCAAAATCATCTAAGCTTTGTATCGCTTGCGAATCAGGAGTCCGCTTCGCATCCGCAAAACAACTCAAAGCAGGAGATGCCAAGTGCTGGCAGGAAAGAAGGGCCTTATCGTCGGAATTGCCAACGACAAATCGATTGCCTATGGCTGTGCCCGAATTTTCAACCGGGAGGGTGCAGAGCTTGCGATCACCTATCTGAACGACAAGGCCGAAAAGCATGTCCGCCCCTTGGCAGAGGGACTAAACGCCGCGATCATCACCCCGCTTGATGTTCAGAACGAAGACCAGATGGATCGATTGTTCGCGGCAATTTCCGATCAATGGGGAAAACTGGATTTTGTCCTGCATTCCATCGCATTTGCGCCTGGCGATGACCTGCATGGACGCGTGATCGACTGTTCACGCGACGGGTTTCTGACCGCGATGGATATTTCGTGCCATTCATTCCAGCGACTGGCAAAGCGTGCAGAGCCGTTGATGATCGACGGTGGCGCACTTTTGACCGTCACCTATATGGGGTCGGAGCGGGTTATTGACCATTATGGCGTGATGGGTCCGGTCAAGGCCGCGCTTGAAAGTGCAACCCGATACATGGCGGCCGAGCTTGGCCCGAAAAACATTCAGGTCCATGCGATTTCACCCGGCCCCCTTCTGACACGGGCGGCATCGGGCATTGCCGAGTTTGATCACCTTATGACCACCGCCCAAAGCCGGGCACCGGGACGCAGGCTGGTTACCATCGACGAGATCGGGGAACTGGCGGCGTTTCTTGCCAGCGACCGGTCACGCGGGATCACGGGCGATGTCATCCATATCGATGGTGGTTATAACATCATGGGCTAAAGCAATTTGCCTTTAACCGATCATGCTGTCCTCGAACACGATATTGTCCTCGGTGAAATCGGCAAGATCGGTATTTTCAATCAGGACACCATAATCGTAATGCCGACCATCACTAAAATCGACATACAATCCGGCGTCCGTTTCCTCTGCATGCTCTAGAAAATCAGCGAAGTCATGGATGCCGCTTTTTTCCTGAAACTCGGTTCCGAGCTGAAGCCTGTCACCGTTGGAACCTGTTTCAAAATCGGCAATACGGTCGCGTTCGGCACCGCCTTCAAACACCCGCCACAAAAACGTGTCCGGGCCATCATCCTGCGGATATCTGTCACTGTTGCCGCGCAGGAAATCGTTGCCGTCACCACCCTCGATGATGTCATGCCCATTGCCACCATGCAGCACATCATGCCCGTCGCCACCGCGCAGAACATCATCGCCAAAATGTCCCTGCAGAACATTCCGACCGGCATCGCCGATCAACAGGTCATCATGGATTGTGCCGTATAGATTTTCGATATCATGGACAACGTCGCCTTCGGCTTCGCCGCCCTGAAAAACACCGGTTTCAAGGTTGATCGAAACACCGGCATCACCATTGTAGCGCAGTGTGTCGCTTCCAGCGCCGCCATCGACATAGTCCGCATCGGCACCGGGGCTTAACATATCATCCCCGTCGCCACCCAGAAGGGTATCCTCGCCGTCGCGCCCTGTGAGGGTATCGTTCCCGCTTCCGCCCAGCAGGGTGTCGTTGCCCGGATCATTGCCAAGATAATCGCCGTACAGAAAATCGTCGCCGTCACCGCCCAGCAGCAAATCGCTGCCACCGCGCCCCCAAAGCACATTGCTTGCGTCATCGCCGATTACGGTATCGTCAAACGGACTTCCTTCGACCACTTCGATGCCAACAAGCCGGTCGCCTTGTGCCTCGCCCCCGTGACCGGTTCCGGCTTGCAGATCAACAATCACGCCTTGTGTTGCGGTATCGGTATCGTAGTTGGCGCTATCACGTCCGCCGGGTCCACCGTCAAGCAAATCTGCGCCCGGTCCGCCTATCAGTTCGTCATCCCTGCCTGATCCATAAAGCTGGTCATCGCCCGCGAGCCCATAAATCGTGTCATTATCACTTGATCCGACAAGGCTATCATTGCCTTCTGTTCCGGTAACGAGTGCCATAACGCCCTCCTGCAACTGACAACATCAACTGCAGATTTAAATATATATTCCCGCGTACAGCAACATTCGTAAAATAGAATGAAATATAAACTTGAATTATACAAAATGACCATTTTCAAAAAATGGCGATAACGCGTTTTAAGACATGAAATATTAGAAATTATTTTGCCGTTTTCTGGATTTTATTGCATCATCTGCAAGCGGAGCCGCTTTGACAATTTGCTTCTTAAGGGCAAGAACCAGATCGGCATCGGGGTCCGGTGCGCTGGCAGCGAACAAATCGGCTGTATCACCGCCATTGATCGCAATCATGCGCTTTTCCGTTTCGGCCTGGGTTTCGACACGCCCGTCGGAAACCAGGTGCCGCAAATCAAATCCGGCGGCCTTGAGTGCCGGCGCGATCAGCAATGTGCGATGGCAATCCAGCGGATCTTTTTCCGCACACATCAGACAGATTCGGTATTTGCCCGCACCTGATATCAAACGATCAATTCCGGCCCTGAATTCCGGGCGTGCTGCCATCAGGTCATAGTCCAGTCGACCGTTCGGATAAAGTGTCGGGTCTTGTGGCTTTCCACCCAGCAGATCGCCCATGAAAACGTAAGCAATGCCGTTCTCGCGCAGGAACGGGGCAAAGGTATCGGCGTCAAACGCCTTCCAGTAATTCGATCCGCGAAAAGTCCGGATGTCGGCCACCGCCGTAATATCCTGCCCCTTCAGAAGGGCAAGCAAACTGTCGCGGTCATGCCCGGCATAACCGACGGTCCAGATAATGTTTTGGGGGTAATCGTTGTCCTGATTGTCGTGCATTTTTCCAAAAAACGACATCTTATTGGGAACCGCAAGACCAAAACAAAAAAAGGCCGCCCCGAAGGACAGCCGTTTTTAAACTTTCATCATGGAGCGGGCGAAGAGATTCGAACTCTCGACCCTAACCTTGGCAAGGTTATGCTCTACCCCTGAGCTACGCCCGCATCATCATGAAAGCATGATCAAGGAAACCACCTGATGGAGCGGGCGAAGAGATTCGAACTCTCGACCCTAACCTTGGCAAGGTTATGCTCTACCCCTGAGCTACGCCCGCATTCATCAGTATTTCCTGCCCCTGTGGAGCGGCGCGGATAATAGCCCAACAAAACGCGATTGCAACCCTTTTTTCCATCAAATCGCCGCCACATCCAGAATGGCGGTTTTCCTTGACTTTTTACCCTTAAAACAGGGAAATCACGCCAACATGCTGCAATTTGCGTCCTAATTGCAATCTGACGATCTTCGCGCGACCCAGCCAGAAGGAAAACAGGATGAGTGATCCATCAACCGCACTTTTCGATTATCTCGAAAATCTTGGGATCAAAACCAGCACTCACGCGCATGTGCCGTTATTCACGGTCGAGGATTCGCAAAAGCTGCGCGGGGATTTGCCAGGCCTTCATTCCAAGAACCTTTTTGTCAAAGACAAGAAAGATGCCCTGTGGCTTGTCGTGGCCGAGGAAAATACCGAAATCCGCATGAACCATCTGCACAAGACACTGGGCTGCGCGCGCCTTTCTTTTGGCAAACCGGAGCTGCTGCTTGAAACGCTTGGCGTGGTTCCCGGATCCGTCACACCGTTTGCCCTGATCAACGATCATTCGCGCAAGGTCAACTTCGCCCTCGATTCAAAGCTGGCCAAAGGCGACATTCTTAACTTCCACCCCTTGCGGAATGACAGAACCACGACAATTCAATCGGATGATCTGCTTCGATTTGTCACCAGTCTTGGCTATGAAATCAGAATTGTCGATTTTGACGAGGAAATTGGTTCGTTCTGATTCCGAACAAATGCTCACAAAGCCTTTTACCGCGAAACATTAAGCTATAAGACTTACCTAATGTTATGGTTGGACCCCTTGTCGAACAGCGGTTGCGGCATCATCTAGAATCCAGAATTAGAGAGTAAAGCAATAATGTCCATCATTCTTGACGCCACCGCTGCGAACGCCACCCCGACCGCCGGACAGGACAAAGACCTGATCAAGGACAGCAGCGTAGAAACATTTGTCCAGGACGTCATCGAACCCTCGATGGAAGTGCCTGTTGTCGTCGATTTCTGGGCCCCTTGGTGCGGTCCATGCAAAAGCCTGACCCCGACCATCGAAAAGGTCACACGCGAAGCTGGTGGGCGCGTAAAGCTGGTCAAGGTCAATATCGACGAGAATCAGGAACTGGCGATGCAATTGCGCATCCAGTCCGTTCCAACGGTCTATGCCTTTAAGGGTGGCCGACCGGTAGATGGTTTTCAGGGCGCACAGCCCGAAAGCGAAGTCCGCGCCTTCTACGAGCGCCTTGCAGGCGGCCCGATTGAAAGCCCGATTGCCGCAATTCTGGATCAGGCGGCAGGCGCACTTGCAGATGACGACCATGAAACAGCCCATGGCCTTTATGTTGGCGTCCTTGAACGTGAACCGCAAAACGAAACAGCAATCGGCGGCATGATCCGCTGCATGGTTGCCATGGGTGAGATTGAAGAAACCCGCCATTTTGTAGATAACATGGCCGAAGCAGACCGCCTTAAAGCGCCGATTGCATCCGCGATCAGTGCACTTGAACTGGCGGAAACGGGCTACAGCAAGGAAGACCTTGATGTTGCGCGTGCCAAAGTGGCCGCCAATCCGGAAGACCTGCAGGCACAGTTTGATTTGGGCATGGCCTGCTTTGCCACCAACAAGCGCGAAGAAGCCGTCAACGCCATGATTGCGATCATTCGCAAGGATCGCAGCTGGAACGACGATGCCGGTCGCACCCAACTGATTAAATTTTTCGAGGCCTGGGGCCCAATGGACCCGGCCAGCGTTGCGGGGCGCCGCGCACTTTCGACGGTTTTGTTTTCATGAGCATATGCGGTCCTTTTGATCCCAGTTTTTCGGATCTTCCAGATACGATGCCGGTTTTTCCGCTAAGTGGTGCGCTTTTGCTGCCGCGTGGCCATCTGCCGCTCAATATCTTCGAGCCCCGCTATCTGAACATGATCGCGGATGCCCTGGGACAGGACCGCATGATCGGCATGGTTCAGCCACGCCCGGACGGGCGAAACACCTATCACATGGACCCCGACAATCCGCCGGTGTTCCAGACCGGCTGTGCGGGTCGCATCACGGCGTTCAGTGAAACGGATGATGGCCGTTTCCTGATCACGCTAACGGGTGTCTGCCGATTCAACATCATCGAAGAACTGCCGATGCAAAGTGGCGGATATCGTGCAGTGCTTGGTGATTTCGCCCCATGGAAGGATGACCTGCTGTTGCCATCGCCGGATTTGCAGCCCGTCAATCGCGACCGGCTCCGTCAAGCATTGGAAGGCTATTTTGCCCAGCATTCATTGCGATCCTGCTGGGATACGCTGAGCGATACGGATGATGAAATGCTGGTGACGGCCATTGCAATGGGCTGCCGCCTCAGCCCGCTTGAAAAACAGGCTTTGCTCGAATGCGCAAGCCTGTATGATCGCGGCGATATGCTGACAACCTTGCTGGAAATGGCGGCCCATCCACGGGCCCCGCAAACAGCCACCAATTAAAGTGATATGAAGGCCAGACAATGACCGCGACACATAGCCCGGTAGACCCGAAATTGCTTGAAATCCTCGTTTGCCCGGTCACGAAGGAAACGCTGGAATATAATCGCGAACAGAATGAGCTGATCAGCGTCAAGGCGGGCCTTGCCTATCCGATCCGCGACGGCATTCCGATCATGCTGCCCGACGAAGCCCGTGTCATCGCAGACTGATTGTGACGGCTTTCATGTCGGAAGACAGCTTTACCCCGCGTTTCAGTCCGGTTGAAATCAACTATCTGCGTGATGAGCACATTCTGGAAATCATCTGGGATGATGGGCTGACGTCAAAATTCAGTGCCGAACTTCTGCGGGTCGAAAGCCCGTCTGCCGAGGTTCAGGGACACCATCCGTCCGAGAAAAAAATCATCCCCGGCCGCCGTCATGTCGGCATTATCGACATCGTCCCGGTCGGGAACTATGCAGTGCGCCTTACATTTGATGATCTGCATGATAGCGGATTGTACAGCTGGCAGTATCTGCGTGACCTGCATGCCAATCAGGATCAGCTCTGGGCTGATTACCTTCGCGCCCTTGAAACGCGCGGCCTGTCACGCGATCCTGTGCGTCGTTAAGGCATCAGGCATCCCTGTTTTCTATGAGCCGCCCATTCCATCCGGCCCCATAACCAAAAACGGCCCTGACAACAAAGTCAGGACCGTTCCTGGGATCAGACAACAAACCGGAAAGTTTGCCGTCGGCAGTGATCAGAAGCGGTAACCAACACCGACACCGAACAGCCACGGATCAAGATCGGCATCCGCTTTGGTGGCACCACCATTTACCGACACGTCGGTATTCAGATAAATCTTTTTAACATCAACGTTCAGCGACCACGGACCGGAGATCGCATAGTCAAAACCGGCCTGGAAGGCATAGCCAAAGCCATCGTCATATTTGACGGAATTGAACTGACCCGGTTTGCTGTCATAGAAGAACGTGTAATTGATGCCGGCACCAATATACGGGCTGAAACGCTGATCAGCCATGAAGTGATATTGTGCGGTCAAAGTCGGTGGCAGCAGACGCACACTGCCAAGGTCCAGATTGCTGGAGCCGGTATTCCAAGTCACATCATGCTTGGAGGTACCAGCGATCAATTCCAGCGCAATGTTATCGGTAATGAAGTAGGAAAAATCCACTTCAGGAATAACATCGTCATCAACCTTGCCTTCACCCGCAAGCGTGCCGCTGGTGATGTCTTCGTCCGGAACAACCCCGACAACACGACCGCGAATCACAATATCGCCTGCCTGTTTCGTTTTAAATGCCGCTTCCTGCGCCTGTGCGCCAGTTGCGGCAATCATCATCGTGCCAACAACAGCGCAGCTGGCCACTGTGGTCATCAATTTCCGGGTAAGTGTCATGTTTATCCCCTGCATTCAAAAATACGTCATGGGGACACTGCATCTTCGCAAATGCGAAATGCTTGACTCAAATCAACACGGCACGACAAAAAGCGACACAATTTTGAATTGTTTTTAACTGCGCGCAGATAACCAAACCAAAAGGCGATCTTTAGAAATCAAAGATCGCCTTTTGCATCAATCCCCATCTGGATGGGGGAAGATTAAAGCGGTTTACCCTGCATCAGGCGCGGCAGAGTCCCCGCATACCCCATGGCATGGGACATGAAAGTCTTTTTGAGCGGCGGGATTTTCTGCACAACGGCAAGCCCGATATCGCGCGCCCAACGCACCGGTGCAACATCATTGGAAAACAGCCGATTGGTCACATCGGTCACCGCCAGCATCACGGTATTATCAAACCGGCGCCATTGCTCGTATTCAGCCAAAACATCAGAACCACCGATATCGCGACCAAGGCGGCGGGCTTCGACAAGAATCTCGGCAAGGGCCGCGACATCGCGTATCCCCATATTAAGCCCCTGCCCGGCAATCGGGTGCATGCCATGGGCCGCATCCCCGATCAGGGCGATGCGCGGATCGGTGTAGCGATAGGCATGCTGCAAACCGAGCGGATAACAAAAACGCGGACCGATGACTTCAAGATCACCAAGGTAGCCGTCAAACCGCCGATGCAATTCGTCGACAAACGTCTCCTCGTCCAGATTGACAAGATAATTGGCGAGATCGGTTGTTTCCGTCCATACGATCGAACAACGATCATCGGTCATCGGCAAAATGGCAAATGGTCCGGCGGGCAGGAAATGCTCCACGGCAAGACCGTTATGGGGCACCTTGTGCTTGACCGTACAGACCACCGCACTTTGCCTGTAGCTCCATTGGTAGGTCTTGATGCCCGCCCAATTCCGCAGCATCGAATTGCGCCCTTCGGCGCCAATGGCCAACGCGCCGCGGATAGACCGGCCATCTGCCAATGTAACCGTCATGCCGCCCTGATCACGTGCAATGGTTTCAACACGTGCCGGTGCGATCATTTCGACCAGATCGGTTTCGGCAATAGCCCGATAAAGCGCGCCACGTGTGATCAGATTCTCGACGATGTAACCCAGAGGCTGGTTTCCGACATCTTTATGATCATAATGAAGGAACAGCGGGCTTACGCCGTCTGCAATCCTGATATCAAGGATCGGTTCGGCTTCGTCCGCCATATATTTCCATGCACCGATCACATCAAGCACGGACCGGGAAGCCGCAGCTATGGCGCAAGTACGTCCATCATAATTGGCAGTGAGGATGGCTTTGGGGTCAGCGTAATCAATCACAACGGAACGCAGGCCACCATGCGCAAGCGCAAGCCCCATCGCCGCACCATTCAGCCCCCCGCCAAGAATGATGACATCGGCCTTAATCGTTTCCTGCTGAGCAACCATCGTGCACACCTTTGCTTTCTGCGCCAGCCGGGCAAAGTCGCATGACACCTGACTGGAAAATCCATGTTTCGACAGTTTTTACGTAAAACAGCCGTCGAAAGATGCATCTGATTTACCGCGTCACGACCACGGCCACAAGCCGGAGCAGGAAAATACCGCACATTGCGTCAATCCGGACATTCTCGATCCTGATGACAGCAATGCCGCCACGACATCGCCTTGACGGAAAACGGATTTTTAGATCGCTATAGTTGATTAAAATTTGTGCATAAATTTTAATCAGCGCCAAAATCTATGCACAATTAGTATCCTGCCCGCGTTTTGCATCACCCGATCAGATGCCCTGTTTGTTGAGGAATATATATAAGATTCAACGTATTAGAAGATTGATTTCGAATCTGGCACGATTCTTGGTTTGTAGGTTGCGACTGCGAAATCGTGATTACCACGTCGGTACTCAACGGATATGCCGGGAGGTCGCAATATTATGAAACTCGTTACTGCTGTCATTAAGCCATTCAAGCTCGATGAAGTCCGTGAAGCGCTTAGTGCGCTGGGCGTTCAGGGCCTGACGGTGACTGAAGTCAAAGGTTTTGGCCGCCAGAAAGGCCAGACCGAAATTTATCGTGGCGCTGAATACATGGTCAGCTTCCTGCCCAAAGTGAAGCTGGAAGTCGCGATCACGGATAATCTGGTTGATCAGGTTGTCGAAGCCATCACCAAAACTGCTCAGACCGGGAAAATCGGGGACGGAAAGATTTTCGTTCTTGATGTGAGCCAGGCGGTACGTATCCGCACGGGCGAAACCGGCGACGACGCCCTGTAAGTCCAGAGACAAGGGGAGACATTATGAACATTCCGATGAAGAAAACCGGCTTTGCCGCTCTTGCCGGGGCCGCTGCGCTGGCAATCACGTCACCGGCCTTTGCTCAGGACGCGGGCGTTCCGGCCGAGACCCAATACATCCTCAACACCTTCAGCTTCCTGTTTAGCGGTGCGCTGGTGATGTGGATGGCCGCCGGCTTTGCCATGCTGGAATCCGGCCTGGTGCGGACCAAAAACGTATCGACCATTCTTTTCAAAAACATCGCCCTCTTCGCCGTTGCAGGTATCATGTATTACCTGATCGGTTATAACCTTATGTATATGGACGTTTCCGGCTGGATCGGTTCGCTCAGCCTCTGGAGCGCTGATGACGCTGCAGCTCTTGGTGGCGATTTCTCTGGCGGGTATTCGGCGACCTCCGACTGGTTCTTCCAGATGGTGTTCGTTGCAACCGCAGCTTCGATCGTTTCCGGTACCGTTGCCGAACGTATCAAACTGTGGCCGTTCATGATTTTCGTCGTTGTCCTGACCGGTATCATGTATCCGATTACCGGTTCCTGGACCTGGGGCGGTGGCTGGCTGTCAGAAATGGGCTTTGCCGATTTCGCAGGCTCGACCATTGTTCACTCGGTTGGTGGCTGGGCGGCTTTGACCGGCGCAATCATCCTTGGTGCACGTAAAGGCAAATATGGTGCGGACGGTTCGGTTCATCCGATGCCCGGCTCGAACCTGCCGCTGGCAACGCTTGGTACCTTCGTTCTGTGGCTCGGCTGGTTCGGCTTCAACGGTGGTTCGCAGCTTGCAATGGGTTCGGCTGCTGACGTTATCGCGATTGCCAACATTTACGGCAACACCTCGATGGCTGCTGCCGGTGGCGTTGTTGCCGCAGCAATCCTGACCCAGATCCTCTACAAAAAGGTCGACCTTACCATGGCACTTAACGGTGCACTGGCTGGTCTGGTCTCGATTACTGCTGGGCCGGACACCCCGACCATCGGTTCCGCCATCATCATCGGCGCCATCGGCGGTATTCTGGTTGTTGTTGCGGTTCCGCTGCTCGACAAACTGAAAATCGATGACGTTGTCGGTGCGGTTTCGGTTCACCTTGTCTGCGGTATCTGGGGCACCATGGCTGTTCCGTTCACCAATGACGGTGCATCGTTTGGTGTTCAGCTGACGGGTGTTGTTGCGATGGGTGCCTTCACCATTGTTGCATCGGCAATCGTATGGCTGATCCTGAAATTCACGGTTGGCATTCGCCTTAGCGAAGAAGAAGAAGCACTGGGCAGCGATGCTGTCGAGCTTGGCCTCGAAGCTTATCCGGAATTCGGTAAAGGTTCGCAGCGCTTCTAAGCGATCAGATTTCCTGACGGGTGCCATGTTCGCATGGCACCCAGCCTGTCAGACCGATTGACCCGCCTTGGGATTTCCCAGTGGCGGGTCTTTTGTATTTTGCCCATGCCACCTTTTTAAGCACAGTGATAAGCACAAGACATGCAAACGGTTCCATCCGGTCCTTATCCTGAGGATGATCCGCGTGCCAGCTGATCTGCCAATTCTTTGCCCGAATTTTCTGCCAAAAGCCCGGAGAGCGCAACTTTCCGGGCTTTTTCGCAACGGATACCACCGCCCTTAAATCTTTCTTTGTATTTTTGGCATAGGGGTAAAGTCAGGGGAGATTGCACACATTTTGCGGATACCTGCATTTTGACGCCTGTCGATCTGCGAGATCCATTCATGACCGGAATGCCGAACGCGATGTTTAACCAGCGCCTTGATCAATTGCCCGCCTATCCGTTTCCACGGCTTGCTGCCCTGTTAGAAGGGCTTGAACCCGGCAAGACGCCATTGGTGATGTCGATTGGCGAGCCGCAGCACGAGCCCCCGGCGATGATCACCGAGGCCATGGTGAAATACGCCAGCCTCTGGCATAAATACCCGCCGGGAAACGGCACGCCGGAACTGCGCAGTGCGATCAAGGGATGGCTTGACCGCCGTTATAATCTGCCAGATGGCATGATTGATCGGGATTCTCATATTCTGCCGGTCGCCGGAACACGCGAGGCGCTTTATCTGATTGCAACCTGTGTCATCCCGCAGGATCAGCCCGGCCCGAAGCCCAAGGTTCTTCTGCCTAATCCGTTCTATCAGGTCTATTGCGGTGCCGCGGTCCTTAATGATGCGGAAATGGTGCCGCTGGCAGCAGATCCGGAAACGGATTTCTTGCCTGACCTTGATCAGATCGATATCGAAACACTTAAGGCGTGCCGCCTGTTTTTCCTGTGTTCACCGGCGAACCCGCAAGGGGCCGTTGCATCGCGCGACTATCTTGAGCGCATTATTGCGATGGCGCAGGAACATGATTTCGTTCTGGCGATGGATGAATGCTACGCCGATATCTATGATCGCGAGGCCCCGGTTGGTGCCCTTGAAATCTGTGCGGCACAGGACGGCCGGATGGATAATGTGGTTGTTTTCCATAGCCTGTCAAAACGATCCAGCGCGCCGGGCCTTCGTTCAGGGTTCGTTGCCGGTGATCCCGTGATTATCAAACGCTTCAACGCATTGCGCAGCTATTGCTCGGCGACGATTCCGATGCCGATCATGGCCGCATCCGCCGAACTGTGGGCCGATGATGCCCACGCATCGGAAAACCGTGATCTTTATCGCGCCAAGATTGATGTCGCGCAGGAAATTTTTGGCAACCGGTTTGGTTTCTATCGCCCGCCGGGGGGCTTTTTCCTGTGGCTTGATGTCGGTGATGATGAAGCCGCAACCAAAAAAATATGGGTGGAAGCCGGGGTAAAAGTCATTCCGGGCAGTTATCTGTCGATCACGGATGCAGATGGCAACAATCCCGGAAAACGCTTTATCCGCATTGCCCTTGTTCATGACCTTGAAACCACCCGCGAAGGGCTTCGACGTATTGCCGATGCCCTGAGCTGAACCAAGTCTGCCCGATCAACAGCGACGAAACGACAACGGATACCCCGATGAGCAGTCAGTCCAACCTTCTCGCACGCAGCACCGCCTTTATGCCGGGCAGTCTTGTCAATCTGCTGAAACGAAGCGGATTGCAGCTTTGCGGGCTTGCGCTGGTTGGCGCAGCAATCGCCCTTTTCATGATGCTGATCGGTTTTCATCCCGGTGATCCGTCTTTCAACCATGCGGCTGATCGCGATGTGATCTTCAACCCGCTTGGAACATTCGGGGCTTATACCGCCGATCTGTTGTTGCGCACGCTTGGTCTGGCATCGGCGCTGCTTACTGTCTTGATCCTCGGCTGGGGTCTGCGGCTGATTGCGGTTCGGCCGTTCAACTGGATGTGGGCACGTTTTCTGGTTTTGCCGCTTGCCCTGCTGATGGTCGCCACCGCGGCGGCAGCGGTCCGACCGGGTATGCACTGGCCGCTCACGGTCGGGTTTGGTGGTTTTGCCGGTGATCTGCTGCTTCCCAAGCTTCAATACGGGTTCGAAATGATTGGCGTGCCAGGTGCACGTCCGCTGATTGCGCTGATTGCAATGATACTTGGTCTGTTCCTGACCATGTTCTGCATGGCCTATCACATGTCTGAATGGCAGAAAGTCGGCTCGATCCTGTCGCGTATCGCAGGCGGTATCATTTCCGCAATCGGCCGCGCCATTCCTGGCAATTCAACAGATGACCGCCCGGGCGAACGGACAGCAGCCCGCAATCCCCGCATGCGTCAGGAACCGTCGCTGGAAAAAGGCAAAACCGGCCTTGGTGCTGCGATCAGTACCCGTCTGCAAGCGGCAACATCGTCACATAACAAGGACGATGATATCGAAGAAGACGATTACAACGACGCCGATCATGCGCCGCCGGTTCATATTGTCGCGGCCCCGGCGGCAAAATTGCAGCCCGGCGAAAAAGCATCGGCCCAGCGTCAGGCGTCGTTTGATCTTGGATCAGACGATTACCGATTCCCGCCGCTTAGCCTTTTGCATGAACCCGACCCGGCGGACGCAACCCAGATTGATCAGGAAGCATTGGCGCAAAACGCCCGCCTTCTGGAAACCGTTCTTCAGGACTTCGGCGTCAAGGGCGAAATCGTTCAGGTTCGCCCCGGTCCGGTTGTTACCCTTTATGAACTTGAACCGGCAGCAGGCGTCAAGTCATCGCGCGTGATCGGTCTGGCCGATGATATCGCGCGTTCCATGAGCGCGATTGCCGCCCGTGTTGCGGTGGTACCGGGGCGCAATGTCATCGGGATCGAATTGCCAAACGCACGCCGCGAAACCGTACATCTGCACGAAATTCTGGCATCGAGCGATTTCGAAAAGAATACCGGCAAACTGAATATGAGCCTTGGTAAGGATATCGGCGGCACACCGGTAATTGCCGACCTGTCGAAGATGCCGCACCTGCTGATTGCCGGTACCACCGGTTCGGGTAAATCGGTCGGGGTCAACGCGATGATCCTGTCGCTGCTTTATCGCCTGAAGCCGGAAGAATGCCGTTTCATCATGATCGATCCGAAGATGCTGGAACTGTCGATTTATGACGGTATCCCGCATCTTCTGACGCCGGTTGTGACCGACCCGCATAAGGCGGTTGTCGCCCTTAAATGGGCAGTGCGCGAAATGGAAGACCGTTATCGCGCCATGAGCCAGGTCGGTGTGCGTAACATCGCGGGCTATAACAAACGCATCAAGGAAGCAGCGGCCAAGGGCGAACAGCTGACGCGGCGCGTTCAGACCGGCTTTGATCCCGAAACCGGCAAACCGATCTTTGAAGATCAGGAACTGCCGATGGAGCCACTGCCGTTTATTGTGGTCATCGTCGACGAAATGGCCGATCTGATGCTGGTGGCAGGCAAGGATGTTGAAGCATCGATCCAGCGACTGGCACAGATGGCCCGTGCCGCTGGCCTGCATCTGATCATGGCAACCCAGCGCCCGTCGGTGGACGTTATTACCGGTACGATCAAGGCCAACTTCCCGACCCGAATTTCCTATTCCGTGACATCGAAAATCGATTCCCGGACCATCCTTGGCGAAATGGGTGCCGAACAGCTTCTGGGTCAGGGGGATATGCTGTATATGGGGCAAGGTGGCCGATTGCAGCGCGTCCATGGTCCGTTCGTATCGGACGAGGAAGTCGAAAGCATCGTCGCCCATCTGCGCGATCAGGGCGACCCGGCCTATCTCGAAACCGTTACCGAAGAACCGGAAGAAGATCCGGTCGCGGCTTATATGGCCGGTGGCGGCGGTTCAGACGGCGGTGGGAATGGATCGGATGATGATCTGTATAATCAGGCTGTCGGCATTGTCCTGCGCGAGAAAAAGGCATCCACCAGCTTCATTCAGCGCAAATTGTCTATCGGGTATAACCGCGCAGCCCGAATCATCGAACAGATGGAAGAAAACGGCATTGTTTCGTCGGCCAACCATGTCGGCAAACGTGAAGTCCTGATGGAAAACATGGACGGATCGCCTTACGAATACTGATCGTCGTGCAACCAAAAATATCAACAACAAACGAAAGAGGGATGCCATGTGCATCCCT
>NZ_AUNC01000023.1:0-314020 GCF_000714555.1 Thalassospira permensis NBRC 106175 | reverse complement strand
ATGCGCCAGTGATGCTCCTTTGGCGACGCCGTCCCCGCCATGTCATCCCGTCAGATCGCTGTCCCATCATCCCATTCCTGTTTTTGCCGCCCGAAACGCAAAAAACCCGCAAAAGCGAATCACGCTTTGCGGGTTTTGTCTCCGGACCCATTTGTCCTGTTGACTTTATCTTTATGCCACAACGAAAAGAACAAATCAAGAACTTTTTCAAAGAAAACCGGAAAAAGTTCTTATTCAAAGCTCAATGCGGCGATAAAGGTATATTTCTCAATACCTTGGACAGGCTCATCCTATTCCGCCGCATCGACTTTCAGAACGCCGCGACGGATCTGGTCTTCTTCGATGCTTTCAAACAGGGCACGGAAATTCCCCTCGCCAAAGCCTTCATCGCCTTTGCGCTGGATGAATTCAAAGAAGATCGGGCCGATCACGGTTTTCGAGAAAATCTGCAACAGGATTTTGGTCATGCCACCATCCACAACACCCTCGCCATCGATCAGGATGCCGTGTTTTTTCATGCGCTCAATCGGCTCGTCATGGCCCTGCACGCGATCATGGGATTGTTCGTAATAGGTATCGGGCGGACCGGGCATGAATTTAAGGTCATTGGCCGCGAGCCTGTCGGTGGCGTCATAGATACCATCCGTGCCCACCGCGATATGCTGGATGCCCTCACCGTTGTATTTTTTGAGGTATTCCTCGATCTGGCTTTTGTCATCGGTTGATTCGTTTAACGGAATACGGATCTTGCCGCATGGCGATGTAATCGCGCGGCTGACCAGACCGGTGATTTTACCAGCAATGTCAAAGAAGTGGATCTGTTTGAAATTGAACAGCTCCCGATAGAAATCCCACCATTTATCCATATTACCGCGATAGACATTATGCGTCAGATGGTCGAGATAATAAAAACCGACCCCTTCGGGTTTCGGATCGCGTTCGCCAAGCCAGTCAAATTCCGCGTCATAGGCCGAACCGGTTTCACCATAAGCATCGATGAAATACAAAATCGATCCGCCAATGCCGACAATCGCCGGGACATCAAGGGTTTTGTCATCGCCCATATACGGCTCCGCCCCCTTGGAAACCGCATGATCAAACGCGTGTTTGGCATCAACCACCCGCCACGCCATCGACGGCGCACAGGGGCCATGCATCTCGACAAACTTCATGCCATGCGAACCGGGTTCTGCATTCAGGATGTAGTTGATGTCACCCTGACGCCAGACGGTGATGTTTTTTGATTTGTGTCTGGCAACCGGCATATAGCCCATGCGCGCAAACAGGGTTTCAAGCTTCTCGGCCTCTTCATGGGCGAACTCGACAAATTCAAAGCCATCGGTTCCGGCCGGGTTATCGGCCGTGATCGTTGCGCGGGGGGCATCATGTGGAAACGGTCCCATCGAAGGCTCCTTGATCTGGAATTAGAAAGGTTCTTGTTATGAACCTATCTTGCGCCAGATCGTCCGCAATGTGCGTGCATTCCCGGTTGATTTTCGCCATTTCATACACATATCATGCATCAATCATCGAAATGGTGCATGAATGACGCAACTTGATAAACTTGATCTGAAACTGCTTGCCGAATTGCAGCGCGACGGACGCCTGACCAACAATGATCTGTCAGAACGGATCGCCCTATCGCCATCGCAATGTTCGCGCCGCCGCGCCCGGCTGGAGGCCGAAGGTTTCATTCGCGGATACCGCGCCGATATCGACCGGCAAAAAATGGGTCTTGGCCTGATGGTGGTGATTTCCGTCACTTTGGCGACGCATAATCGCGACAATGCCAAACGGTTTGCCGAATTGCTGGCTAACCTTCCCGAAGTACTGGAAGCCTATTCGCTGACCGGGGAAATGGATTATCACCTGAAGGTCGTAACCAAAGACCTTGCCGCCCTTTCGCATTTCGTAAACGAGGTTCTTTTGCCCCACGATTCCGTGCAGCATGTCAAAACCTCGATTGTGCTAAACGTGCTCAAGGACTTTGAGGGACTGGCCGTCAATCCGCAATAAGCCCGATGGCAGGCCGCTCCTCAGGGGCGTTTACCCATCGGTTACCCCAACTCATCCGAAGATAAATCACAGTTTATCGAGAGAGATGAGGCGGCCATGCAGTATCAGCTGAAAATAAACGGAGAATCCCGCACCGTCGAAGCAGAACCCGGCACCCCGCTATTATGGGTTCTGCGTGACGGTCTGGAACTTACCGGCACCAAATTCGGATGTGGCGTTGCCTATTGCGGCGCGTGCACCGTTCATATCGATGGGTACCCGACCCGTTCCTGCCAGACTTTCATTGAAGACGCTGTCGACAGCGAAATCACCACCATCGAAGGCGCAACCGATAAAATCGCCCAAGCCGTTCAGGCCGCATGGCGCGAAAAGGACGTTGTGCAATGTGGCTGGTGCCAATCCGGCCAGATCATGTCGGCCATCGGCCTTTTGACCGAAAACCCGAAACCGACGGACGACGAAATCAAGGACTACATGTACGGCAATGCATGCCGTTGTGTAACTTATGTCCGTATCAACGAAGCCATCAAACTGGCGTCTGAAAAGCTGGAGGCATAAGTCATGACAATCAATGTATCACGTCGCGGCTTCATGATCGGATCAGCCGCCGGTACCGCTGCCCTACTGGTCGGCGTCAATGCCAAGGGTGCTCTTGCCTCGGGCGGCAATGTGGCTGCGGCAACCGACCTTAACCCGTTTGTCAAAATCGATGCGGACGGCACCGTCACCGTCATTATCAAACATTTCGAAATGGGCCAGGGCACGACAACCGGCCTGACCACTCTGGTGGCCGAGGAACTCGACGCTGACTGGGACACGGTTCAGACGGCATTCGCCCCTGCCGATAATGAACGTTATGCCAATTTGTTCTTCCATGCGCAGGGAACCGGTGGCTCAACCTCCATCGCCAATTCCTTCATGCAATACCGCGAAGCTGGTGCTGCTGCGCGCGATCTTATGGTCCGTGCGGCTGCTCAAAGCTGGGGTGTCGATGCCAGCAGCATCACCGTTGAAAACGGCGTGCTGAAATCCGGTGGCAATTCCGGCCATTTCGGGGAATTTGTTACGATTGCATCAACCCTTGAAGCCGTGGAAAAGCCAACCATCAAAACACCGGATCAGTTCAAACTGATCGGCAGCGAAAAACTCCACCGCAAGGACAATTCCGGCAAAATCAACGGTACGGCAATGTTTGCCATGGATGTCAATCTGCCGGGCATGATCTATGCCGCGATCATGCGCAGTCCAAAGTTCGGCGGCACCGTCGTTTCGTTTGATGACAGCGGTGCCAAAGACGTTGCAGGTTTTATTGCCGCACAGGTTCTGCCAAACAAGGCGGGGGTTGTGGCCTTTGGCAAAAACACCTGGTCGGCCTTTCAGGCGCGTGATGCCCTGTCTGTCGAATGGGATTTCAGCCAGGCCGAAACACGCAGCACGGATGCCATGATTGCCGATCACAAGGCACTGCTTGATGCGCCGCAGTTTGACGCCAACCATGAAGTACCGCTGGCATCCGTTGAACCGCTTCTGGCCAATGCCAGCAAAACCATCGATGCAGAATTCACCTTCCCCTTCCTGGCTCACGCCCCGCTGGAACCGGAAAACTGCATCATCGAGCCGACCGAAAATGGCGTTCGCGTCCATGATGGCTGCCAGTTCCCGACCCTGACCCGGCCGATGGTCGCAGCCGCCCTTGGGCTGGAACCGTCACAGGTCGAGATCAGAACGCTTTATGCCGGTGGTTCGTTCGGTCGTCGTGCCAACGGCGCCTCCGACTATAATGTCGAAGCCGCAATGGCCTTTGCCGTTTCAGGTCGCAAAGTCCCGGTCAAACTGGTCTGGAGCCGCGAAGACGATATTCGCGGTGGCTATTACCGCCCGATGGCGGCACACCGGGCAAAAATCGGTCTGGATAGCGATGGCAAGATTGTTGGCTGGGATCACCGGCTGGCCGTCAAATCCATCATGAAGGGCGGCCCGATGGAAGGCATGGTACAAGATGGCATTGATCCGACCTCGGTCGAAGGTGTCACCGAAAGTCTTTATACCATCCCCAACCATGGCATCGGATTAAGCGATTTCCAGACCCCGACCCCCATATTGTGGTGGCGTTCGGTGGGACATACCCACACCGGATATGTCATGGAAACACTGATGGATATGCTTGCCACCGAAACCGGGCAGGACCCCATTGAAATGCGCCTTGCGATGCTTGATCCGGCCGGGGCCAATCAGGCCCGCATGATCGACGCCATCAAGCTTGTCCGCGAAATATCCGGATGGGAAAAGGGCGACAAACGCGGTTTTGCCGCACATATTTCGTTCAATACCTGCGTTGCGGTTGTTGCCGACGTCACGGTCGAAGACACCAGTGTGCATGTGAACAAACTGTTCATGGCGGTTGAATGCGGGGTAGCTGTTAACCCCGATGTCATCCGGGCACAGATGGAAGGTGGTGCGGGCTATGCATTATGTGCTGCCTTCCGCAACGAAATCACCCTGACCGATGGTGAAGTCGACCAGTCCAACTTCCCGGACTATGAACTGCTTCGAAATGCCGAAATGCCTGCTATCGAAGTGGCGATTGTTCAATCGAACAATGCCCCTACGGGCGTTGGTGAACCGGGCGTACCCCCGACCGCCCCGGCCGTTGCCAACGCCATTTTTGCCAAAACCGGAAAACGGATCACGGATCTTCCGATGACCAAAGCCGGTTTCGACTTCGTGTAAGGCATGCTGCCCGGGGGATCACTTTCGGGTCCCCCACCCATTCCCCGGGCAGTCCCTTTTGCGGGAGCAGATCATGAGTAACCAGTTATCGGCCATGCTACGCGCCTGGCAGGAAGGCAAAACAGATACCGAATGGGTTCTGGGTACGGTTTATCGCACCGAGGGTTCGGCCTATCGCAAGGCCGGGGCAATGATGCTGATCAACGGGCACGGGCAACAATTCGGGCTGCTTAGCGGCGGCTGCCTTGAAGCCGACATCATCCGCAATGCCCGACGTGCCATGGTAACCGGCAAAACAGTCATGCTGGTTTATGACGGCAATGACGAAGACGATCTGTCCTTCCGGCTTGGTGTCGGCTGCGGCGGCAAGGTATTTATCATGCTGCAACCGCTTGACCCCGCAAACGACCTTGGGCTTTCCGACCTTTGCGATGCTTTGGCAGTGCGCCAAAGCGGTCTGTATTTCCAGAAAATCGGCGACACACGCGGATATTTCAAACGCGCCGACCACACCGGTCAGCGCTCCGCCTATATCGAGGACCGCATTGATGGTGACTGGCTTGTCACACCAATTGTGCCCGAACCGCATATCCTGATTGTCGGGGGCGGACTGGATGCCCGGCCTGTAGTTTCCATCGCGCATGAAATGGGTTGGAAAACCACATTGGTTGATCCGCGCCCCGCAAATGCCCGCCCGGAACATTTCGCCAAGGCAGACGCGATCCTGCGTCAGATGGACGCGAGCCTTGTTGATTATGTTGCGCAACATCGTGTTGATGCCGCAATCCTGATGTCACATAGCATTGATATCGATGCCAAGGCGCTTCAAATTCTGAAATCCAGCCAGCTGCGTCATGTTTCCATGCTGGGTCCACGCCATCGTTTCGCCGACGTTCTTGAACGTGCGGACCTTGCCGAACCTGCCCTTCCCTTCCCGGTCGCAAGCCCGGCCGGGATTGATATCGGCGGACAACTGCCCGAAAGCATAGCACTTTCGATGTTATCGGGCATTCACGCGGCACTTTACAAACATTGCGCCGCCCCCGCACTGGCACAGGCCGCGGAATGATGAAAATCGCCGCTCTTATGATTGCCGCAGGTGAAAGCACGCGATTTGGCGGACGCAAACAGCTTGCCGATATTGATGGCAAGCCGATGCTTGAACACGCAATTGATCAGCTTCGCCCGATCTTCGAAGATGACCTTTATGTCGTGCTGGGTGCCTATCGCGATGAAATCCTCTCGGTGATCGGCAATCGTGCCAAAACCATCACCAACGATAACTGGCAATCCGGCATGGGATCGTCGATTGCAGCCGGGATTGCCGGAATTTGTGCGGCTGGTACGTATGACGGTGTTCTGATCGCCCTTGGTGATCAGGTCGGCTTAACCGGCAGCGACTATCAGAAACTTCTCAATGCCTTTGACGGAAGCCACATCATTGCATCGCGCTATAAGGAAATGAACGGCGTTCCCGCCCTGTTTCCCGCCGCATATTTTCCGGAACTTTCCATGATGGGTGGCGCGCGCGGTGCACAACAGGTGCTTAATAACAGCAGTTACAATATCAGTGCGATTGCAATCCCGAATGCAGAATTCGATATCGATACCCCGGAAGATCTGAAACTGTTTTCCAGCCAGCTTTTCGAAGCAAGCTGACCTGCGAACGCTTTTAGGGCAATCTGGATATCGTCAGCATCTGGCGAAAAACGCCGCAACCGGAACCGCGCATTTATGAAATCAACCGCCAACATCATGGTCCTTCTGGTCGAGGACAACATGGATATTGCCGGAACAATCAGCGACTACCTGACGATAGAAGGCATCGAATGCGATCACGCCTTTGATGGCGAAACGGGTTTTCAGCGCGCACTTACCGGCGAATATGATGTGATATTACTTGATATCATGCTGCCGTTTCGCGATGGCATCAGCATCTGCAACGCATTGCGCAACGAAGGGATCGACACACCGGTTCTGATGCTGACGGCGCGCGATACACTTGCCGACAAGCTTGAAGGTTTCGGTGCCGGGGCAGACGACTATCTGGTCAAGCCCTTTGCGCTTGAAGAACTGCTGATGCGCACAAGGGTTCTGTCGCGACGCCGCAGCGGCGAAATCCGGCGGTTTTCACTTGGCGATCTGATTGTTGATTTTGAAAACAGGCATGTCGAACGATCCGGACAGGCAATCAGTCTTTCACCGACAAGCTGGACCATCCTGGAAGTTCTCGCGCAAAACAGCCCGCACGTCGTGACGCGGTCCCGATTGTCGATGGCGCTGTGGCAGGGGGACCCGCCGGATACCAATGCACTTAAAACGCATCTTTACAAATTGCGGATGCGCATCGACAAACCATTCAATCAAAACCTGATCCATACAATTGCCGGCCAGGGCGTGGCCCTTCGCGAGTAAAAAAGACATGCATTCCTGCGCACCGATCCAGAAAACCTTTTCCCGCTTTGTGCGGAATTACGTTTTGCTGGCACTTGTCATTACGCTGGTGATCTATACCGGTGTGGTTAATTTCTACATGCTGTATGGCAAGTGGATGGTCGCGAGTTTCCAGTTGCAGACCATCGCGGAACAATATGATGAAATGCGCGCCAAAGACCCAACGACACCGCTTCCCAACGGCTTTAACATCCAGACCTTCACGGATTATGATACGTTACCGGAACGGCTGCGCGACCGGTACAAACCCAACGATATCGACCCGGGCGAGCTTTACTATCTGAACACCGATAAATATGCCGCCCAAAAAGACCCCGACAACCCGGTCTTTCTGGTGTTTCCCCATATTCTTGCCGACGACACGCAAATCCTGCTGCTGCAGACCTATCACGCGGGTGATGAGGACAGCGTCTATTTTTCGCGATTGCACAAACTGGCCCTTCTTTCCATTCCGTTTGCGCTTGGTGTTGTTGCGATATTTGCCTATGTGCTTTGGCTGATCGGCAAACGCATGACGCAGCCATCGGAAAATCTGCAAAGCTGGGCCAAAACCCTGTCGACGGAAAATCTCAATCAACCGGTCCCCGATTTCGGCTTTACCGAACTGAATGATGTGGCCAAGGAACTACATCAGTCACTGGTAAGGGTCGATAAGTTCGTGACACGTGAACGCGAATTCCTGCGTCAGGCCAGCCATGAATTGCGAACCCCGGTAACGATTGTCAGCGGCAATGTCGAACTGCTCGATAAAACACCGTTAAACGAAATTCAGGTTCGGCTGGCCGCGCGCATCAAACGCGCCAACCGCAACATGCAGCAATTGATTGAAACCCTGCTTTGGCTGGGGCGCGAAGCAACACCGAACGGTATTCAGGAAAAGATCGACTATCCGGCCTTCGTGCGCGAAGCCATCGTCGATCTTGCCTATCTGACAGACGGCAAGAACCTGACATGCGAATTCAGTGCCGACGATGAAAGCGGCGAGATCATTGCATCGCCTGCCGCGTTGATGATTGTCGTATCCAACCTGATCCGCAATGCGTTCGAACACACGCCCAAGGGGCGGGTTACGGTCCGGCTTGAAGCCAACAGACTGATTGTCGAAAACAACCTGATGACCTGTGCCGGCGATTATGTCCGCGATCAGGGCGAAGGCATCGGCCTGCATCTGGTGCGCCGGATTTGCGAACGCTGCAACTGGCATTGCGATACAACCTTCCTTGCCGCGGGCGGCATGCGCGCAATCTTCACAGTCAGCAACCACACCTGAGGCCCCACGGCACGCCAGGACCCGGTATGGAAAAGAAATGCCATTATAGAGCAGCTATTTCCTGAACAACTTCAAAATCGACGACCGACAAGTCCGCGCAGAACGCGGCGGACAGGATATTGTATAAATTTACCCTCGACTCTTCAAAAAGACTCCGATATCGTTTGATTAATCGATTAACCAGCTAATCAATGATGCCAGATCACATCTTTTGGATGTTTGACGGGGGTATTAAGTGGCTTCACCGCGTTCCGGACCGAATATGAGCATGATTGCCGACGCCCTTGGGGTGTCTTCGGCAACCGTATCGAACGCGCTGTCGGGAAAGGGCCGGGTATCGGTCGATCTGGTCGATAAAATCCGCAAAAAAGCCGACGAACTTGGTTATGTCCCCAGCAATGCGGGCCGGGCACTGCGCACCGGTCGATCAAATGTACTGGGTCTTGTCCTTCCCGATATTTCCAACCCGCTGTTCCCGCAAATCGCGCAGGCGATGGAAACGGCGGCATCAAATGCCGGTTACGGGGTTCTGATTGCGGACTCGCGTGGCAATGTCACCACCCAGACACAGGCCATCAGTCGCCTGATCGAACGTGGTGTTGATGGTCTGGTCGTCATTCCGCGTCGTGGCACACGGATCGGCGATGTTGGATGCCCTGTTGCAATGGTCGACACCCCATCGACACCGGGCAACACCGTTTCGGCAGACCATTGGGAAGGCGGGGCCAAGGTCGCGCGCCATCTGGTCGATCTGGGTCACAAAAATTTTCTTCTGATCGGGCATGACCCGGCATCGAATGTGCAAAATGACCGCATCGGCGGCATGAAATCGGCATTTGGCCGCAATATCCGTCATACGACGATCTGGCTTGAAACATTGATGCGCGAACGTGGCGAACAGGCATCGCTTGGCCTGATCGACCACCTTCAAAACGGGGTCACAGCAATTGCAGCCGTTTCGGATTTACACGCCCTTCGCGTTCTGACCGAATTGCAGACTGCCGGGATCAAGGTCCCGCAACAGGTCAGCGTGACCGGCTTTGACGACCTTATTTTCTCGCCCGTGGTGACCCCTTCGTTGACCACGGTGCATATGGATATGGCCCGAATTGCCGAATTGGCGATTGCCGCCCTTGTGTGCGAAATCGAGCAGGCCAAATCCACTGCCCCAACCGGCAAGACGTTAAAACGTACCGTCACTGCCGACATATCCAAGGTTTCGATGGAACTGATGGTCCGCGCGTCAAGCGGACCGGCGGTTTCCCCTGACGCACCCTTCCCAACCGGAGAAACGCTGTGATGCCGATGAAAAAACTGCTTATGGCTTCTGCTGCCCTTTTGCTGTCCGTAAGTGCGGCAAAGGCTCAGGAAAAGACCCTGACCATTTCGGTCTATGGTTTTGCACAGGATGAATTCAAGAAAATCCTGTATGACCCGTTCGAAGAAAAATGCGGTTGCGAACTGGTTGTCGAAACCGGCAACTCGGTCGAACGTCTTGCCAAAATCGAAGCCAACAAAGCCGATCCGGTCATTGACCTTGCGGTTATTTCCATGCGTGATGCGCTGGCGGCTGCCAAGGATGGCCTGACCGACAAAATCGACACATCAAAACTGTCGAATTTTGACAAGCTTTACGACATTGCCAAAGACCCGAATGACGATGGCATGAGTGTTGGCTACACCTTCTATGCCAGCTCGATTGCCTATCGTTCTGACAAGATGACAGTCGAAAGCTGGGCGGACCTCCTGGCCGATGATGTCGTCGATCATGTTGCCCTTCCGAACGTCACCACCACACAGGGCCCGCTGACGCTTTATATGCTCGGCAAGGCCCTTGGCGATGAAGACCCATCGCTGAAAACCCCGATTGCCGCCGTTGGCGAAAAGAAGGACGAGATCGTCACCTTCTATGTCCGTTCATCCCAGTTGGTGCAGTTGATGCAGCAGGAAGAAATCTGGGCCGCACCCATCGGGCGCTTTGCATGGTCCGGCTTCTCGAAAATGGATTTGCCGATCAAATGGGCAACCCCGAAGGAAGGCCAGTCCGGCGGCATGAATGTCATGGTCCTGACCAAAGGCAGCAAGAACCGCGATCTTGCGCTTGAATTCATGGATTTCTGGCTTTCGACCGAAATCCAGACGGCATTGGCGGAAAACCTTGTCGACAGCCCGGCAAACAAGGACGTCAAGGTTTCCGACGAGATTGCCGAAAACCTGACCTATGGGGCCGATACCGTTGCCAATCTGCATCTGATCCCGTCACAGGTTGCCATCGACAATCAGGAAACCTGGCTGTCGGAATGGAACAACAAGGTCGGCCAGTAACCGATACAAAACCTATTATCGGATCGGGGCAGGTCGCCATTTGCCCCGATCCGGCGGGCCTTGCTCGCGCCACCACTTATTGACTTTAACCGACGACAAGGTTTCCGAGATGTTTCAGAACCGGGCCGAAGCCTTTGCGCTGGTCCTCCCTGCCGCGATCTTTGCCGCTGTGGTCTTTCTGGCCCCGGTTCTGATTCTTCTGTCCGAAGGTTTTCGGTCAGGCGACAGCTGGACGATACAGGCCTATATCGATTTCTTTTCCCAGTCGCTTAATCAGACCGTCTTTTTGCGCACGCTCAAACTGGCAGCGCTGGTCACGGCCGCCTCGGCCGTCATCGGCTATGCTGCAGCCTTTGCAATCGTGAACCTGCCGCCAAAGGGCAAGGGCCGGATCACCGGGCTTGTTGTGTTGCCGCTGATGATTTCACCGGTGGCGCGGACCTATGCGTGGCTGGTGATCCTTGGCCGGACCGGATTTGTGAACAAGGCACTGGTTGCCGTCGGGCTATCGGATGAACCGATCCGCTTCCTGTTCACCGAAACCGCCGTTTTCATCGGCTTGCTGCAACTATTCCTCCCACTCATGATCATTTCACTGATCAGTGCGCTTGAAAACATGCCGCGCGATGCGGTGCCGGCTGCTCGTGTTCTTGGTGCCAACTGGTTACAGGTTTTCACCAAAGTCATCCTGCCACTAACCAAAGAAGGCCTTGTGATCGGTGGCACACTGGTCTTTACCGGATCCATGACCGCCTATATCACCCCGGCCATTCTCGGCGGGTCCAAGGTCCTGATGCTTGAAACCCTGCTGTATCAGCGCGTGACCGTGGCCAATGATTTCGTATCAGCCAGTGTGATCGCCCTGATCCTGATCGTTATGGCATTTGCAGCCAACCTTCTGCTCAAACGCCTTGCCACCGCGAGGAACAAGCGATGACCAACAAGCTGTTTTCCCCGATCATTCTTTTGCTGGTACTGGCCTTTCTGATCGGCCCGTTCCTGATCATTATCGCGGCATCGCTGTCGGCGGGCGAAACGCTTGCCTTCCCCCCACAGGGGCTGTCCCTGCGCTGGGTGCTGAAAGTCTTCGAAGTCGAAAGCTTCCGTGCGAGTTTCGGCATCTCGATGTTTCTTGCCATCGGCGGCACGCTTGCCGCCCTGATCCTTGGCATTCCGGCAAGTTATGCGCTGTCGCGCTACAAGGTTCCCGGAGCGGAAACCATCCGGACCATCGTATCGTCGCCGATCATTGTGCCGGGTATCATCGTCGGTTTGGCACTGCTGCGTTATTTCGTTGTACCTTTCAATTTCGGCATTCTGTTTGCGCTGTTTCTGGCGCATACCGCACTGATCCTGCCCTATGCGGTGCGCGTGGTGTCGGCCAGCCTGAACAATTTGCGATCTGACATCGAAGAAGCCGCCGTGCTTTTGGGGTCATCGCGGATTGGCGCCTTTTTCCGCGTGGTGATGCCCAATATCCGTGGCGGTATTCTTGCTGCCTTCATTCTGGGCTTTGTCACCAGCTTCAATCAGGTGCCGGTTTCCCTGTTTTTGTCGGGCCCCGGTGTCCGAACCCTTCCAATCGACATGCTCGCCTATATGGAAATCACCTATGACCCGTCGGTCGCAGCCCTGTCCGCGCTGCTGGCCTTCATGTCGCTGGGCATTGTCTTTCTGGCCGAACGTTTCCTAGGATTTTCCCGCTATGTCTGATGCCCGCTTTCTCTGCCTTGAAAAACTGACCCTGTCCTACGGCAAAAATGTTGCCGTGCCGGAAATGGATCTAGATATCGGCAAGGGTGAATTGGTTGCCCTGCTTGGCCCGTCGGGTTGTGGCAAAACCACAACCATGCGCGCAATTGCCGGGTTGATGGAGCCGTCATCGGGCAAGATCATCCTTGATAATATCGATATCACCCGAACCCCCGCCAACAAACGACCGGTCGGGCTGGTGTTCCAATCCTATGCCCTGTTCCCGCACCTTAATGTCTATGAAAACGTGGCCTTCGGCCTGAAACTGATGGGTGTTCGCGGCAAGGAACTGGACGACAAGGTGCAGGAAGGCCTTCGGACTGTCGGCCTGTCCAAATTCGCCACCCGCAAACCCGCCGAGCTTTCCGGCGGCCAGCAGCAGCGCGTCTCGCTGGCGCGTTCGATGGTGATGGAACCCAAGGTGCTGTTGCTTGACGAACCGCTCTCAAACCTTGATGCACGGCTCCGCCTTGAAATGCGCACCGAATTACAGCGCGTACAAAAGGAAAGCGGTGTCACGATGATCTTCGTCACCCACGATCAGGTCGAAGCCCTTGCCATGGCCGACCGGATTATCGTGATGCTTGATGGTCATATCGAACAGATCGGCACGCCCGAAGATATCTATAACCGCCCGGTTTCCGATTTTGTTGCGGACTTCGTCGGGTTTGAAAATGTCTTCGCGCTTGAAGACGGCAAACTCAAAACCGCAACCGGAACTGTCGAACTTTCGGGCACGCCCCCGCTTGATGCCAAAGGCCTTGCCTGGCGGCCGTCGATGGTTTCCCTTGGCAGCGGACCGTTCGAGGGCACGATACGCGGTACGTCATTTGCCGGGGGCACACGGGAATACCTGCTTGATACCCCACTTGGCCCGATCAAGGCGGAATGCGATGCCAGCCTTCCGGCCCATGAATTCGGTTCTGTCCTGAAATTCGATCTGCCTGTATCGCAGGCCGCACCCCTATCGCGCGTCGGGAGCCTTTGATGGGACTTTGGATCGACACCGATATGGGCTTTGACGATCTGGCCGCGGTGCTGATTGTCATCCATGCCGGAAAGCGGATCGACGGAATGTCCCTGATTGCCGGGAATTCCCCGCTTGAACGCGTGCGGATCAATGCAGCCAGTGCCGCACGCCAGTTTGGCTGGGGTTTCAAAATCTATACCGGCCGGGAAACGGCGGTTATGGGTGGACTTGAAACCGCCGAACGGATTCTTGGCCCCCTTGGCATGCAATCAAGCGGCGCACACCTGCCCGATTGCCGTCCGATTGCCGAAAGCAGCGCGTTCGACGGTATTTGCAACTGGCTTGAAGGCAAATCCGGACCGGATGATGAACGCCATATTCTGGCCCTTGGCCCGCTTGGCAATATTGCATCCCTGGTTCTGGCCCGGCCTGATCTGGCGCGCAAAATCGACCGTGTGACATGGATGGGGGGTGCCGTAACGCGCGGCAATCATACCGCACTCGCCGAATATAATGCCTTTGCCGACCCCGAAGCTGTTGCCATTACCCTGTCCCATCAGGTGCCCCTGCGCATGGTGGATCTTGATCTCTGTCGGCAGGTACTGGCCACCCCGAATGATGTGACACCTATCCGCAATGCTGGAGGAAAAAATGCCGGTCTTCTGGCGGACTTGACCGAAGGATACATCAATATTGCCCTATCACGCGGGCGCGATGCGATGGCGATTTTCGATCCTTGCGCGGCGGTCGCGGTAATTGATCAGGATGCGATCAGCTTTGCCGATGCACATATCGAAATTGATACCAGCCACGGCCCTTCGCGTGGGCAAACCATTGTTGACCCACACCCGACCGCGATCAAAAACGCGCAATATGCCGTTTCTGTTGACACAAAACGCGCGCGCGACCTGATCTTTTCAGCCCTCAAGGCGGAAGCAGCGAAATGAATAACCGCACGACAGAACCCGGTGATCTGACCTGCCATAAATTGCGCACACGTGCCATCGCCGCCGCACGCGGCGATGAACCGTTCGATATCCTGATTACCGGTGGCAAGCTCGTCGATATGGTGACCGGTGAAATTCGCAAGGCCGATATTGGCCTGATCGGGCCAATGATCGCAAGCGTCCATGAACCGGCAACCAGAAGCGACGCCCGCAAAATCATCAGCGCCCGGGGCGGTTATGTCAGCCCCGGCCTGATCGATACACACATGCATATCGAAAGCTCGATGGTCACACCGGCGATCTATGCCGAAACGGTCGTTGCCCGCGGCGTCACCACAATCGTCTGGGATCCGCATGAATTTGGCAATGTGCGGGGGCTTGATGGTGTCCGCTGGGCGATTGATGCAACACGTGACCTGCCATTGCGCGTACTTGTTCTGGCACCGTCCTGCGTTCCCGCCGCCCCCGGCCTTGAAATGTCCGGTGCTGATTTTGACGGTGATGCCATGGCTGAAATGCTGTCCTGGCCCGAAATCGCCGGGGTTGCCGAAGTCATGAATATGCGCGGTGTGATTGATCGCGATCCGCGCATGACCAATATCATGCAGGCTGGGCTTGCATCGGGGAAACTTGTCTGCGGTCATGCACGCGGCCTTGAAGGACCTGATCTTGCCGCCTTTATGACGGCCGGGGTCAGTTCTGATCATGAACTGGTTTCAAACGATGATCTGATGGCAAAACTGCGTGCCGGTCTTGCGATTGAAATGCGCGGATCGCACGACCATCTGCTGCCGGGTTTTGTCGAAACGCTTAATGAATTGGGTTTCCTGCCACAAACCGTCACGCTTTGTACCGATGACGTCTTCCCCGACGACCTGTTCAATGCTGGCGGGCTTGATGATGTGGTGCGTCGCCTGGTCCGTTATGGCATGAAACCGGAATGGGCGTTGCGGGCGGCAACCCTGAATGCTGCGATGCGCCTTGGCCGTTCCGATCTTGGTCTTATTGCGGCCGGGCGGCGTGCCGATATTGTCGTCTTTGACGACCTGACCGATTTTCAGGCGCGCCATGTCATCGCAAATGGCGAGACTGTTTCCGAGGCCGGTGAAATGACGGCGAAAGCCGTTTCGATTGATCCCGCCCCCCTTTCGAACACAATGAAGATGGATGTCCTGAGCATTGATGATTTTCGCGTGCCTGCGTCCGGGGATCGCGTCCGGATTGCCATCATCGACCGACCGCGCTTTACCCGCTGGGCGACGGCTGACACCGATGTAAAAGACGGCTATGTTGTGCCACCTTCGGGCACGACCATGATCGCGGTTGCCCATCGCCACGGAAAGGCGGACAGCAAACCACGCGTCGGCTTCCTGACCGGATGGGGTGACTGGAAAGGTGCTGTTTGCACCACCGTCTCGCATGACAGCCACAACGTTACGGTGTTTGGTGGCAACCCGCGCGACATGATGGTGGCGGCCAATGCCGTCATCCGTGCCGGTGGCGGTATGGCCGTGGCATCAAACGGTAAGCTTGATGCGCTTCTTCCCCTGCCGCTTTGCGGGCTGGTTTCGGACGCACCGATGGATCATGTTGCGCAGCAATTTGCCGATATCCGAACCGCCACGGATGCGATTGTCGACTGGCAACCGCCCTATCTGGTTTTCAAGGCCCTGTTCGGCGCAACGTTGGCCTGCAATCCCGGCCCGCACCAAACCGACCGCGGGATCGGCGATGTTACCACCGGTCAACTTCTGACCACGCCGGTTCTCGAAGGCTTATAGATCGCCAAATACCCCGCGATATCCATCATGTTATCGCGGGGAATCGCCTATTACTTCGCCGCGTCCAGTGACGCAAAATAACCCGGCTGATAATCGATTGGCAGGAAGCGGTCATGCAGTTGGCGGAACGTTTCATCGGGATCAAGATCGGCAAACAGATCCGGATGGAACCATTTTGCCATCTGCTGGATCGCGACGAACTGATAGGGGCTATTATAAAATTGGTGCCAGACAGCATGGAATGCATGCGTTTTTTGCGCCGCAATTCCAAGATAGGCCGAACGTGCCGGATAATATTCCAGCTTCTTCTCAACCAGTTGCGCATCCGCCCCCGGCCCGACCGGCACCCATTTCCCGCCCGGGACATAGGCATCCCACTCGGCACTGGTGACAATCACATGATCGGGACTTGAAACCAGAACCTGTTCGGCATTGATTTGCCCGAATGTTCCCGGGATCAGGTCCTTCGCGATATTGTCGCCCCCCGCCATTTCGACCATCGCACCGAAATTGCCGTCGCCAAACGAATGGCAGCAATCCTCGTAAAAACCGGCAGCCCGGTCGATGAAGACCTTGGGGCGCGCCGGATTGGTTTCCGCCAGTTTATCGGTCACGCGAGCAATTTCGGCGGCGCGGAATGTGATGAACTCTTCTGCGCGGGCTTCCTGATCGAACAGTTTGCCAAACAGCCTGATTGATGGCTCGGTATTGTGTTCCGGATCATGCCGGAAATCGACATAGATCACCGGAATGCCAAGCGCACCAAGCTTCTCAACATAGTTCGCCTCTTCAACGGCCTGTTGTGTTTCAAGGTTCAGGAACACGACATCAGGCTTTTGCGCAATCGTGGTTTCGATATCAATCAGGCTTTGTTCCAGCCCGGCAAAAGCCGGAATATCGCCAAATGCCGGGAACTTCGCCAGATAGGCCTGATAAGTAGCCGGGTCGGCCTCGATCAGATCCTTGCGCCAGCCAACAATCCGTTTTGCCGGATTTTCACGATCCAGAGCAGCGATGATATAAATCTGCCGCCCTTCACCCAAGACTGCCCTTTGGATCGGCGCATTGACCTCGACCTTGCGTCCGGCAATGTCGGTGACGGTGATCATTTCGGCCAAGGCCGTCTGAATAAAAAGCAGGCTTAAAGCGGCGGCTGTGATCAGGCGTGATATCGTTTTTACGATCATTATTATTCTCCGGGAATTTCTGATGGTCGGGCAATCGTGTCTGCACGCGCGCGCGCAAAAACGGTCAGGACAAACCCGATGGCGTAAACAAATCCGACAAGGAAATAGATATTTGAAAGTCCGGCGGCCTGACTGAACAAGCCACCAAGAGCGATACCCGCGATCGAGGCAAATTGCGCCGTACTTTGCGCAAGACCAAGGACGTGACCCTGGCGGTGGTCGCCCGCCGCCCGCGACACAAGGGCGGTCAGTACCGGCGTCGTCGCACCAAGCAACACACCCCAGATAAAATACATCGCGGTAAAAACAAAGATCGACCGGGTGGCACCGGCAAGCCCCGTCACCACCACGCATCCGGCAATCACCAGACACATGCCGCCCAGAATATCGCGCGCAGCACGCCCTTCGAAATAGCGCGCCCAAAGGGATGCCGAAACAACAAAACCAAGTGCCAGCAAGCCATAGCAAAAACCGACGACCCAGTTGCCAACATCAAAGATGTTCAGCACATAAATCGAAAACGGTGATTGGGTTACCATTCTGCCGAGTAGCAAAATGCCGAGAATGGTCAGAATGGAGATGATCTGTGGTGATCGCAAAATACTGATCTTTGCGACGGGCGTTGCATCCGGGGCAGCATCACGGTTTGTACCTTTTGGCGTTACAACCGGCAGCAATACCCAAACCGAGATCAAACAGATCGTACAAAGAATGGCCGCGGAAAAGTTGATCCAGAAGAAAGCCGCATGATCAAGGATCACGCCCCCCACCAACGCACCGCCAAGCGAGCCGACATTGGTTGAAACCTGCAGATAGGCAAACAACTTTGCCCGTCTTGCCGGACTTTCGATACTGACACCGTAAGCCTGTGCCGGTGCAATATACCCAGCACAAGCCCCTTGCAAAAACCGCAACATCAGGATCAGCCACACGTCATTGGCATAGGCCAGCGCAAGCTGGGTAATCGCAAGCCCGAAAAGGGCGCGCATCATCATCGCCTTATGACCGAACCGATCCCCAAGCCGCCCCCAGAACGTGCTGGTCAGCATGATGCCCAGCATCGGCCCGATATAGACCGCAATACTGGCAAATGTGAACAGGTCGTCCGAATGGCTTAATGAATGCAAATGAACGGGCCAGAACGGCCCGCTCATCTCCATCGCACCCATCGAGACCAGCTGGATGATAAACAGAAGATGTATCTGCCAGCGAACGGACATCCGACTAGAAATCAGCCGTTACAGACAGCAGAGCCGTACGAGGTGCACCGACAGAGACCATGCTGAATTCGTTGACACCGTACCAGTAGTCTTCATCCGTAACGTTCTGGATGGTGGCGCGGAATGTAACGGGTGTTTCGGCGATTGAAGTTTTGTAACGCATCCCCAAGTCAAGTGTTGTCCAGTCTGGAATGTCCTGGGTATTGGCAGTATCAATATACTGTTCCGATGTGTGCGTGATTGTTCCGCTTAGCGTCATCCCTTTGACAAAGGGAGCATCCCATTCTGCGGTCAGGTTGAGTTGCATTTCAGGTGCCCCGACAGCGCTATTCCCGCGGGTCGTAGAACTGTTGGTTTTAGTCAGTTCCGCATCAAGGAACATGACGCCCCCCAACAATCTTACGGTTGGCGTGACTTCACCAAAGACGTTCAGTTCGAACCCTCGGTTACGCTGTTCACCGTCGCTGTCATAACTGCCACTTACATTCTGAGCAAAGGGCTTCGTGATCTGGAAAACCGCTGCTGTCGTGCTTATTGAACCGAAGTCCAACTTCACGCCCGTTTCGATCTGTTCAGCCACATAAGGCGACAAAGCTTCGCCGGTTATGGGTGCGTTAGCACCTTTGCTAAGACCTTCGAGATAGTTTGCGTAGAGAGAAACATTTTCCCAAGGCTTGAACACCACGCCGACCATCGGGGTAACAACGCTTTTATCGTATGCAGCCGTTACAGCACCAGTCGTAGCACTGAAGTTATTGGTTTCAACACGCTGCTGACGCGCACCAACTGTTACCAAAAACCGGTCATCCCAAATCGACATTGTGTCTGCCAACGCAACACCGGTCATATCGGATTCAGATATCTTTGGTTTTGATGTCGGTGCCGCTACTGCAACTGGTGCGTTGGCCACCGGATTGTAAATGTTGGAAAATGGATCCGTTGTCGAGAACACCTGCCCACGCTTGAAGGTGTCTTCATAACGACTGGCCTCCAGTGTGACCTTGTGTTTGACTTCGAGGGTCTCAAATTCGCTTCTCACACCGGCACTTGCAGTCCATCTTTCTGTCTGGAAGCGCATGAATGAAAGACTGTCATCTTCAATCGTTCCATCATTTGCCCGGATGATGGGATAGCCGAACAAACGATCAACCTCCGACTTTCCGCCGCCGAAACTGCCAAACAGTGTAAAGCTATTATCGAAATCGTATTCGCCCTGTAGTAATGCAGATCGATCAACAGTGTCCGACCACTCCCAGTCATGAGTGACATTTTTATTGCCGTCAGGTGCAGACGGCATCGTCAGGCCGGAAGCAATACGATATTCGCGAAAGGGAGCATTCAGGTTTTCACGCTGATCAATAACGTCAAGCGACAGCCGCAGATCATCTCCACGATAATCCAGAGCAAGTGCGCCAAGTGAGGTTTCACGTGTCTGATGGTCCAGATAAGTATCACCATTGTGATATCCACCGTTAAAGCGAACCCCGAACTCACCGTCATCGCCATATCTGCGGCTGAAATCAACATTGCCCCCTGCCTGCTTACCAAGTCCATAATCCGCACTGACCCTGTTAAGATCTTCGTCACCGGCACGTTTTGGAACAATATTGATGACACCGCCGACACCGCTATTAGGTGCCATTCCGGCAAGAAGGGCAGCTGGCCCTTTCAGAACTTCAACGCGCTCGGCAAACCCGGATAATGCGCGATAGGTTGGCGCAACACCGTAAACCCCGTTGAACGCCATTTCACCAAAATTGCCGGTATTCACATTGAAACCGCGGATCTGATAAGTATCGAGCATACCACCGCTGCTATTGGGCGTTCTGACCGATGGATCGTTTTTAAGAACATCGGCAATCGTCTGAGCCTGCTGATCGGCAATCTTTTCGCTGGTGTAACTGGTGATGCTGACGGGTGCATCCATGATGTCCGTATTGCCCAGCATGCCAAGACGGCCACCGGTCGCGATCTGGCCACCGGCATAGGCAGGTGGCAGATCGGATTGCGTGCTGTTGGCTTCAACCCGGATCGGATCAACAACCGCCGCCCCGCTTTGCCCTGCTTCCGCCGCAGGGTCGATCAGGATCAGGGAATTTTCGCCAGTTTCACGATAGGAAAGCCCGGTACCGCGCAGCAATGTATCAATTGCGGCGGGAACCGTCATATCCCCGCGGATTGCGCGCGCACCATCGATAGACGGCAGATCAATCGTATAGGCAATCCGCCATCCCGAAGCGGCGCCGATTTCAGCAATCCCTTCGGCAAGGGAGGAAACCGAAATATCAAATGAATAGGTCGCCTGTGCAATTTCGGTCTGCACATTTGCCGCCAGCGCCCCCGATGTCGCTGGAACGACCATTGCCGTTGAAACCAGCAATGCCGAAATCAGAGAGTATGTTCTTGTTCTTGCTTGTTTGAATTCCAACTTCCCGCTCCATAAACGTCTTTTCTTTCAGGCAGGTCCCCCTGCATCTAAAAGGACAAACGAACGGGAAATAAGAGTCCTCACATCGGAGAATGATTTTTTGCGAATTTCTCGCAATCTCAGTAAACAACAGTCAACCAGGGCGAGGTTCTGACGATCTTTGCGCCAATTGCGTCGGCAACAGTTTCAAGCGATCCGGGAATATCGGTCGTCGGGAAACTGCCGGAAATGCTGCGCATTCCAACATCGCCAATCACAACGATGCGGCCTTCATCAAAGTTTTCCAACCGGGCGGTCAGCTCTGAGACGGGCATGTTGTGCACACTAAGACGCCCCTTCATCCAGGATAGTGCGAGTCCGACATCGCCGATATCAGATGGCGAGAGGGTTCCGTCATTGACAACAACCTGCTGCCCCGGTCCCAGCAGAACACCGTTTTCATTCAGCCCGCTTGATACGCGAACAGCCCCATCCTCGACAACCACAACAGTCTGTTGTGAAAGGCGATCCACATTGAATCGAGTGCCAACGACCTGTACCGTGGCATCGCCGGTCCGCACCCGAAACGGATCTCCATTACGGTGGACAACTTCAAAAAATGCCTGTCCCCGCAATAATTGTATTTCCCGGTGGCCTTCATCGAAGTCGGTCGATAACGCACTGTTGGCCGCAAGCCGCACAACCGAACCATCGGGCAATGCAATTGCAGTGACATTTGACTGCCCGGTAACGATATCGGCCTGGATGTTATCGATGAAATCGGGATGAAGGAAAAAGACCGCGCCCGCGACAAATACCATTCCCGCAAGGGCGGCAAAAGAGCGCCGCGGGCGGAACCATGAGAGGAAACCGGAAAGTGCTGGCTTCCTTTGGGTTTCAGAAAGACGTCTTGCCGGCTCCTCGATCCGGGCCCAAAGCACGCGCATCTGATCGAAGGCCAGCCGGTTATTGCGGTCTGCATTCAGCCATTGTTCGAACTCGTATTCCTGCTCAGCCGACAGCGAACCACCTGCCCGTCTTGCGTGCCAGAGTGCAGCTTCGTCCTTTTGCTGTTCAGTCGGTTCAAAAGCGCCTTGCATAGGTTCCCGTTTCGCCCGTCATGATCTGGCGTTCATATCAGTAAATGATGTGATCCGCCAAATTCCCTTTCTATAAACAATAACGGATGACGATAAAATATCCTCATAGCGCGTATGGGATTTATCAGACGTCGTCGCGATAGGCTGCCAGCCGTTCCTGGCAATGGCGCATGGTCCGGGCCAGTTGTTTTTCCACCGCACTGACGGAAATGCCATACTTTTTCGCCAATTTTGCGTTGGATATGCCATCGACGCGATGAAGGATGAACATCTCGCGCGCCTTTAGCGAAAGTTCCAGCAAGGCACGGTCAAGCGCGGAAAGCGCCTGACGGGCTTCGGCATGATCGTAAGGAGACGTCGTTTCACACTGCCATATCTGATCCGGAAGGACCCCGTTCATGGCCTTCGCGCGGCCAAAGGTGCTGCGGTGATGATCAATGACGGCATTGCGTACTGACGCATAAAGCATCTTGGTATTGGCTTCCGGCTCGCCGCAATCACCGGACTGCATCAGACGCGCATAGACATCCTGCACAAGTTCGGCCGCAACTTCACGATCACGTATCCGCCGAACAACCATCGCGACAAGCTGACGCCGATGGTCTTCGAACAGCTTTGCAAGTGTGTTCCGCCAGAAACTCATGCGTATGTTCTATCATTACCTATGAAACTCCGCCCTATGGCCCGTTTCGCGCGCCCGGACAGACAGCCCCCACAACGGTGACGAGCGGAAAGTATCAGTAATGATAATCATTTTCAATATTGTTGATGCTTTTTGTAACCACACCAATCAAAACATGCGAAGCATCGATAAGTGGCGACGCCTTAGCTGATCAGATGCCCTTTCGATCGCCCATTCACCGACCACAATTAATCAGGGCAAAGTCACGCATTGATCTCGTGGGTAATGGCGGCATCGGCGCCGTCCGACAATAACATGGCCAAACGTTCAATTACGGCTTCACGCCAGAACGGACTATCCTGCAACTGTCTGGGCATCCAGCCGGGAAGCTTCGCAAGATTTTCATATATATCTGCTGCATCCTGATAACCGGCCAATGCTTCTATTATTTCGTCCGCACGCGGGTCATTTAGAAGTTCGGCAGCTGCGTCTGGCGCAGTGTTGACTCGCTGGCGCATCACAGCCATCCAGGCTGCAAAACAAAGGGCAAATGTGCCGATCTTCTTGCTGTCCTGTGGCAGGTCGCAGGCCGGGGCAAAAATCCGCTGCGGGAGTTTTTCGGTGCCATCCATGGCGATCTGGCGGGTTTCATGTGCGATTTCCGGGTTACGGAAACGCGCGACCAGTTCGGCCCCGTAATTCGAAAAATCAATCCCGGCAAGCGGTGCCATCGTTGCAGCAGCATTTTCCATATGCTGCGCAACAAGTTGCGAGAAAGCCTCGTTCGCCATGGCGTCGCGGACATAGCGATAATCACCGACTTGCCCCAAATAGGCGATCAGGGAATGGCTGCCGTTAAGCATACGAAGCTTCATAAGCTCGTATGGCTCTACATCGTGAACCAGAATTACACCTGCTTCTTCCCAGGCGGGCCTGCCATCGGGGAAATCATCCTCGATAACCCATTGTGAAAAGGGTTCGGTTTCAATTGCCGCCGGGTCGTCCATCCCGGTTAAACGCCTGGCATCCGAAAGCGTTGTCGCTGTCGCAGCCGGGGTAATCCGGTCAACCATCGTCGAAGGGAAGGACACATTATCCTTGATCCAGCCTGCAAGGTCCGGGTCGCTCCGCTTGGCAAAGTCAATCACACCGTTGCGCAACAACACCCCGTTCGATGGCAGGTTGTCACAAGAAACGATTGTAAATGGACGAATGCCAGCCTGTTTGCGGCGCTTCAGCCCGGCAACCAATATCCCGAGAAGCCCGGTTGGCGTGGCGGGATATGCCAGATCATGTTTTACAGCCGGATGTTCCGCCTGAACCGTCCCCGACACCCGATCAATGCCATATGCCTTTTCGGTGACCGTGATGGTAACAATCCGGATTTCCGGATCGGCAAGCGCATCCAAAACCGGTGCAACATCACGCGAAGCCGCTATTGCCTTTGACAGGCTGGTGATCCTGCGGGCCTTGGGGCCATCCGGATGACGTTCAATCACCGTAAAGGCGCAGTCCTGGGCATTCAGGGCGTCGACAATATCAGTGCTGCGCAGACTGACACCGATGATGCGCCAGTTCCCGCCTTTGGCCTGCATCGCCAAGTCGGTATAAACCGCCTGATGGGCGCGGTGAAAAGCACCAATACCGATATGCACGATACCGGCCGTTGCCATATCTGCATGAGGGGCAGCAGCGGAATTATCCGAAGGTGTCATTTTTGGGCCCCAAGCAAATCAAACCTTGCAGAAAGTGCCGTCATTACCCCCCGCAACTCGGCAAGGCCCTTGAGACGCCCGATCGCCGGATAACCCGGCTGTCCCTTCCGGTTCAGGTCATCAAGAATATCCTGCCCGTGATCCGGACGCATGGGGATGTTCCAGTCCGCACGTCCCGCAGCCTTCCGGCGTGCTTCCTCTCGCAGGATTTCCTCGATCAGATCGACCATATTGGTGTCACCGTCCAAGTGCTCTGCCTCGTGGAAACTGCACGGCAAGCCTTCGCTTTCGCGTTTGGTATTGCGCAAATGGATGAAATGCACGCGATCCCCCCAGCGCCTCAGCATCCCCGGTAGGTCATTTTCAGGACGGACACCAAGCGAGCCGGAACACAACGTAATACCGTTCTCCGGGATATCGATAGCACGCATGATAAAGGCGTAATCGTCTTCGGTCGACATGATCCGCGGCAACCCCAGAAGCGCGAAGGGGGGATCATCGGGATGGCAACACATACGAATACCAACCTCGCGCGCGACCGGAACAACTTCTTCGAGAAACGCGACCAGATTGGCCCGCAGCGTATCGGCGTCGATCACGGCGTAGGTTTCAAGCAGGGCACGCAGATCATCCAGAGAGAGGTTTTCAACCGCCCCCGGCAAACCAAAGGCAACCGTTCGTTCCAGCTCGGCACGGCGTTTGTCCGTCATTTCGGCAAAACGGTTTTTGGCTTCGGCAACGATTCCGGCGGGATAGTCATTTTCCGCACCGGCACGGTTCAGGATGAACAGGTCAAACGCGACGAAATCGGTCAGGTCAAAACGCATGCAGGTCGCACCGTTGGCTAGTCGCCAATTCAGATGCGTGCGTGTCCAGTCAAGAACCGGCATGAAGTTGTAACAGACAATACGGATGCCGGAATCGGCAAGGTTGCGAAGGCTTTGCTTGTAAGCTTCGATGTGATTACGCCACGGACCAACCTGACGTTTGATCGATTCGGAAACCGGGAGACTTTCAACAACATCCCAGGTCAGTCCCGACGGCGCACCATCTTTCATGGTCGCGATTTCGGCATGACGCCTGGCAATTTCATCGGAAGTCCAGACAGCGCCACTCGGCACATGATGAAGGGCGGAAACCACACCATGTGCACCGGCCTGACAAATATCGTCAATGCTGACCAGGTCACTCGGGCCGAACCATCTCCAGGTTTGTTTCATGTGTTTCTCTCTGTATTGGCGTGGTGTCTTCAACACCGACTATAACGGTTGTGAACAGTATCACGACATAATTTTGTTGACTAGTATGGTAGTATGCATCATGACTCAGAAAAGCAAGGAGAGATTGATGGGCGATCCCGAACAAAACGACTGGGAAATCACGCACGATCAGGCTGTCGGCCCACAGATCCATCGCATCATACGCGAACGGATCGTGTGTACGGACCTGCTTCCCGGTGTGCGCTTGTCCGAAGCAGAACTTGCAAAACATTTTAATGTCAGCCGCCAACCGGTCCGCGAAGCTTTCATCAAGCTTGCCGACGAGGGTCTTTTGGAAGTTCGTCCGCAGCGCGGAACCTATGTGCGGAAAATTTCTGTTGCCGCTGTTCTTGACGCACGATTTGTCCGCGAAGCCATTGAAGCCGACATTGCACGCTTTGTTGCAAAAGAACCTGACGATGCGTTTCTTGCCCGCCTCGAACAACTGATTTCCGATCAGCGCAAAGCAATGAAAGGCGATGCAAGGTCGTTTCTGAAACTGGATCATGATTTTCATCACTGCCTGGCGGAGGCCGCCGGAAGAACATATGCGTGGAAGGTCGTTGAAGATGTCCGCGCCCAACTCGACCGGGTACGGTATCTGAGCTACTTCCAGTTTCCGATGGACGAAATCATCGAACAGCATGTCCGAATTGTTGCGGCGATCACAGCCCGTGATCCCGAAACAGCCAGCGCAGCCATGCGTGAACACCTCCGTGAAATCCTGCATACGCTGCCTGATATTGCCCGCTCCAAAACGGAGCTTTTTGATGACGCCAATTCTGCGTTGTCATCCTGAGACGTCAACCGAACTGGGAGGAAAATATGCTTAAAAAAACGACCAAAAAACTTATGATCGCTGGTGTCGCAGCCATGATGATGAGCAGTTCTGCGATTGCGGCTGAAATGACCCTCAAACTTGGCCATCTCGCCAATGAACAGAATTCCTGGCACAAGGCTGCGGTCAAATTCGGCGAAGAACTCTCAAGCCTTACCGACGGCCGCATTGATGTTCAGGTCTTCCCGAACGAAACGCTCGGCAAGGAAATCGACCTGATCAACGGCATGCAGCTTGGTTCGGTCGATATGACCATTACCGGTGAAAGCCTTCAGAACTGGGCTCCGATGGCGGCCCTTCTGGCTGTGCCTTACGCCTATCCCACGCTAGAAGACATGGATGCGGTTGCCAGCGGCGAAATCGGTTCAAAAATTGAAGATCAGATCGTCGAAAAGGCACAGATTCGTCCGATCGCCTATTTTGCACGTGGTCCGCGTAACCTGACCTCGAACCGTGAAATCAAAAGCCCGGATGATCTCAATGGTCTGAAAATGCGCGTTCCGAACGTGCCGCTGTTCCTCGATGTCTGGAAGGCGCTTGGCGCACAGCCGACACCGATGGCGTTTTCCGAAGTCTTTACCTCGCTTCAGGCTGGCACGATTGACGCGCAGGAAAACCCGCTTGCGCTCATCGATTCCGCCAGCTTCGATGAAGTTCAGAAATTCGTGAACAAAACCGAGCATGTTCGTTCATGGATCTACCTGACCATTTCGGAAATCACCTGGAACAACCTGTCTGACGAAGACAAGGCTGCTGTGACCGAGGCCGCAAAACGCGCACAAGCTTACGAACGCGACCTGTTCGCCGCGGACGAAGAACGCCTGACCAAAGAACTTCAGGAAAAAGGCATGACCTTTGTTGAAGTCGACAAAAAGGCCTTTGCTGCAAAAGCTAAAGATGCAGTTCTCGCCAATGTTTCCGACGAAATTCGTCCATTCGTCGAAGAACTCTTCACAAAATAAAATGTGCGGGATCGGTCACTTCGCGTGACCGATCCCTTTCCGACGGGGAAGCAACGTGCTTTTTGCCAGATTATACGCGTTCATTATCGCACTGTGTCGCATCGCAACGGGGGCTGCCTTCAGCATCCTAATGTGCACGGTTCTAATACAGGTCTTTTCGCGCACCTTCATGCCCAGCTCTCCGGTCTGGACAGAAGAACTAACGCGCTATGCCCTGCTATTTCTCGCCGCTTTCGGTGTTGGCCTCTCGTTCCGCAATGGTGAATTGGTCAATGTTGATATCGTATGCGAAATGCTACCCCTGCGCATACAGCGGGCGCTCATGTTCGTTTCAGCTGCTCTAACCACTGGCTTCTGCCTGATTCTGGTATCCCCCGCATGGAGGTTCGTTTCCATCGGTGTCATGCAAACCTCGCCTGCACTCGGGGTCCGAATGGACTTTATCCACGCGACGGTATTCATCCTTCTCGTGCTGCTTAGCCTTTTCGCAACCTTGCGTATGATCCGTGTTATCGCCGGTGTATCTGACGGAAAACCCGAAGACACGACAAAGGACTTTCCATGAGCCTTGCAATCTTACTAGGCGTTTTCGCCCTCGGCCTTGTTATCGGGCTTCCCGTTGCCGTTACTTTGGGCCTGTCTTCGCTTTGTTATCTGCTCATTGAAGGCATTCCGCTCGTCGTCATCCCGCAAAAAATGTTCGCGGGGATGGACGTCTTTGTTCTGCTTTGCATTCCTGGCTTCATCCTTGCCGGGAACCTGATGAATGGGGGTGGCATCACGCCGCGCATCGTCCGGTTCGCCAATGCAATGGTGGGCTGGATGCGCGGTGGGCTGGGCCTTACCAACGTTACCGGCTCCATGCTGTTTGGTGGCATTTCTGGCACTGCGGTTGCCGATGCTGCTTCCATCGGTGGCATGATGATTCCCGGCATGGTGCGCGCCGGTTATACCCCTGCCTTTTCTGCTGCGGTGACCGCGGCCTCATCTACGGTTGGCCCGATCATCCCGCCAAGCATGCCAATGATCATCGTCGGCGCACTTTCGGGTATCTCTGTTGGCAAAATGTTCATCGCCGGAGCCATCCCGGGCATCCTGATGGGCATTGCCATGATGATTACCTGCTACATCATCGCTGTTCGTCGCAAATTCCCCCACCAGCCATGGCAGGGCTTTGGCGAACTGCTTCGCTCCTTCATGGGGGCCTTCTGGGCTCTTGCCATGACGGCACTAATCGTTGGCGGTCTGCTAAGCGGCATAGTCACGCCTACAGAAACCGCCGTCATCGCAAGCCTCTATGCCCTGATTGTGGGCTGCTTCATTTATCGTGAACTGCCACTGCGCAGGGTTCCAAAAATCATTGTCGATAGTGCCGTCACTGCGGCGGCCATTCTGGCCCTTGTCGGTTTGGCCAACGTGTTTGGCTGGATTTTGGTTTCTGAACGCATTCCCCAGATGATCTCGAATGCGGTCTTGTCCGTGACCGACAATAAATATGTCGTCATTCTACTGATCAATCTGGTGCTGCTTGTCGTCGGCATGTTCATGGAAACCATCGCAGCCCTGATCATCCTGTTTGTGCCGCTTCTGACACTGGCGACCAATGTCGGCGTTGATCCGATCCACTTTGCCGTGTTTGCAGTTCTCAACCTGATGATCGGTCTGACAACTCCGCCGGTCGGGATTTGCATGTTTATCTGTGCAAACATTGCCAAGGCACCGGTCACCACGGTGATCCGGGCCCTGATGCCGTTCCTTCTGACGAACATCATGATCCTGTTTCTTGTTTCCTATATCCCGGCGCTGTCAACCTGGCTGCCGTCCCTGATGGAGTAATCTATGCAAACACGTGTTTGCCGTCTGTATGGCCAAGACGATCTGCGGATCGAAACTGAAAACGCCCCTGCTTCCGCCCATGACGAAGTTCTTATCCGCGTCGGGGCCGGCGGTGTGTGTGGTTCGGATATGCATTATTATTTCGAAGGCGGCATCGGCCAGATCCGCGTGCGCGAACCGATCATTCTGGGCCATGAAGCCGCCGGGGCGATTGTTGCACTTGGCCCCGATGTTACCGGGCTTGTCATCGGACAAAAGGTCGCGATCAATCCAAGTCACCCATGCGGCACTTGCAGCTATTGCAAGAAAAACCTGCAGCAGCATTGCCTGAACATGAAGTTCTTCGGCTCTGCAATGCCAATGCCCCATATTCAGGGAGCATTCCGTGATCTGGTCAATGTCCGGCAAGGCCAGTGCTTTGCGATCAGCAATCAAACAGATATCGGCCATGCCGCCTGTGCAGAACCACTGGCAGTCTGTCTGCATGCCGTGGCGCGTGCTGGTGACCTTTCGGGGAAAAAGGTTCTGATTACCGGGGCTGGCCCGATTGGAAGCCTTTGTGCCGCCGCGGCCAAACGTGCCGGGGCCAGTGAAATCGTTGTTACCGATTTGCAGGATTTCGCGCTGAATGTTGCGCAGCAAATGGGTGCAACCAGCACCATCAATATCGCCAATGCCGCGGACGACCTGAAAGCCTATGAACAGGACAAAGGTCAGTTTGACGTTTGTCTGGAATGTTCGGCAGCCCCGGCAGCATTGCGGTCTGCAATCAGTGTTTTGCGGCCGCAGGGTATTCTGGTTCAGGTCGGGGTTGCAGGTGAAATCCCTGTCCCCTTCAACCCGCTGGTCGCCAAGGAAATCACGATCACCGGAACCTTCCGATTCCACGCGGAATTTGCCGATGCTGTGCGCCTGATTGACCGCGGTGACATAAATGTCACCCCAATCATCACCCAAACCTATCCGCTTGAAACCGCACAAGAAGCGTTTGAAGTCGCACGAGATCGAAGCAAATCGGTTAAAGTTCAATTGTCTTTCGCCAATTGAATTTGCTTCCTGTTTATCCGAATACCAAGAAGGCTGTGGCATTATTCATGTCACAGCCTTCTTCATGAGGCCCCCTAGTTAGGCCGTGATGAAACGTCTGGCAGGTTAGCCATCTTGTCAAACACCGGCACGCGGCTGAAGATTGATGTGCGTCACATTCTAGGACGACTTGTTAAATTGTCGCCCTTGGGCAAAAGAGACGTTTGACTTGCCGGATGAAGACAATTCCGACAGAACTAAGCAAATGAACAATGCGCGTTGGTAAAACCAGCGCATGGGAGGCGCTAAGTGTCCGGTTTCCATTGGTCGCGCAATCAGCGTATGAGTTTGGTTGGCCGATACACGCTTTTATCGGTCGGCGTTGTAATATGTGCGCTTGTCGCACTGAGCTTCTTTTATCAGCGTTTTTCCAGTGAACTGATTGACCGCCTGACGGGTGAGCGCCTGAGCGCGCAGGTTGCAGCAACATCAAACAAACTTTCCGCATTTCTGGACGCCCGCATTTATCAATTGGTGACCCTGTCAAACCACCCGGCGTTACCGGCCTTCATTGATGCGCCAAATTCACCGCAGGCAGAAGAGGCGCTTGCATTGCTGCGGGTCGAGGCGGATTCACCTGATTTGTATGGCGTGCTATTTTTTGACTGGAATGATAATCTGGACAGACTGGTTGCCGGGCAAGCCGCGTCCGGCCCGCCATATTGGTCCAAAACCGGTTGGGATATCCGAGGTCTTCCCCGCGTCGAACATGAAGGTATCGAATTCATCGGGCCGCAACTGCCCGAAAATGGGAATTCCGGCTGGATTTTGATGCGTCAGCATATTCGCGATAACGGGCTTGGCCAGAATACGTCTGTTGCGCTTCATATGCGTCTTGCATCCCTGACCGAACTCCTTGTCAGTGCTGGTGTTGCCGGGGTGATTGAACCGCTTTTGCGAACGCCAGGTGGTGTTGTTCTGGACCCAACGGGCCGTCCAGCCGAAGTCACCGGTGAACTGATTGAAGGCCCCAGCATTCTTCCGGGCTGGAATATCGTCATGAGTGTTCATCCAGGCACCATTTTGCAACCGATTGATCAGACCCGGTTTTGGCTTTATGTCACAGCGACCCTTATAATCCTGGTCATTCTGGCAATCTTTTTTGCCCTGTCGCGCAGCCTGCGGCGAAGGGTTGATACACTGGTTCAGGGCGCGCACAGCATTGCATCGGGCGATCTATATTACCGTCTGCCCGAAGGCCGCCGCCGTGATGAAATCAGCACGGTTGCCAAAGCATTCAACACCATGGCATGGCAGCTTAAAGACCTGATTGACCGAACCGTTCGCGCCGAAAAACTTGCAGTACTTGGACAGTTTGCAACGGGCGTTGCCCACGAAGTTCGCAATCCATTGGCCACGATGAAAACCACCGTTCAGGCCCTCACCCGCAAGGAACAGGATGGTGAACGCAAGGTCTTGCTTGACGACATGGGCCATCAGATTGATCGCCTTTCACGCGTGGTGAACGATCTTCTGGCTTATGGACGCCCGGGAGAGGCCAATCTGCAAAATGCCGAAGTTCGCGAGCTGTTTCGTCAGTCTTCCCGAGTTCTTGAACCGATTGCCAAAGAAGCGAATGTCCGGTTTTACACCAGCGGCGATTCCGGGCTGAAGCTTCATATCGACCCGGATCAGGTTTTGCAGGTTCTGCTTAATCTTGGCATCAATGCCATTCAGGCCTGTAAGGTCGGCGGCACCGTCGGTTTGCGGGCAGAACAGAACGAAGAGTGGGTAGAAATCCGCGTCACAGACGATGGCGCGGGCATCCCCAAACAGCATTTGCTTGACGTGGTACAACCATTTTTTACCATGAAAAGCAAAGGGACCGGTCTTGGCCTGACGATCAGCCAGCAGCTCGTCGAGGCCAATCAAGGTACCATTCATATTGAAAGCGCCCCGCAAGAGGGCACGACAATTACATTGAAGTTCCTCGCCGCAAAAGCAGGAACTTCCGAGGAGGAATATCCCGAAAATGTCCCAGAAGATCAGAATACTGATCGTCGACGATGAGGAATCGTTCGTTCGTTCTTTGAGTTTTGCACTGAGAACAGAAGGTATGGACGTCACGGGCGTTCATTCCGGCGAAGATGCCTTTCTCGAAGTTCGGAAGAACCAGTTCGACATTATCCTGCTTGATCTGCGCCTGCCCGGCGCCGATGGCATGGAGGTCCTGAACAGTATCCGTAATCTTGACATTGATATACCTGCGATCATGATCTCGGCGCATGGCGATACCCGTGCGGCAGTCAAGGCCGTCAAGCTTGGGGCCGCAGACTATCTTAGCAAGCCGTTCGAACTTGATGAGCTGATCCACACGATCAATACGGTTCTGGATCAAAATCAGACGGCGCTGGAACTGGAATATCATCGTAAACGCGATGTTCCGGCCAACGGCCTGATCGGCGATTGCACAGTCATGAGCAACCTGCGCACCACTATTGAACGCGTCGCCAAAAGTAGTGCCAGCCGTATTCTTTTGCTGGGAGAGTCCGGCACTGGCAAGGCATTGGTCGCACGTGCAATCCATGGCGAAAGCCCACGATCATCGCGGGCCTTCATCGAGGTGAACTGCGCAGCATTGCCCGAGCAACTGATTGAGTCCGAACTCTTTGGCGCGGAAAAAGGCTCCTATACAGGTGCCCATCAGAAACGTACCGGTCTGGTAAAGCTCGCAGATGGTGGCAGCCTGTTTCTCGACGAGATCGGCGAACTTCCGCTGGCTCTGCAGGCGAAATTCCTGCACTTTCTGGAAAATGGTGCTTATCGCCCGGTTGGCAGCGAGCATTCGGCATCGGCCGATGTGCGTGTGATTGCGGCAACCAACCGCGACCTTGCCGAAGAAGTCCGTCTAGGCAATTTCCGCGAAGACCTGTTCTATCGGTTGAATGTCATTACCATTGATATCCCGGCCCTTCGGGAACGGGGTGACGACATCATCAAACTGGTCGAACATTTTGCCGATAAACAGGCAAAGGCCGAGGGATGCCAACCGATCAAGTTTGCACTGGAAACGGTTGATATTTTGCTTGCACATCGCTGGCGCGGGAATGTACGCGAACTCAAGAACCTGATCGAACGGCTGACCATTTTGTATCCGGCAAAGATGATTTACCCGGAACTCCTGCCTGCCGAATTTCATGAAGACGAGTTGCATGACGAACGGGAACCCCATCAGCCCGCAAGCTCTAACGCGCCGCAATTGCAGGATCGCCTTGATACCACGGAACGCACTCTGGTGCGGGACGCGCTTGATCAGGCAAACGGGCACAAGGGCCGGGCGGCAGAAATCCTTGGCATTTCGCGACACGCCTTAAAGCGAAGGTTGCAAAGACTGGGACTGCAATAACAAAAAGGGCGGTTCCGGCCATTCACGAAATCAAAAGCCATTGAGCGAAAACCGCTCAATGGCTTCTTCCGTTCGGAGCGCCAACCGCTCATAACCGCGCGCATTGTTTGTGAGCGCCCGCACATCCATCGCACAAAACCGCAATCTCCCTGCCTTTTTCCTTTTAGTGATCAGTTGGCACAGCCTTTGCCAATCAGTGGGACAAAGGTACAAACACGAATGGAACAACCATTCGTAGGGAGGATACATCATGGAGATGCTCAAACGCCCGGTTTCCGGGTGCATCACCATAATTATTGCCACGTTCACAATGCTTGTCGCCAATAGCGCACAAGCCGAACGTTTTGAGCTGGGTGCATCAGCCAAAGAAGCGGATGCGGTGATCGGCTGTTTGTACCCCATGACCGGTCGATCAGCGACCTATGGTCGAGACAGCATCGTCGGCATTCAAATCGCACTTGATGACCTTGCCGCTGAAACCAAGGCAGGACTAACCCCACCAAAACTTCGCATCATTGCCGATGATCCGCGATCAAAGGCTTCTTATGCCGTGCGTTTGGCACAGGACTTCATCGCCAAGGATAAAGCCCGGTTTTTCTGCGGGATCGTATCATCAGGCGTTGCCCACGCAGTAAGCGACCTTGCCCGTCAGGAAAAAGTCATCATGATCGGAACCGATCATGCATCTTCTCGGCTCAGCATCGAAGCCGGTCATGATTATTATTTCCGGGCCACAAATGACAGCTGGACCAGCATGGCCGCAGGGGCGCGCTATCTGCGCGACATTCAAAAGGAAACTGGCTGGAAACGGCTGGCCTTTGTGGGGCCCGACTATGATTATGGGCATGTTTCCTGGACGGACTTGCAACTGGCACTCGATGGCCTTGGTGTTGAATATGAAACCGTCAGCGCATTATGGCCCAAGCTCTATGAGCCGGACTATTCGATCTATATCAATGCCCTGCAATCGGCGAAGCCGGACGTCGTTGTCACCGCACTTTGGGGTGGAGATTTCATTGCCTTCATCAAACAGGCATCAACGACCCGTTTCTTTGAAACCACCCGTCTGGCCAATTTTGATACCGGTGCCAATTACGATGTGATGATGGCGCTGGGTAATCAGCCCTATCCCGGCCTGATCCTTTCGGCTCGTCATCACAATAATTGGCCAGAAACCGGACGTAACAAACGATTTGTCGCGCAATTCCATCACCTGACCGGTCGTTATCCGACTTATGCCGCCGAGGGTGCCTATACCGGCATTATTGCAATTGCGCGTGCCATCGAAAAGGCGGGCGGCTCAGACGATGACAGGGCACTGATCACCGCACTCGAAGGGTTGCAACTGGCCCTGCCCGAAGACCCGCCGGGCTTTGCATCCTATATCGATCCCGACACCCACCAGATTGTCCAGGCGCAAGCCGTGGGCACGGTCGTCCATAACGAAGATTTTCCGCCATCGAAACTGATGGTGGGAAATTGGGCGATCTATGACGCCGAAGACCTCAAACCGTCAAAAGAGATGGTCAAACGCCGCCGCGATGCCGTGGCCGGTGGGTCTGAGGCTGTTCCACCGCCATCTCCATAGACCTTTCCCAAGGGAGGAAAAAAGTGAAGAATAATAAAACAACTTTCAGCAATTATCTGGTTTCGGGCGTCGCTGCCCTTGCCTTGACGGTCGGCCTTGCATCAGCTGCATCGGCTGCCGAAAACGGCAAATTCCGCGTCGGCATCGTCACCTTCCTGTCTGGCCCGGCTGCTGGTCCGTTTGGCGTTCCTTCTGCGAATGCCGCCAAAATTCTTGTCGAAGCGCTTAACAAGGGAGAGGTACCAGCACCTTATAACAAGCTTGGCATCAATGGGGCGGAAATCGAAGCAGTTATTATTGATGAGGCTGGTGGTGCAACCAAGCAGGTTGAAGAATACCGCAACCTTGTCCAGCGCCAAAAAGTTGATGCCGTGATCGGCTATGTGTCTTCGGGTGATTGCCTCGCAGTTGCTCCTGTAGCAGAAGAACTGAAAACCTTCACTATTGCGTATGATTGCGGCACTCCCCGCCTGTTTGCGGATAACCCCGATGCACAATATATGTTCCGTACCGGCCTTGATGCATCGGTCGACAATATCGGTGCCGTTCGCTATCTCAAAGCAACCCGTCCGGACGTAACCCGTCTGTCAGGTATTCAGCAGAACTATTCCTGGGGTCAGGACAGCTGGGCTGACTTTACGGCTGCAGCGGCAAAACTGCTGCCGGAATCAGAAATCGTCGAAGAACAGTTCCCAAAAATCTATCAGGGCCAGTATGGCGCAGAAATCTCTGCCCTGTCGGTCAAACGTCCGGAAATCGTCCACAGCTCCTTCTGGGGTGGCGACATGGAAGCCCTGGTTCTTCAGGCAAATGCCCGTGGCCTTCTTGAAGACGCCACCGGTTTGCTAACCTGCGGTGAAGCGAGCCTTGCCACCTATAAAGATCAGGCACCAAATGGCATGATCATTGGTGCGCGCGGTCCGTTCGGTGCATTTGCGCCGGACAACGCCCTGAACACCTGGTTCAAGGGTGCTTATAACGCCGCCTATGATCTTGATCCGGTTTACCCGGCAACCAAGATGGCACAAGCGATCCTCGGCCTGAAATTTGCCGCTGAAAATGCAGGCCTTGCCGACAAGGAAATCCCGACCGCAGATCAGCTTGCGACGGGCCTCAAGGGGGCAACCTTTGAATCCGTTTCGGGTACTGTCGAAATGGCGCGCGGCAATGGTCATCAGGCGATGCAGGGCATCACCTATGGCGAATACCACTATGAAGACGGCAAGGCGTCCATCGTCAATACCGTTTCATTCTCAGGCGAATGCGTAACTCCGCCAGAAGGCGTTTCTGCCGCAGACTGGATTGCCCAGGGCTTCCCGGGCGCTCAGTGTAACTAAACGCAATCTTCCTGCGATGCGGGCATCTCTTTTGCGGGATGCCCGCCCTTTTCCCTGCACACTGGATATTTGTGATGACAAGTCTTCTTGCCGTCCTGATTGATGGCTCGATCTATGCATCGTGGCTGTTTCTCGTGGCCGCTGGCCTGACCGTGATTTACGGGGTGATGCGCATCCTGAACATGGCGCACGGCAGCTTCTATGCCATTGGCGCCTATTCGGCAGCATCCCTTGTTGGCTGGTATTTCAACAACGGTATCGGCCCGGCCTGGATCAGTTATCTTTTGCTGATTGGTGCGGCACTGGTTGCCGGACTGATTGTCGGCGTGATCCTTGAACGCGGATTGCTGCGCCTGATGTACGGCCGCGACGAAATCCTGATGGTGATCATTACCTATGCGCTTTTGCTTATCCTTGAAGACACGATGAAAATCGTCTGGGGGGTCAATCCGTATTTCGCCTATCAGCCCTATTCCGAACTCGGCCGAACGTCTTTTGGACTGCTTAAGGTTTCGAATTACGACCTGTCACTGGTCGGGGTTTCGGCCGTCATTGGCCTTGTTTTGTGGGGACTGCTCGAACGCACCAATACCGGCAAGGTATTGCGCGCGGTGATCCATGACCGCGAGATCGCGGTGGCGATGGGCGTTAATGTCCGCCTCATGTTCACCATCACCTTTGTCATCGGTACCATCCTTGGTGCACTTGCCGGTGCGCTGACCGCACCTGCCATCTCGGTTGTGCCGGGTATCGGGATTGAAGTCATCGTTCTGGCCTTTGCCGTGGTCGTGATTGGTGGACTTGGCAGCATCGGCGGTGCCGCGGTTGGTGCCCTTCTGGTTGGATTGAGCCGCGCCGCTGCCGTTCATTATGCCCCTGAATTCGAACTTTTCGTCATTTACGGCGTGATGTCGCTGGTTCTGGCGTTCCGCCCCGAAGGCCTTTTTGGCCGTACTTTGGCGAGGAAAATCTGACATGCGCTTCGATAAAACTGAGATCTCGCTTGCTGCAATTGCGATTGCCTGCGTGCTGTTCGGGTTTGTATCGCCCGGCTGGCTGATCTTCCTTTTGACCATCGCCTTTGCCAAAGCCCTCGTTGTGCAAGGCGTTGTCATGCAGATGCGCTCCGGCCTGGTATCGTTTGGCCAGGGCCTATTTTACTGCATTGGTGGATATACCGTCGGCATGGGTGGCCAGTTCTTTGGCATCCATGATGCAATTGCTGCCCTGGCCCTTGGCATGCTGGTGGCAATTGCGGTTGCCATGTTGCTGGGGCTGTTGCTGACCCGATATCGGGACATCTTCTTTGCGATGCTGTCGCTGGCATTTTCGATGATCCTGTTCGGCATCCTTGTCAAAAGCCCTGAACTGGGCAGTACGGACGGATTTAACGTGCATAACTGGACCGTCTTTGGCTGGGCACCAGAAGGCGGCGAAGGCAGTCAGCTTACTGTCTTCACCCTGACCGTTCTGGCAGGTCTGGTCATTGCCGTTCTGATCCACCGTTATACCAAGGCCGGGATCGGCGTGATCTGCGAAGCCGTTCGCGAAAACGAAGTCCGCGTTGAATATCTTGGTCTCTCGCCGCGCTGGCTGCTGTACGGCAACTATGTCTGTGCCGCTGCAGTTTCCTCACTTGGCGGTGGATTGACTGCCCTGGCCACCGGGCATGTCGACCCTGAAATGGCCTATTGGACCACATCGGGCGAATTTATCTTTATCGCTCTTCTCGGCGGGTTGGGTCATGTCGCCGCTCCGTTCATTGCTGCCGTGGTTTTCTCGGTCGTGCGGACCTATGCAATCGAACTGGTTCCCCATACCTGGCAGATGATCCTCGGATTTACCCTTTTGGGTGTCATCGTCTTCCTGCCTAAAGGGCTCTGGAGCCTGGTATCGCGGAAAAAGTCAGGAGAACGTGCATGACTGTCATTCTTGAAACCAGATCGCTAAACAAGGAATTTGGGGCGGTCATCGCCGCAAAGGACCTTGATGTCCGGATTTCCAAAGGTGAAATCGTTGGCGTCATCGGGTCCAACGGCGCGGGCAAGACAACCTTCATCAATATGGTGACCGGTTATCTTAAGCCGACCCGTGGTGAAATACAGTTTAACGGCAAGTCTATTCTTGGCCGTTCGCCACGTGCCATCACCCGTGCTGGCATGGCACGTTCATTTCAGGTTGCACAACTATTTCCTGAAATGACGGTAATCGACAATCTGATCGTTGCCCTTGCCGCTGCCGAAAGTCCACGCCCAAGCTTCCTGAGCCCGCTTCGCAGCGACAAACGCATCGCACGGGCCGAAGACATCCTGCGTGAATTCGGTGTCGAAAATTATCGTGATTCATTGGTGACGGCAGTTCCGCAAGGTGCACGCAAACTGGTGGATATCGCCATGGCCCTGATTGGCAATCCGCAGATGCTTTTGCTGGATGAACCGACCAGTGGCGTCAGCATGGATGAGAAAACCGCCCTGATGGACACCGTGATGAATGCCGTCCGCCAGCATGGTGTGACAGTGCTGTTTGTTGAACATGACATGGATGTGGTCGAACGTTACGTTTCGCGTGTTCTGGCCTTCTATAGCGGTGAAATCATCGCCGACGGCAACCCGTCGGCGGTTCTTGCCGAAGAACGCGTGCGTGATCTCGTGACCGGCCATCGTCCCACTCACAAAAAGGGGAATGGCGCATCATGACGCTTGAAATCAAGAGCCTGAATGTTTCAATCGGCAACATTCCGATCCTGCGTGATGTTTCTCTGACCGTTCCGTCCGGGCAGATGTTTGGTCTGATCGGTCATAATGGTGCAGGCAAAACCACATTGATGCGTGCCATCATGGGATTGCTTGAGGCCGACGATGGTTCCATTACCTTTGATGGCAAGGATCTGCGCAAAACGGCTGATTTTGGTCGGGCAAAAGGCGGTATCAGTTACATGCCCGAAGACCGCCGCCTGATCCCGTCACTTACGGTTGAGGAAAATATTCTTCTGCCTGCATGGGCCAACGGCATTGCCGATGCCAGGGAACGTCTGGAATGGGTTTATGACCTGCTTCCGGAAATTGCGCAGTTCCGGGCGCGCCGCGCCTTACAGCTTTCGGGGGGACAGCAAAAGCTGGTCGCACTTGGCCGCGCCCTTATGCCGGGCCGGAAGTTGTTGCTGCTTGATGAACCGTTCGAAGGTGTTGCCCCGGTTCTGTCACGCCGCCTGTCCGAAGTCATTTCCAACCTTGGCAGCAGCGGTTTGTGCGTCCTGATTTCCGAGTCAGATGACACCCATTCCGCCGATCTGGTGACAGGGAGCTACCGCATCGAACGCGGCACAGTTTCCCCATCAGCAACCCAGTTCGCCTGAACCGGCCAACGCGAGGACCCCCATGTCAGATTTTACATTTGAAACCACGCCCCGCGTCATCTGCGAGTTTGATGGCGCACTTCAGTTGGGCAGCCTGTGTAACGAGTTCGGCGCAAAACGCGCCATCCTCATCACCGATCCGGGCCTGCAGAAAGCCGGATTGATTGATGCCCCCTATCAGGCCCTTATTGATGACGGGATCGATACTCTTCTGTGGACACGTGTTGAAGCCGACCCGCCTGAAAGCACCATCCTTGATGCCGTAAAGGGCGCGATGGATTTCGCGGCCGATATCATTATCGGCCTGGGTGGTGGATCATCGATGGATACCGCCAAGCTGGTGGCCTTGCTGTGTGGCAACCCGCAGCAACTTGACGCGATCTATGGGATCGGTCTGGCAAAAGGACCGAGACTACCGCTTATTCAGGTTCCAACCACCGCAGGCACCGGTTCTGAAGTCACACCCATTTCCATCGTTACCACTCCGACCCAGGAGAAAAAGGGCGTTGTATCGCCGCTTCTTTATCCGGATGTCGCATTGCTTGATGCCAAACTGACGATGGGTCTTCCTGCATCGATTACGGCAATGACCGGTATTGATGCGATGGTTCATGCAATAGAGGCCTATACAACCAAGCACAAGAAAAACGCGCTGTCTGATGGTTTGGCCATTCGCGCGATGCAGCTGATGACCGCCCATATTGATGATGCGGTATCGGCAACACCATCACGCGAATCCCGCGAAGCCATGTTGCAAGGATCAATGATGGCTGGCATGGCATTCGCCAATGCCCCGGTCGCCGCAGTTCATGCGCTGGCCTATCCGCTGGGTGGGCATTTTCATGTGCCGCATGGTCACAGTAATGCGCTTGTCCTGATCGAGGTTCTTAAATTCAACCGCGATGCAGCCCACGCGCAATATGCGGAACTGGCCCGTGCTGTTCTGCCGGGTGAACGGTTTGCCGATGATAATGCCGCCTGTGATCGCTTTATCAGCTACATGACCGACATGGTCGAACGCATGCCGTTTACCCGACAGCTGCGCGATGTCGGCGTGTCTGAGTCCGATCTCGACATGTTGGCGACGGACGCGATGAAGGTCGAACGTCTTTTGATCAATAATCCGCGCGAGATGACCTTTGAAGCCGCCCGCGACATTTATGCCTCCGTGCTTTAACCGCAGGATAGCCCCATGACGATTGAACTCAATGATACCGGTCTTTGGCAAACCCTTGGTCATATCAATGGCAAATGGGTGTCGGCTGAAAATGGTATAACCTTTTCAGTGACAGATCCTGCAACCGGCGCACATCTTGCCGATGTTCCCGATATGGGGGCATCCGAAACCCGGCTGGCGATTGATGCCGCCAATGCCGCCCTTCCGGCATGGCGGACAAAGACTGCCAAGGAACGGGCAAACATCCTTCGCAAATGGTTTGACATGTGCATGGCCGCACAGGAAGACCTTGCCTTGCTGATGACTCGCGAACAGGGAAAACCCCTTGCCGAGGCCCGTGGCGAAGTGGCCTATGGCGCGTCATTCCTTGAATGGTTTGCCGAAGAAGGTAAACGCATTTATGGCGATGTCATTCCCTCGCACGGTGCGGATAAACGCATCATCACGGTCAAACAACCGATTGGCGTTGTTGCTGCGATCACGCCCTGGAATTTCCCGATGGCCATGATCACCCGCAAATGTGCCCCGGCACTTGCCGCGGGCTGTACCGTTGTCATCAAACCTGCCGAAGACACGCCCTTGACCGCCCTTGCCCTTGCGGAACTGGCCAAGCGTGCGGGTTTCCCCGATGGCGTGATCAATGTGGTGACCGCATCGCATGGGGCGGATATCGGCAATGAACTGACCGGAAACCCGATTGTGCGCAAACTGTCCTTTACCGGTTCAACCCAGGTCGGCAAACTTTTGATGCGGCAATGCGCCGACACCGTCAAAAAGGTCAGTCTGGAACTTGGTGGGAATGCGCCATTTATTGTCTTTGATGATGCCGATCTTGACGAGGCCGTTGCCGGTGCCATCGCATCGAAATACCGCAATGCCGGACAGACTTGCGTTTGTGCCAACCGCATTCTGGTGCAGGAAGGTGTCTATGACGCCTTCGCCGAAAAACTTGCCGCCGCCGTTGCCAGGCTGCGTGTCGGTCCCGGCACCGAGGAGGGTGTAACCCAGGGGCCGCTGATCAATACCAAGGCCATTGAGAAGGTCGAAACCCTTGTCAATGACGCGATCAGTTGTGGCGCAAAAGCAGTATTGGGTGGCGCACGCGCCAAACCGGGTAGCAATTTCTTCAGCCCGACCATCCTGACCGGTGTTACCGCCGACATGCGGATTTTCTCCGAGGAAATTTTTGGCCCGGTTGCCCCCCTGTTCAGGTTCCGCGACGAGGCAGACGCCATTCGTATGGCCAATGATACGCCCTTTGGACTGGCGGCCTATTTCTATGCCCGTGATATCGGTCGTATCTGGCGGGTTGGCGAAGCACTGGAATACGGCATTGTCGGCATCAATGAAGGGATCATTTCCACAGAATCAGCCCCGTTTGGCGGTGTGAAAGAATCCGGTATCGGCCGCGAAGGATCGAAATACGGCATCGATGATTTTGTCGAAATCAAATATATGTGTCTCGGCGGTCTTGCCGGGAAAGCCAACTGACCGGCAACAAGGAGCCCACCATGAGTTTCATGTTTCGTAGTGTCCCGCGCATCGTATGCGAGGCGGGCGGCATTGCCAGAACCGGCACCCTGATGAAAGAACTTGGCGCAACCCGCGTCACTGTTGTTTGCGATCCGGGCATTGTCACACTTGGCTTTGCCGATCAGGTGCAAAAATCGTTGGAAGCGGCTGGTATTGCCGTTCAGATATTCTCCGATGTTAAAGCTGATCCCCCCCAGAATATCGTTCAGCAGGCCATTGATGGTGCCAAGGAGTGGCAGGCTGATGGTGTGGTTGGTATTGGGGGTGGCAGTTCTCTTGATAGTGCCAAACTTGTCGCGCTGCTTGCCAATAGCGATCAGACAATCGAAGGCATTTACGGGATCGACAAGGCAACCGGCGACCGTTTGCCCCTGATCCAGATCCCGACAACCGCTGGCACCGGATCGGAAGTCACCTGGGTGTCGGTCATCACCGATAACAATAATCTGAAACAGGTTGTTTATACCCCGCAACTGATGCCCGATATCGCGCTTCTGGATGCTGAACTGACCTATGGGTTGCCACAGAAAGTCACCGCGGCAACCGGTCTTGATGCGATGGTTCATGCCATCGAAGGATACACCAGCCGCACACGTAAAAACCCGATTGCCGATGGCATGGCGGTCACAGCATTGTCGCTGCTTGGCAAGAACCTGATGAAGGTGATAGAGAACCCCGGCGACAAGGAAGCCCGATCGGCAATGCTTCAGGGCTCACTGATTGCCGGGATGGCCTTTGCCAATGCGTCAGTCGCAGCCGTCCATGGGCTGGCTTATCCGTTGGGCGCACGGTTCCATATTCCGCACGGACACGCCAATGCACTGGTAATGGCGCAAGTTTTGCGCTTCAACCTGCCCGCCGCAAGTAAACTCTATGCCGAACTTGCGCCCTGTCTGATCGAAGATGCCGATTTCTCATCCGATGAAGATGCCGCAGAGGCCTTTGTTCGCCGGATTGAGGCAATGGTCCTTGCCAGCGGCCTTGAAACACGATTGCATGAACTGGGGATCACCGAAGACTCTCTGCCTGAAATGGCCGAGGAGGTCTTTACCAAAATCCATCGCCTGATCGAGAGCAATCCGCGCGATATGACGACAAACGATATTGAAGCCATTTACCGCAGCGTTTTCTGATTTAGCCGCTTGTGAACTCCGATTTATACAGTGGCAAAGAACCGGCGGCCTGTTTGGTCGCTTGGCCGCCGGTTCTTAAAATCAATCGAGGCGATCCCGGATTACCGAATGGCAACCGGGTTGATGATCATCTGGACTGCGCCTTTTAACTTTGCCTGCCCCAGAACAAAAAGAAACTCGTGGGCGCGGTCTGCTGCCAGATCCTTGGTGACGATGTTTTCAAGGATATAAACGCCGTTTTCTGCCAGAAGCTTCACATGAACCGGGAAGAAGGCATTCGGGTCCTCGTGAGGAACCGCTTCGAGGCCCCATGTATCTCCGCCAACCGCGACCACACCCCGCGTAGCCAGCCATTCCGCGGCTTCCAGCCCGATACCGGGTTCGGTCTTGCCATAAAGCGCATTATCCTTACCCACCAGATCAAGCCAGCCGGTATGGATCAGAACAACGTCACCCTTGCGGATTTCAGTCCCAGCCGCCTTTTGGGCGGCCATGATATCATCCAGGGTAATGACATATCCACCATCCAACCGGGCGGCTCCCTTTATCGCGGCAACGTTCAGCAGCACACCACGGGTTGCCATTGGCGGAACATTTTCAATACCCAGCTTGGTCAATCCGGTGGCAGCGACCATGTCTTCGGCGTGATTATTGTTATAGTAAGTGTGGTGATCGCCAAGATGACCAAGGCCATCAATCTGGGTTCCCACGCCGAGCCAACCGGTAAACATGTCGTCATTATACGTTCCGGCATTACTGCCGATGGTCTTGTTGCCACTTTGCCCGGGCGAGAAAACCGTTACAGCCACACCACGCGGTGCGAATGCAGGCGTATCGCGCGAAATTTCCATACCCAGTGAGTAGACTTTTCCCTTGGAAATCAGCTTGCTTGCCGCAAGGGTTACATCTGATGAAAGATAGTTTGCGGCTCCGATCTGATCATCCGGACCAAACCGCGAGATGAACCTGTCATCTGCCGATGCACTGCCGACAGCTCCGATGAAACCCAATATTATTGATGCAGAAATCAGGATTTTTGCTTTTTGCATTTATTCCTCCCTAAGTTGATAAACACTTAGAGAGTGGCAATTGTCGTGCCAACAAAAAGGTGACGCAAATCAGCATTTCCACCGAAAAAGGGAGCGGATACCGATCAACTCAAAACTTAGAATGATCGGTTAGCGCGCAACAGCCCGCAAACACGACACGGCATACCACGAGTATTTCTTGGAGATTGATTTTGAGAAATCGATGGTGCCCCCGGGGAGAATCGAACTCCCACTCTCAAAGAGAAACAGATTTTGAGTCTGCCGCGTCTACCAATTCCGCCACAGGGGCAGGCACATATGGGTGCATTGCGCACCCGCCATCGTGGGGGCGGATAATAGCTGTAATTTTCGTCCGGTCAATGGGGCTTTGCGCAAAAATTACATCTTTGGCCGCAGCGGACTTTTCTCGGGAAAACGGCATTGCGAGACGGCCCCAAATGCGGTTACATCACCCGTTCCTGGGCCATAGTGCCGCATTGTTTTTATCGTCTTAAATGCAAAGGGCGTTTCCGTGCTGCGCAGCCTTTATGACTGGACCCTTGGCCTGGCCGCCCATCGCCACGCTGCCATTGCACTTTTCATTATCGCCTTTGTGGAAAGTTCGGTTTTTCCAATCCCGCCGGACGTTCTTCTGATCCCGATGATCATTGCCGCGCCAACACGCGCATGGCGTTATGCGTTAATCTGCCTTGTCGGGTCTGTTCTTGGCGGCATTGCCGGTTATGGCATCGGCTACTTCCTTTTTGAAAGCATCGGCCAACCGGTATTGCAGCTTTATGGCTATAGCGCCAAGTTCGATGTATTCCGCGATTATTATAACGAATGGGGTGCCTGGGCAGTGTTCATCGCCGGGATAAGCCCGTTCCCCTACAAGGTCATTACCATCCTGTCGGGTGTGACAGCACTTGATCCGGCAATATTCATGGTCGCATCGGTTCTGGCGCGTGGTTTGCGCTTCTTCATTATTGCAGCCCTGATCTGGAAGTTTGGCCCGGTCATTCGCGACTTTATCGAAAGGCGGCTTGGCCTCGTTTTTACCATATTTGTCGTGGTTCTTGTCGGTGGATTTGCTGCCATCAAACTGATCCCGCACGGTTAACACCGAAAAACGATAACGGAACAACCCGATGATCAAATTGCTTCGCGCACATTATGCCCCAGCCCTGCCACCTGTTGCCATTTTCCTGATTTCTGCCGGAAGCCTCGGCTTTGCCTTCTATGCGCAGTATGTGCAGAAGCTTTTGCCCTGTGTGTTATGCCTTTATCAACGCGTACCGTTTTATGTTGCCGGTGGCCTTGCCATTCTTGCCCTTTTGCTGCTGCGCATACCGGGTGCTTCGCGGGTTCTTGTTTATCTATGCGGTGTTGCCTTTGCCATTGGTACCGGAATTGCGATCTATCATGTCGGCGTTCAGGAACTCTGGTGGGAAGGTCCGGCCATGTGTGGCGGCCTTACCAGCGGCGCGGCATCGGTCGCCGACCTGAAAGCGCAACTGATGGCCCAGCCGATTATCCGCTGTGACAAGATCGACTGGGCCCTGTTTGGCATCACGATGCCGACAGTCAATGTCTTCTTCTCGGCCGCGCTGACGATCCTTTGCCTGATCGCTCCATCACGGTGGATGAAACGCTAGAACGATCAAAATCAAACCCGAAATCCGGCCTGCCAGACGCTTTGCTAGCAGGCTTTTTTTTGCGAAAAACACACCAGATTGCGGACACGAGATATTCTTTTTCCCTCCGTTAAATAATAATGCGAATTATTCTTGTTTGCATAAAATTCTTCTTATAATATCCGCAGCCTTAAGGAATACCGAACCAGATAGGTCTGCGCTGATCGAGCACGACCGAAGAGCAAATATACCCAGCGAGGATATAGGCAGGAATGCCAGACCAGACATTCCATCCCCATATGACAACCAAGATCGAAGGAATCACATTCCTGGAAGAACTTCGTTTCAGACGCTGGAACACAGGGATTACCGATCTATGGCATGTGCAATGTGCAGAAACCTCGGGTGGCAGTTATGTCTCGGAAGCGCCGCGACTGGTTGCCATTCTGGAATGCGCCGGGGATGCGCAATTTTGCATTCGCGCGAACAAAAACCATACTGGTGAAGGCCGTGGTGATCAGGGGTGCCTGTTCTATATTCCGGCCGGCATGCATGTCACCTCTGAGGTACAGGGCTCATGCCGCCTGCGCCATCTTGACATCCATCTTGATACACAACGGCTTGAACAATGTCTTGGCTACAAGGCAGATCCCAGCGTCCTCGAAATGCCGCGGATCGGCTTTTATGATCAGCGCATCAATGCGCTTGTGCGCATGATTGCCGACGACATCGCAACCGATAGCCCATCACCGGCGCTCTATGGTGAAGGACTTTTGACCGCACTGACCAGCGCCCTTCTGGCACCGATGCCAGAAACCGATACGACACGCAAACGCGGCAGGCTCGCCCCGTTCCAGCTACGCAGGACTGTCGATTATATTGAACAAAATTGCGGTCGCGTTATTCGCCTGGATGAATTAGCCGAACTTGCAGGACTATCTCAATCTTATTTTTGCTCGGCTTTTCGCGAGAGCACAGGCATGCCGCCCCACCAGTGGCAGATGAAAGCCAGAATAGAACGCGCCAAAACCATGCTGCGTAAATGCGATACTCCTTTGGCATCCATCGCAACCCAAATCGGCTTTGCAGATCAGGCCCATCTCACACGGGTATTCCGCCGCATCACAGGCACCACACCCGGCGCATGGCGCCGCGAACAGGCTATCGTAAATTAAACCAAAAACCGTTCAATATAGCCAAATAGGGTTCAATATTTCCCCTTTCGCTGCGTGCTATCGGGACGTCACACGTGACAACTGACGCAGAGAACAGACCCAATGAAGTCCTTCAGAGACAAGAACTTAAGAACCGCCCTTCTTGGCAGTGTTGCAATGATTTTCGCAACATCACCAATGCAGGCTTTCGCACAACAGGCCAAAGACGAAATCCTTGTTGATCCCATCGTGATCGAAGCCGACCAACAAAGTGAAACAGCAACGTCACCTGTTAAGGGATATGTTGCAAAGCAAAGTGCAACAGCAACCAAAACCGGTACCGCGATCTCGGAAACGCCCCGCGCCATATCGGTCATCTCAAAAAAAGAGATCGAAACACGCCAAGCCCAGACCGTTATGGATGCCCTTAAATATTCGCCGGGCATTCAACCGGATTTGTATGGTTACGACACCCGCTATGACTGGTTCAAGGTGCGGGGCTTCGCCCAACAGGACATAGGCCTTTACCGCGATGGTATGCAGCTTCGCTCATCGGGTTATGCGTCATTCAAGCAAGAGGCATATGGGGCAGAACGCATTGAACTCCTGCGTGGCCCGACATCGGTTCTTTATGGTCAGAATGCGCCGGGCGGTATCGTCAACGTCGTTTCCAAGCGCCCTCATGCAGACATGCTAAACGAAGTAGAACTGCAAACCGGCAGTTTCGATCACAAACAAGGGGCCTTTGACATCGGCGACAAGCTGGTTGAAGACGGAAGCGTTCTTTACCGCGTTACAGGCCTCGTCAAAGATTCCGGCACCCAGACCGATATGGTCGATGACAAAAGGATTTATCTTGCGCCATCGCTGAAATGGGAAAATGACGACACTTCCTTGACCCTTCTCACCCATTATCAGGAAGACGATACCGGCTCGGCAAACAACTGGCTGCCCGCCGTCGGAACAATCTTTGGCGCCCCCAATGGTGCAATTCCGGTTGATGTCTTTACCGGGGAACCGGCGTTTGAGGGCTACAAGCGCATTCAGTATTCACTCGGTTACGAGCTCAGCCATGACTTCACGAATGATCTTACATTCCGCCAGAACGCGCGATATGCCTTTGTTGATGTCGATTACAAAACAATCTACGGAAACGGCTGGGCAGATGTAAATGCTGGCACGCTAAACCGCAGTCTCCTGCGCACCGACCAGAATGCACACGCCATTACAATTGATAACCAGCTGGAAACCCGGTTTGAAACCGGAACTGTCAATCACACCCTTCTGACCGGACTGGATTATCAGCATTACATCTATGATCGTTATGCCGCGTTCGGCAGTGCGTCGGCGCTAAACGTCTATAACCCGTCCTACGGCGGAACTCTGTCTGCCCTGACGACTTGGTACGATGACGATGTAACGCTTCGCCAGCTTGGTGTTTATGCACAAGATCAGATCGAGTTTGATGAACATTGGGTATTGACCCTTGGCGGTCGCCAGGACTGGTCAGACGAGAAAAAATACGACAACGCCAATAACGGTGCAGAGAGCAGCAAAAACGATCATGCCTTTTCCGGTCAGGCCGGGCTCGTTTACAAAACCGAACTCGGCCTTACGCCATATATCAGCTACTCGGAATCCTTTACCCCCGTCGCCAGTCAGGGAACGCAAAACTTTGATCCTGAAACAGGTCAGCAATACGAAATTGGTGCCAAATACGAACCTGAAAGCTTCGATGGCCTGTTAACCGCTGCCTTATATGATCTGCGCCGTCAAAATGTCACGACAACCGACCCTGACGATACAGCACGTAAAATCCAGTCAGGCGAGGTCCGCTCGCGCGGTATCGAACTGGAAGCAACCATTGAGCCTTTTGAAGGGTTGGTTGGCAAAGCTGCATACAGTTTCAACGATGCCGAAGTCACCAAAGACAACGATGGCTATCAGGGCAAAGCCCCGGTCGGCGTTCCGAAACATACAGCATCTCTTTGGGCTGATTATACGTTACAGTCCGGCACAATGAGTGGCTTTGGGTTCAATGGTGGCGTTCGCTATCTCGGTAAACAGTACGCTGATCAGTCAAACACCGTTGAAGTCCCGTCAACCACTCTGTTTGATGCCGGCATCCACTATGAGATTGAAGGCTACCTTCTGGCATTGAATGCGACCAACCTGACGGATGAACGTTGGGTCGCAAGTTGCTCGGGAACAAATGCCTGCTACTACGGTCAGGGACGCACGATTCTCGCCACGGTCAAATATCGCTGGTAGTCAGATTGCGAAGGACTTCGTAAAATACAAAAGCACCGCCAGAAACGACGGTGCTTTTACTTTGTCCACATATATCGGACCCGGATCAGAAGTCGTATTCCAGTTCGGTATCCCAATACAAAAAATCCCGCCAACTTTCGTGAAGATAGTTTGGCGGGAAGCGGCGTCCGATGGTCTGGAGTTCGTGCATGCTCGGCTGTTCGGGGGTCCTGCGCAGCCGGAGTCCGGCTTCCCTGATCGATCGGCTACCCTTGAAAAGGTTACAGTCCGAACAGGCAGTCACAATATTGGACCAGTTCGTTCGCCCGCCCCGCGACCTCGGAATGACGTGATCGAATGTCAGGTCACTGGTCGGCAGACGATCCCCGCAATACTGGCAGGAAAACTGGTCGCGCAGGAAAACGTTGAACCGGGTAAAGGCCGGGCTGCTTTTGAGCGATACATATTCCTTGAGCGATATGACACTCGGCAGTTTCATTTTGAAAGACGGAGAATGGACTTCGCGATCATATTCCGAGAGAACATCAACGCGTTCCAGAAACACTGCCTTAAGCGTATCCTGCCAGGACCACAAGGACAGCGGGAAATAGCTTAACGGCCGGAAATCGGCGTTAAGGACAAGTGCCGGACACGCATTGGGCGATAAATGCATATCATCCGCTCCACCGTGTTTACCGAGTCGCACCCACTATTTAGCAGGTTCGCGAATCGCGGGTGATGAACATATCATGACGTTTCATCAATCCATGCGACGCGGTCACGTAAATCACTGATAGAGAAAAGTATAGACCAATTTTCGCAAAGCGCAAATCCCGCTTGAGGCCGAGTCGCAAACATTTACGCAAAACCGGCGGCACCAGGTACGACTCGCAATCAGGCACATCAACGCCCGGACAAACAAAAAGGCCGCGCATCGATGATGCACGACCCTTTTATGGCCCCGGAACAGGGCGATCTGAAATCTTTGAAAAACGAAAGGCCCGCAATCGCGAGCCTTCGTAATTCTTAAAGCAAAAGTCTGCCTTAGGCAGCTTTCGCTTCAACAGCTTTGGCGATCTGGCGTTTGACTTTCACCAGCTCTGCCGACAGCTTGGAAGCTGCTGTGCCGAGCACATATGCATCCAGACCACCACGTTTTTCAATGGTGCGGATCGCATTGGTGGTCAGACGCAGACGCACCGAACGACCCAGCGCTTCGCTCAGCAGCGAAGCCGGCTGAAGGTTCGGAAGGAAACGACGTTTGGTGCGGTTGTGGGCGTGGCTCACATTCATGCCGACCAAAACGCCTTTGCCGGATACCGGGCAGCGACGTGCCATGACCTGATCTCCTGGTCTATAATTCGCAAAAGGACGCTTGGCCTGACATGCAGGCCCGCGCTTGGAGCCGGGTTATTACCGTCTCTGACAGATGCCGTCAAGCCTTCATCCACGCTTTTACGCGACAAAAACACCTGTTTTGCGCAATCCGTTCATATTGCATCACGCAAGGACGGCTTTTCCCATCTCAACCACACGGAATCAAGCGATTTTCCCGGGCACACAGCCATACCCCCGGTTCGGTTTGGCAATTACATCACGATGATGCGACCCGATTCTGGACGGCATCCGGCAAAGACAAACATATATAAAGTCGGGTTCAGGCCTTCTCGCTGCCCATATTGGCTCTTTGACGTTACGTTCTTTATAAGGATTCAGAAGATAGAGGCCAGAACACCCAAGGTCACCCAGATTGATCCTTGTCAAAACATCATCGCGCATTCGGTGTTAGCGTGCCGTCATAGTTATTCCGCACACGCTTGGGGAGCACTGCGCATGATGAAAACCGATTCCAAGGTATCCTTGCCCCTTTTGGGCATTCTGCTGGTCGCTGTGATCGGCCTTGTTTTGTATCTGGCCGGTTATGTGCTTGCGCATTTCGGTGTGCCGATTGCATCGGTCTGGATTTACGTCGCACTCGCACTGGTCCCGGTCGTTTTCCTCGTGCTTCTGGATTTCAGTCGCTAATCCTGCGCGCTATCTGCAAACAATAAAACGGCCTGCCAGTTTCGGCGGGCCGTTTTATTGTTTGGAGGGCTTTCGCCTGAAAAATCACCATCAGACGGCTGAACTTCTTTGTTGCCAATGGGGATTTTCACAAGGCCCCGCCGACGGGCGGGCAAAGAAATATCCCTGATAGGCATCAACCCCCATCGCCGCAAGTTCGCTGCGTTGCTGCTCGGTCTCAATACCCTCGGCAATAACATCAAGACCGAACCGATGCGCAATCAGAATGGCGCCTTCGATCACCGCACGTGAATTGACATCCATTTTCAGGATGAAAGATTTATCGATTTTGACCGCATCGACGCGGATCTGATGCAGGCGGGAAAGCGATGAATAGCCCGTACCGAAATCATCAATATGAACTTCCACTCCCTGATCATGCAGATCAGCCAGGACTTCTGAAATCAGTTGTGTGCGCCGGATATCAAAGATCGATTCTGTCACTTCAATAGTCAGGCGGTTGGCTGGCAGACCCGTTTCAAGCAGCAGATTTTCCACCATACGGGCAAAACGCGGCACAACAATCTGACGCACCGATACGTTAACCGCAATCTTGGGCCCACCGGCAAAGCCGGACCAGTCCAGGATCGTTTTGCAGGCTTCGCGCATCACCCATTCGCCGATATCGACAATCAGCGCCGATTCCTCAGCAATCGGAATAAACTCGTCTGGTGGTACACGGCCAAGTTCCGCACTTTCCCAGCGCAACAACACCTCATAGGCGGTAATGTCGCCCGTCTTCGCACTGACGACCGGCTGATATTCAAGAAAAAGCTCATTGGCGGACAAAGCCTGACGCAGGGCCTGATTGATCGCCAACCGACGTTCCTGCTCAACAAGCAACTTGCTGTCATAACTTTGCACACTGCCACGCCCGGACCGCTTAACCTCGGCTGCGGCCAGATCGGCCCAATGGATCAATTCCGCAATCTGCGGGTTCTCGTCCATGCCAAATGCGACACCAGTGCTGAAACCGACATGCAATGTCTGCCGTGCGATATGGATTGGCCGGTTAACAGCCGCCCGGACCTCGGCGATGGTTTGGTCCACCAGCTGATGCAGATTTTCCGGCTGATCAGTCAGAATCATGATGAATTCATCACCACCCCACCGCCCGACAGCATGACGATCATCGACATATTCCCGTAAACGGTGCGAAACTTCCTTAAGCACCAGATCACCGATCGCATGACTGAGCCCGTCATTGATCTGTTTGAAATGATCAAGATCAATGAACAGAACGGCATAGGCACGATTGCCCCAGCTTGCGCGCGCTTCTTCAAACCAGGAAACGATGCCATCACGGTTCAGCAATCCTGTCAGGGTGTCGCGCACCAGAAGATTGCGAAGTTCACGGGTTCGTTTCGCCACCCGAGCTTCAAGTGTCGCATTCCAGTTCTCGGTTATCCGGTTTTTCTCGCGCAGGTCGTCAACCAGAGAGTCATTTTCGTGCTTCAGCACAAGCGACCGATACAGAATACCGTGATTATTGCGATGGGTGATCATCATGACGGTTACAAAGATGAAGCCAAGCCCCGACAGAACGTAATTCGGCTCCGGCATGACAATCAGAACAATACAGGCAGGCAGTAGCAACATCAGAAGATAGAATCGGCCGACCCTGAAAACAGGTGCAAGAATTCCTGTCGCGCCACCGGCAAGCCCCGCCAATATGATCAGGGTTACGAAACGGCTTTCATTACTTTGCGTTGGCAAGTCAAAGATTGACGCCAACGCCCAAAGGATAGCGCCGGAACAAACACCACAGGCATATCGCATAAACCATCTATGGAATTCCGCATCATCAAATGCCGAAACCAGCCGTCGTTCGACATGATAGCGATACCCGATAAAAAGCCGGATCACCGTCGTTGCAAAAATCACGCAAATCCAGACGGTCATGCCAAATGATAGTTCGGATTGAAACCAAAGCGTCCCGACAAGACCACTTCCGGCCGACAGATTGACAAGGACGTTCGCCCAGTTGTTGCGATAGGCAAGATCAAGAAGGTCCGCGCGAACCTTCTTTTGCAGTTTCGGCGCTGCTTCGGTCCCGTGTCCGGGTTCCAAAAGCAGCCGTTTCAAGGTGTCAGCCATCCTGGCTGTGAACTGCCCCATCCGGAAATTCCGTTATAGCCGTTTACACGCTTAACAATCGGATGCGCAACATTAGCTATTTGGATGGTAAGCAGTCACCCTAAATAATTCCAGATAGAAAGTGCGGTTTTTTTGAAGCAATGCCCCTTGTAAGCCCCAAAGTCGACCGGGACCCGGTTTTGCCCCGGTCGGCTTTCGATGCCAGATCGTCAGAATTATACCCTCAGAATATCTCGAAGACTTGCCCGGTCTGAAGACCCTCGACCGACTTGGCATAGCCAAGGGCCGCACGTGCCGCCGGAACGGGATCATGCCCGCGGAAATACGGTGCGTAGCCTTCCATCGCCTCAAGGATCACACCGGGGCTGACCGCGTTGATGCGAAGCCCCGGTTTCATTTCGATTGCAGCAGCCCGCACAAAAGACTCGATTGCGCCATTCACCATCGAGGCCGAGCTACCGTAACGGATCGGATCTTTGGACAGGATACCAGTGGTCAGCGTGAATGATGCATTGTCTGCCACGTGATCACGCCCAACCAGCACCAGATTGACCTGCCCCATCAGTTTGTCATTGATCCCGATGCGGTATTTGTCATCGTCCATTTCGGCGAAATCACCGAAATGAACCTTTCCGGTCGCAGAAACAACCGCATCGACTTTGCCGACCTTTTCAAACATCGCATGGATTGATGCGATATCCGTCAGGTCAACATTAACGTCTCCACTTGCGCGGGACGCACGGATGATGTCGTGGCGTTGGGACAACTCGGAATCAATCCCACGCCCGACAATCCCCGATGCGCCTACCAAAAGAACTTTCATCTGATCCTCCATCCTTGGAAGTGCTTCGATGGAAGGATTGTCTCATGAGACAATTGCAAGGATAATCTGGTTATTTCCAAACATTTTGTTTAATATTATAAACAATGAAAGATTATCTGAGTGAAATGCGCAGCTTTGCGGCCGTCATGGAAAACGGTGGCTTTACCCACGCCGCCAAGGCACTTGGCGTGTCCAAGGGCCTGATCAGTCAGCATGTCAAAAGACTGGAATCAGAGCTGGGGGCACAATTGCTGTTCCGGTCAACCCGCAAGGTAGAACCAACCGAAATCGGGATTACATTTCTGGGTTACTGTCAGAATATCACCCAAAGTGCCACCGCCGCATTCGAAGCCGTCGAGGCTCTGCGCGGCGAACCGGTCGGCACCGTTCGCATTACGGTGCCCGTTTCCTTTGGCGAGATGTTTCTTGATGACATCATCGTCGCATTTCAAAAAGCACATCCGCGCATACAGATCGAAATGGAACTGGAAAACACCTTCCGTGCGCTGCAATCTGCCCATATCGATATCGCCATTCGCGTCGGATTATCCGACGACCCAGAACAGGTTGCCATTCCGCTGGGTCAATTGTCTGAACTGATCTGCGCAAGCCCTACCTACTGGGCAAAGCACCCAAAGCCCGAAACACCCGCCGATCTGGGAAATCACAATTGCCTGCTGAATTTTCAGTACTACAAAGATGGCAACTGGGTTTTCTTTTCCGATGATGGCGCACAATCAGTTCCGGCACAGGGCAATCTGCGCCTTAATCATTATCCGCTGTTGCGCAATGCCGCGATCCGCGGATTGGGCGTTGCCCGGCTGCCCCGGTATGTTGCCCTTCCGGCAATCTTCGACGGATTGCTTGAAACGGCACTGGATGGCTATTCATCGCCGTTACGACCGATCTATCTGGTTTACCCCTATCAGGAAAACCTGCCGGTCAAAAACCGGTTGATGATTGATTTTATTCGCAGTTGGTTCGTCGAACGACCTGACCTTCTGGAAACCAGAACGACGTCGCCTAGACATATCCGCTTAGCGCAATGACCTCTTGGGCGCTCATACCCTCGTCACGCATGGATCGCAGTGTTTTTGATTTGTCGCGCTTGGCAAACCGTTTGCCATCCGGGCCCGTAAGCATGCCATGATGATGATATTCAGGAACATCATACCCCAGCAATTCCTGTAACAGGCGATGCAGGTGGCTTGCAAAAAACAGATCCTGACCGCGGGCGACAAGGTTGATACCCTGCAAATGATCATCATGGATTACCGATAGATGGTAGCTTGTCGGCGTGTCCTTGCGCGCCAGAACAACATCGCCAAATATTTCCGGCGTTGCATGCTGTTTTCCAAACTTGCGGTCATACCACCATAACGGGCTGGCGACCTGTCTAAGGGCATGCTCCATATCCAGACGCAGCGCATAACTTTCCCCCGTCGCAACACGATCTGCGCGTTCGGACGCACTACGATTACGACAGGTCCCCGGGTAAAGCACACCATCCGGCCCATGCGGCGCATTTCCGATCCGCGCGATTTCTTCCTGAATGTCTTTTCGCGTGCAAAAGCACGGATAAAGCAGCCCGGCATCGGTCAAACGATCCAGCACCTTCTCATAATCAAGGAAATGCTGTGACTGTATACGGACAGGGCTTTCCCATCGAAGCCCCAGCCAAGCAAGGTCCTCAAAGATCGCATCAACATATTCCGGGCGACAGCGGGTTTGATCTATATCTTCGATCCGCAAAAGGAAACGACCATTCGGACCGGCCTGTTTTGCGGAAAACAGGGCCGAGGCCGCATGGCCAAGATGCAGAAACCCGGTCGGACTGGGGGCAAAGCGGGTAATGGCTGTCATAACGGCCCTATCCCCATGACCTACCAGCGGTCACGATCACCGGTCGCCTTGTCCTTGGCGGTATCCGCAGGCACATGACGCATCGGACGTTTGGGTTGACGCCCCCCCTGTTCATCGAACAGATCGGACAATTCACGCAACATCGTCCCGCCAAGCTCTTCGGGGTCGTTGATCGTTACCGCACGCTGGTAATAGCGGGTCACATCATGTCCGATCCCGATCGCAAGCAGCTCAACTGGCGAACGGGTCTGAATCCAGTCGATGACCTCGCGCAAGTGCCGTTCAAGGTAATTTCCGGAATTCACCGACAGGGTCGAATCATCGACCGGCGCGCCGTCGGAAATCACCATCAAAATCCGGCGTTGTTCCGAGCGGCCCAGAAGGCGTTCGTGCGCCCAAAGCAGGGCTTCGCCGTCGATATTTTCCTTAAGCAATCCTTCGCGCAGCATCAGGCCAAGATTCTTGCGCGCGCGCCGCCACGGGGTATCGGCCGCTTTATAGATGATGTGTCGCAGGTCGTTGAGACGGCCCGGTTTTGGCGGCTTGCCACTTTCAACCCATTTTTCGCGCGATTGCCCGCCTTTCCACTGACGGGTAGTGAAACCAAGGATTTCGACCTTCACCCCGCACCGTTCAAGGGTACGTGCCAGAATGTCGGCAGATAGTGCGGCAATCGTAATCGGGCGCCCGCGCATGGAACCGGAATTATCGATCAGCAGCGTCACGACCGTATCCCGGAAATCTGTATCCTGTTCCTGTTTGAAGGACAGCGAGGTCGAAGGTGTTGAAACAATACGCGCCAGCTTCGCCGCATCAAGGATGCCTTCTTCAAGGTCGAAGTCCCAGCCACGATTTTGCTGCGCCATCAGGCGGCGCTGCAAGCGGTTGGCAAGGCGCGAAACGACATTCTGCAAATTCGCAAGCTGCTTATCGAGCATGGCGCGCAGACGCGAAAGCTCCAGGCCTTCGCAAAGCTCGTCGGCAGTTACGATTTCATCAAATTCACGCGTAAAGGGTTCATAGCCGCGTTCAATCGGTTCGTTCCGACCGTCAAATTCCGGCTGTTCGCCCGGTCCGGCAGGCTGTTCTTCCTGCGACATCGCTTCAAGCTGCTGGTCATCGATATCGCCTTCACCGGCTTCGGCTTCTTCGGTACCGGCATCCTGCTGCTGATCATCACCATCAGGTTCGGACTCGTCGGCCTGCCCCTGCTGGCCACCCTGACTGTCAAGTTCCTCGTCCGGGTCGGTTTCGCCTTCTTTTTCGTCCTCATCCTCGCCGTCATTTTCAGGCGGGGCTTCGTCGATATCATCTTCAAGAGACAAATGATCAAGCAGGCGGCGCAATCCCCGCGCAAACGCATCCTGATCGTCAATCAGATCGCGCAGATCGTTCAGGTCTGTACCGGCATTTTCTTCGATATGGGCACGCCACAGATCGATCAGCGGGCGGGCCGATGACGGGGCGGGTTCGCCAGTAAAAATCTCGCGCGCCAGCATCCCGATTGCATCAGCAAACGGGGCATCTTCGCGCGCCGTCAACCGATGGAAGTTTTTGGCACGGCAATCCTGTTCGGCATGTTCACGCAGGTTCTTGCGCACACCGGGGAAATAACGCGAACCAACTGCCTCGCAACGGGCCGTTTCCAGCGCGTCGTAAACGGCCTGTGCCTCGGCGGTTTCGGGCATACGGCGGGCATGAAGGGCCACATCATGGTGACGCAGTTTCAACGCCCAGCCATCGGCAACCCCGCGCAGGTCGGCAACCTCGTCCTTCGGCAGCGCCTGTTTGGGCATCGGCAGGCGCACATGTTCGCCATAGCCACCTGCCCGGCCGCCTTTGACAAAGCCGACTTCAAGATCATTGCGTCCGGCAAGCGCACGAAATGTCGCCGCTGTGCCGCGCAAAAATCCGGAAAGCGCTTCATCATTCTTCATTGCTCTACTCGCTTCTGGAATCAGGTCGCCGATTTGCTTTAACAATGGATGATCCTAACGGACCATCACATTGATGGCTTCTTCGGGAAGTTCCTCGCCAAAGCACCGCTGATAATATTCAGCAAGGATCGGGCGTTCGACCTCATCGCAACGGTTAAGGAACGTCACGCGAAACGCATAGGAAATTTCCCCGAAAATCTCGGCGTTTTCCGCAAGCGTAATAACGGTACGCGGGCTCATGACAGTCGAAATGTCGCCTGCGACAAATCCCTGGCGGGTCAGGTTGGCAAGTGCAACCATGGCCTCGATCTTCTTGCGGCCTTCGGCATTGTCGAACGACGGCACCTTGGCGGTCACGATGTTGGTTTCATCGGCAACCGACAGATAGTTAAGGGTCGCAACAATCGACCAACGGTCCATCTGGGCCTGGTTGATCTGCTGGGTCCCGTGATATAGGCCTGTGGTATCGCCAAGGCCGACCGTGTTTGACGTCGCAAACAGGCGGAAGTTCGGATGCGGATGGATGACCTTGTTCTGATCAAGCAGGGTCAGCTTGCCATCGACTTCCAGAACACGCTGGATAACGAACATCACATCGGGGCGACCGGCATCATATTCATCAAAAACCATCGCAACCGGACGTTTAAGCGCCCAGGGCAAAATGCCTTCGCGGAATTCCGTGATCTGTTTGCCATCGCGCAACACGATGGCATCTTTGCCGATCAGGTCGATACGCGAAATGTGGCTATCAAGGTTTACACGAACACAAGGCCAGTTCAGACGTGCAGCAACCTGTTCGATATGGGTCGACTTACCCGTACCGTGATACCCTTGGATCATCACGCGGCGGTTATGGGCGAAGCCCGCCAGAATGGCCAACGTGGTATCGCGATCAAACCGATAGGTCGGATCAATCATGGGAACATGTTCGCTGCCCTGGCTGAATGCCGGAACCTTCATGTCGGAATCAATCCCGAACGCTTCACGAACGGAGATTTTGATGTCTGGTGCATCCAGCGGATGTTCGGCGGCTGCACCTGTCGCTTCGTAACCTTGGCTCATAAGTACTCGCGCATTTGTCGGACCGGTGACGCGGTCTCGTTTGAAACTAGCTCATTAATAGCGGCTAAGATGCGCGTGACAAAGGGAAGATGCGCAAAAAAAATCTATCGCCGCCAATGGATCGAACAATGAAAAGGTCCGCGGCACGAATTGCAAGGCAGATTTTATCAAATTTCGCCCGATACCAGTCCCTGATTACGTGGAAACACGTGCTTCCAGATCACGGATGTATCTCATCAGCGACGAATAGGCTGCACTGATTTTCTTAAAGCGTTCTTCGGCAACCTTGTCGCCGCCATTGGCGTCGGGATGGTATTTTTTCGACAGCGCCTTGTATTTTGACTTCAGTTCGTCCTTGGAAAACGGCCAAGGAAGATCAAGCGTTGCCATGGCCTGTTGCTGTTCGGATGGCATGCCCATAGCCCCCGCGCGACGCTGGGCATCTTCGCTTTTGCGTCGGCGATCCCCCGCAGGGTCACCCCCTGGGCCATGATGGGTCGGATCACCATCTTCATTAAAGAAGCCGAAACCGTCGCTGAATTTGAAGTTGAACGGTTTCTTGGCACCGCGAATATGCCCGAACCGCCATGTCGGGCGTTGCCAATGGGTATCACGCCGGACATCGTTTTCGATGTCTTCGGCTTTCATGCCCTCGTAATAGTTCCAAGACTTGTTGTATTCCCGGACATGGTCGAGACAGAACTTATAGTACTCGCGAAGCTTGCGGTCCTTGGGCGCACGAAATTCCCCATGACCTTCACATCCCGGCCATTCACATACGGGCAGGTCTGGTTCTTCATGGTAAAGGGTTTTGCGTTTGTTGCGTTGGCCGCGGTTCATCTGCGTTTATATGTTCTGATCATCAAGCTTCGCAATATCATACGAGCCGTTTTAATGCGATAAAAGGCTTGAAAAACTGCCATCGCGTGCCACAACGGTGCCAACAGTCAGATTTTCACATTAATTCATGCGAAACACACCGAAACATGAGGCCATTGTCATGCAGGTAGCCCAACAGATTGGCGATATCCTGACCGCGGAATTCGCCCCCGAGAAACTCGAAATCATCGATGATTCGTCAAAACATGCCGGTCATTCAGGCGCCGACCCACGCGGAGAGTCGCATTTTTCCGTACTGGTCGTTTCCCAAAAATTTGATGGCGAAAACCGGGTCAATCGCCAGCGGCTGGTTTACGCAGCCCTTGATCAGCTTCTGAAAGATCGCGTTCACGCGCTGGCTTTGAAAACCATGACACCTTCCGAATATGCAGCGGCTGCGACCCAAAAATAACCAAAGCGTTTATTCCGCATCGTGAAATCAACTTAGACGACCGTTGTTTTTCGGCGCAATAATAGCCCAGAAGCCCGATGCGCAGTCTCCTGCATATGGGGCACGGGCGCCGGTCAAATCTGCGCCCGATACAAACGGGAGGACTAGGTTATGAGAACGCGCCTTATCGGGGCAAGCGTCGCCCTGTTTATGTCTGGAACGGCCTACGCACAGGCCCCCGCTCCGGACAATCTAGAAAAACTCTCCAATTTCCAGTCAACAGGCACCAGCGAGTTCACAAGAATCGAGCAAACCGGTGACTATGCTGACGGTATCAAGAAAACGCTTGAACGCATTACTCTGCCGGACGGTTTCAAGATTGCCCTTTATGCCGTTGTGCCCGATGCCCGCCATATCGCCGTTGGCCCGCAAGGGGTCGTGACATTTGTCGGCACGCGCAAGGACAAGGTCTGGTCGGTAACCGACCGCAACAAGGACCGTGTTGCCGACGAGGTCAAGGACTTCGCCCCGTCCTTGCGGTTCTCCATTCCCAACGGTCCGTGCTTCTCTCCCGATGGCATGCTCTATATCGCAGAGCAAAACAGGGTTCTGACCTTCCCCGCCGCCGAATTTTTCTATGAAAGCCCCGATGTCGCGGCATTCAATGTCGTTAAGCAGGGTGAGCTGATTCCACCGTCCGAAGAAAGCTACAATCACACCGCACGTGTTTGCAAAATCGGCCCGGATGGCAAACTTTATATCTCGCTTGGGCAACCTTTCAACGTTTCCCCCAAGGACAAGCTTGATCTTTATCGCCAACACGGGATCGGCGGTATTATACGCATCAACATCGATGGAACCGGCCGTGAAGTATACACATACGGGGTCCGGAACTCCGTCGGTCATGACTTCCATCCGGAAACCGGCGAACTATGGTGGACGGACAATCAGGTTGACGGCATGGGCGATGACATTCCGCCCGGTGAAATCAATCACCAGACAGCAGCCGGTCAGCATTTCGGCCATCCCTGGTATGGCGGCGGCAACGTTCGCACAAATGAATATGCCGGTGAAGAAGTTCCCTATGATGTCGTGATGCCCGCGGTCGAAACCATTGCACATGCTGCCGACCTTGGCATGTCCTTCTACACGGGCAAGATGTTCCCGGCCAAATACAAGAATGCGATTTTCTCGGCCCAGCACGGATCGTGGAACCGCACCACGCCGGTCGGCGCGCGCGTGATGGTAACCTTTATCGACAGTGACGGCACGGCCCGCATAGAGCCCTTTGCCGAAGGCTGGATCGATGAAAACGGGGAGTATCTTGGCCGCCCGGTTGATGTCGCCCAGCTGCGCGACGGTTCCCTGATTGTATCGGACGACCTTGCCGGTGCCCTGTACCGCATCTGGTACGAGGGGAAATAATGCGGATATTGCTTATCGTGATTCTCGGCGGGCTTTTGCCCGCCGGGGCTTCCTTGGCACAGGACATTGATGCCGGCCGGAAAGTTGCGGGCATATGCCGAACCTGTCACGGTCTGAACGGATTTGCCCGCATCCCGATTGCACCGCATATCGGCGGCGAACCCGCGGCATACATTGAAACCCAATTGCGCGCGTTTCGCGATGGCAGCCGGGAACATGAAATGATGACCGTGGTTGCCCGCAGTTTAACCGACCAGCAGATCGCCGACGCCGCGGCCTGGTATAACCATTTTGATGTGACTGCCACACTGCCAGCCGGGAAAAACCCCAATGATGCCCCGGAACTTTGCAGCGCCTGCCATGGTTCAAACGGGATTTCGGAAATGCCGGACGTTCCCAACCTTGCCGGTGAAACCAATATCTATCTCGAAACACAGTTAAAAGCGTTCCGAAACGGCAAGCGCAATCATGAAATCATGTCGCCAATTGCAACCGAGCTTGACGATAAAGGAATGCAGACCGCAGCAGACTGGTACAGTGCGATTACGATCAACATCACCGATCCGACCAAACCGAACTGAAACCAAAATCAGCTGTCGGGTCGCAGTGCCCCTGAAACATCAAGGCCAACCGTCATTGCCGCGATAACATCTCCGGTTTCCGGATTGATGATCGGAACCGTAACCTGCGACAGAAAGGCACGGGTTGATCCATCAAAATAGATGTCGGCGATCTGACTTATATCCGGGTCATGGCTAATGGCGACCTCGAATTTCTGCTCATCTGATTGATCGAAATCGGTCGTCAACCGGTTCATGCCGATAACCGCGCCGTTGGTATCGAATACGAATATTTCGGCAATATTGTCGGCGTCGCTTTCCTGAAAGGCCCGCAGGATATCGGAAAGCGGATTTTCAAGGATTTCGGTTGCCTTCGGGCTGGCAATCCCGCCTTCGCTGCCCTGACGCCATTCGCGATCGATTTCGACAATCGCATGAGGCTGAATTTGTGCTCCACCCATTGCGGACCGTACCGCCCCAACAAGTTCCGCATTCGCCGCCATGGCGCGGATCGCCGGTAATTGCTGACGAGTAATCAGATCACGTTCCCAATCCTCAAGCTGCATGGGTAAGGTTTCGCATGCACCCAGCGCCGTATTCAGCGACGCAATTAGCCCGGGATTAAGGCGGGTATATTCCCGCCCAATATAAACAACAAGCGGGGCATATCGTTCGAACTGGACGTTGAACTGATCTTCATGGTTGCCCATGCTGTCGCGCGCGGCCTCGAATGTCTGTTTGTCGACCAAGGCGTATTCAACGCGCCCGGCCAGGACCTGCGAAATCAGGGAGTTGATGGACGGTGCCTTGGCAATTTCCTGATACCCCTGCTCTGCCAGCCATTCTGCTTCGTTGGAGCCAAGGATGGCACCAACAGAAAGCAGACTGTCGGGTGTCGGGCTTGACGCGAAACTGCCCTGTTGTCCGGCAGCTGAAATCCAGACCCATTTTTCAAGTGCTAACGGCAAGGTCGGCTCGGCGTATTCGTCCATGAAGGAGCTGATCCGCGCCAGAAAGAACCCGTCCGCCTGCCCGTTTCGCACCATTTCCCGATTGCGCTGGCGGGGTGCAATCGCGATCCCGTACCCAACCCCGATCCGGTCAAACGCGCAATTCAATACTGCGATGGAATAGCCTCGCAAAATGCCATTCTGCAATTGCTGATAGGGAGGCTGAAGATTGGTTTGAAGAATGAGGAATGCGTTCTTGTCCGATGAGCCGGTAGAATCCTGTGCTTGTTCCTGCCCCTGTGCGGGAAGGCTTTTCAGCGTAATCACAAACACGCATGCCATCAGGCCAAGCAGCAAAATACAGCTATAGGCCGACGCAAATCGCCCCGAAAGATTTTGTCCTGATGGCTGTGTATGGCGTCTCATGCAACACCTGACATTCACCAAACCCCGTCACCGGTGATATTGGGTGTAATAACAGCGTTACAAGACTGACCGCTTAGTCACCGGTATACATATCGGGCGCAATGCGTTTGACCGCCGCACCGTCACTTCGCCACCCGTGGCAGCTATTCACCAATGGAGATCGGCGCTTTTTCGGCGGGTTTGGCACCGTGCCATCCTTTTCCGCCTGCTTTCGGCGTTCTTCGGCCTCGCGGGCGCGGATCGGAAAGATTGTCTGAAACGCAGTCGTTGCCACCGGTCCCATCAGTTCGGTCAGATGCGTGCATCCGTGAATGCCACCAACCCGTTCGCGAATCTGCTGTTTCAACCCCGGCCCGATCCGAAGTCCGACAAGTGCGGCGTAGTTCGGGGCAATTTCATCACAGGCATTGAACGGGGCATGATCAGTGACGGCTTCAACCGCACTTATCACCATGTCATCCCCGACAGTAATGCGCAGCCACATTTCATGGATCGGTACACCGGCGGGAATTTCGCCGCGGTCGTTATTTTCAAACCCGTATGTCTTGGTATCGGTGATATGGCCTTCGATATCCCAAAGACCGTCCTTGCGACGATATCCGGTGCAGGTAACGTTGCGGGTATGGATATGGTCACGTTCCGCAGGGCTGGATAAGGGCATGGCATATATCTCCTTTACGTAAACGTAAAGACAGTAACTGGTACGTTGTCAACCTTCAAAAACGCAGAACGGCTGATGCGGAACCTCCGCATCAGCCGCCCAAAGCATATTTCATGGACTAAACCTGATTTACGCGACGCCGTAATCGGACCCGAAAATAAACTTTTCGCGTTCGCGCAAATCTTCTTCAAGCTGTGCCTTTACGACATTGAACAGATCGCGGATCGACACCATGCCGACGACATTTTCCCCATCAAGCACCGGAAGATGTCGGTAGCGGCGCGCACTCATCAATTCAAGGGCATTCATCGCCGTATCGCCGGGTGCAAGTGTATCGGGATTGGCCGTCATAACCTGTTTAAGGGGGGTAGATGCCGCATCAAGACCCTTTGCGACAACCCGGTTTACAAGGTCACGCTCTGTAAAGATGCCGGCAAGCCTGGCATTGTTATCGACAATGATCACGGCACCGATCTTGCGTTCGGTCATCATATTAACGGCGTCCATGACCGAGTCTGCTGGATTCAAGGTTGCGATCGACTGCTCTTTGACCACACCAGGTACGATTTTCGTATCCATGTTTTTCCCTCTGCGGGTTGCTGTTGCCACGTGCCCTGCCCCGATCAGATTGCTGAAAACAACGCATCAAATGCGTCCGGGGCCCTTATTTGCAATTGGCCCTGCAATCACATCGATCAAGACCTTTGTCGATCATTTTAACCGATAAGTAGATTTATAAGAACATATTTACACCCAGGAAACAAAAAGGGCCGCCCGGTTTCCCTTGCAGCCCGTTTGTTTTGATGCAATCAATGCTAGTTCGTATCGTCGGTTGCGACTTCGCGCACTTCACGTAATTTGATGCGGGTTATCTGATTTCGAATGCGACGCAGGACTTCGAATTCCAGTCCATGGAATCGGAACTGCTGTCCGACATCGGGAATACGGCGGGTTTCATAAAGCAACAACCCGGCAACGGTTGCGGCCTCTTCGTCGGGCAAACGCCAGCCAAAACGACGATTAAGGTCACGAATGGTCACATCACCGCGCACAATGACCGATCCATCGGTTTGCGGCTGAACACCAACAACCTCGACGTCGGTTTCATCGGCGATATCGCCAACAATTTCTTCAAGGATATCTTCAAGCGACACGACGCCTTCGAACGCCCCATATTCATCGACGACAATCGCGAAATGCTCGTGACGTTCCTTGAACGCCTTAAGCTGATCGGCAAGCGTGGTGCTATCGGGGATGAACCAGGGTTCGGAACTCAGCATGCGAACATCTTCTGCCGTTTCAGGCTTTGCCCCACGGACGATTGCTTTCAACGCCTCACGCGCATGCAAAACGCCAACGATGTTATCCGGATCCTTGTCATAGATCGGAATACGCGTATGCGGGCTTGCCAATACCGTATCAAGGATTTCTTCCATCGGGCGCGTGATATCAATCATCTGCACCTTGCGACGGTGCACCATGATTTCCCAGACACCGACATCCTCAAGGTCAAGAACCCCATGCAACATGGTGCGTTCGGCATGATGATCACCAACAACGACGTCATCCGCATGCAATTCAATGGCACCGCGCAATTCACGCTCGCGGTCGGTTCCCGGGCCATCGCCGCTGCCAAAAAGGTGCAGGGTGGCACGTACCAGCACCTGAATGGTCTGGGTAACCGGCGCAAAAACAACAACCAGAATACTCATCGGCCGGGCAACGCGCAGCGCCATGCTGTCTGCGTGCTGAAGCGCATAGGTCTTTGGCAGAATTTCAGAAAATATAAGCACAAGTGCCGTCATGGCCGCGGTCGCATAAACGACGCCGCGTTCACCAAAAAGCTCGATCATGACAGACGTTGCCAAGGCAGATGCCAGAATGTTGACAAGGTTGTTACCCAGCAGAATGGCACCGATCAGCCGCTCCTGATACTGGCGCAACCGGTTGACGATCCCTGCCCGCTGATCTCCATCCTGTTCCTTGTGATGCATGACTGGCTTTGATGCTGCTGTCAGCGCAGTCTCCGAGCCAGAAAAGAAAGCCGAAAGCATCAGCAGGATAAAAATCACGACAATCGTGATTGTCATTCAGGTTCGTCTCCAATGGGTGTACGCAACAGATATCTACTTTGTGCTGTTGCGGCGTATCAGGTCAATCTCTGATCGGGCAAGTCATCAAGTTCACAGTCGCTATTGCCCCGAACTTCTGCCTTAGCCGTGGCAGGAACGGGTAATGGCAGCACGCATTTTCTGAATGTCCATCGCCTTGGATGTAAAAGCCTTGCCGATACCACGCGTCATGACAAACGTGATTTCACCGTCACGAACTTTTTTATCGCGCGACATATGGCCGATCAAACGATCAATATCCCAATGCATGCCCGGAACTTCGGACGCACATACCGGCAAACCAACCGATTTCAGATGACTTGCAATCCGTTCTTTTTCGCCAGCCGGGGCCATGCCCATTGCCGCACAAACGTCATGGGCAATGACCATCCCCATCGCCACGGCTTCGCCATGCAGAAGCTTTGCGCCGTATCCGGTTTCCGCTTCCAGCGCATGCCCAAATGTGTGACCCAAATTCAATAGGGCACGTTTCCCAGACTCGCGTTCATCCTGAGACACGATCCGCGCCTTGGCCGCACAACTGCGCATCACGGCTTCGCGGCGCTCCGCACCATCGTTGCTCAAAACGGCTTCGGCGTTCTGTTCAAGCCAGTCAAAGAATTCCGGATCATCAATCAGGCCGTATTTAACAACCTCGGCGTAGCCGGCAAGCATTTCGCGGCGCGGCAATGTATCAAGAACCGCCGTATCTGCCAAAACAAGGCGCGGCTGATGGAATGCACCGACAAGGTTTTTGCCCGATTTCGAATTGATGCCTGTTTTGCCCCCAACCGAACTATCGACCTGTGAAAGCAGGGTTGTCGGAATTTGAACGAAATCAAGACCACGCAAAAGCGACGCTGCAACATAACCCGCAAGATCGCCAACCACCCCACCGCCAAGTGCCATGATCAGGGTCGAACGTTCGATCCCCATCGCCAGAATCTGTTCGATAACATCTTCGAACACGGCAAAGCTTTTGGATTTTTCACCGGCAGGAACGATCACTTCGCGATGCGCGATACCCGCCCCGTCAAACGATGCCAGAACCACCGGAAGATGGCGTTCCGCCACCGTCGCGTCACTGATAACGACGACACCGGCCTTTCTGACGAACGGCGCGATATGGCTTGCGGTATCTGCCAAAAGATTGCTTCCGACCAGAATATCATAGCTGCGCGCACCAAGTTCGACGCGCAAAACGTCATGATTTGCCGCAAGAGGAGACGTCTGATTGCTCACCGGATTATATTCCCGTCTTTATCGAATGAACGGCCAAGCAGGGCAATGACCCCGTCGCGCGTTTCTTCCTTGGAGGATTCGTCACAGTCAAAAATGATGTCTGCTCCGGCATAAACCGGATAGCGCGCCTCGATCAGATCGCCAAGAATCTGACGCGGATCGCCATTATTGAGCAGCGGACGATGCGTTCGCCCGCTGGTACGTTGCAGCAACAGATCAAGGTCGGCACGCAACCAGACCGAGACCGATTTGTCCAGAATAAGTTCCCGGGTTTTTTCGCGAATAAACGCACCACCACCGGTCGCAAGCACAAGCGGCTCGCCATCCAGCAGACGCGCGATTACGCGTTCTTCACCTTCGCGAAATGCTTCTTCGCCGTATAGCTTGAAGATGTCGGCAATCGAACAGCCTGCGGCTTCCTCGATTTCACGATCAGCATCAACAAAATCCAGATCAAGTGCCTTGGCGACCATACGTCCGATGCAGCTTTTCCCGGCCCCCATCAGACCGATAAACACCAGCGGTCGGCCTTTCAGCCCTGTCCGGATATTTGCAATCACGTCATCGCGCAAACCCGACTCGGCAATATTGCTCTCCATGATCGGTTTGCAGTCCTGTCTTTAATCCGGTTATCACACAATTTACCCATTTCTTTAGGCCAGCTGCGGCCTGAACGCAAGCAAACCGCGCTGTTCACCGACAAATTCCTTCGTTACACAAGGGATCTGAGCAATTCCGATACGGAGCGAGATTTGCGCACCCGCTGAAAACTTTTGGCCATCGCGTTAACCCTCTGTGAGGACCCGGACCCTAAACTGCCTTTATATCGCCGAATTGGAATGTCATGGAAAAGGTTCGGGGAACGGGGTTGGAGAAATCACAGGCTGAATTCATGGCTTTGGGCCAAAGCGGTTCGGCTCTGTCTTGCATCTTTTACCGGGCCCCGCATACTGATCTTTGCGCATATAGAACCAACGCACCGAAGTCTGGATAACCATGAAGATAATTTCGCGTCTCATTTTATTGCTGATTATTGCTGTCATCGCTGGTGGCGCAACATTTTTGGTCACCTGGGATATTCCATCGCCAACGACCCAGATGGAAGAAACCATCCCGAATTCGAGGTTCAACTGACATGCGCTTGCGTTCTCGCCTGCTGATGCAATCCTGTTTCGTCACAATGATGGCAGGGACAGGAATCACCTTGCCCGTGGCTTTTGCCAACGCGCAGGCACCGGTTCCGCTGTTTTTGAAACAGGAAGCAGAACAGAACGCAAATTCGCAACCGGATGCGACCGCCCCTGCAACAGGCGGCAATTCGGGCCCAAACAGCAATTTTGGTCAGGGTACCGGTACACTACCAGATACATTCCCAAGCGACCCCGACGCGGTCCAGACGGTTACGTTGCAAGCTGTTGATGCTGAGGCCGTTGGTACACTGGGACGTGAACGTGGCGGATTTGGTGCCGATATGTGGAACGGCACAAGCCGGGAAACGGCGGCACGTCTTCTGACAGATATTCCGGCAATGCCCGCAACGCATACGGGCCGCGACCTTGCACGTCGCCTGTTGTTAAGCATCGCGGCCGTTCCTGATGATCACAAGGAAATCAGCATGCTTGAAACGCGTGCTGCCAAGCTGATCAATATGGGTGAACTGGACGGTGCGATTGATCTGGTCCGCGCCACACCACAAGGGGCACGGGGCTCGCTGCTGGCACAGGCAGAAGTCAATGCTTTGATGATTGCCGGAAAACTTGATGATGCCTGTGCGGCAATCGATGGTTACAGCAACAGCTTCGACGATATTTTCTGGCTCAAAGCCGCTGTCATGTGCGCGCTTCATGCCAATGACCGGACATCGGCATCGTTTTCGACAGATCTGGTCCGCGAAATGGAAGGCGAAACCGACAAAACCTTCTTTGGTCTGGTATCTGCCATCCGGAACGGATCGGCGCCGTCGCAAGACATTCTGAACTCGCTGAACACGTTGCGCCCGATCGATATTGCGCTTCTTGAAATCGCCAAGCAAAGCATTCCGACCAATCAGCTTGAAACCGGTAATGCCGCCGCCATTCTGGGCATGATCAATGCGCGTGCAACGTCGACCGATGTGCGCCTTGAAGCCGCCCGCAAAGCTGAAAAACTTGGCCTGATCGAAGCCGCGCAGTTGCGCAAGATTTATAGCGACGTCTCTTTTGACGCAGATGCGATAGCCAATGCGCTTGACGATGCCCCCGAAGGGGTGCAGGCCCGCCAATATGCCAAACTGTATCAGGCGGCCACCAAAAGTGATGTTGCAGCAGTCCGTGCGGAAATCCTTGCTGCCCTTTATGAATCTGCAATCATCAATGGTGATTTCGTTCAGGTATCACGCCTGACGTCCGATCTGCTGACCGATATCCCGGTGAATAGTGATTTTTCGTGGTTTGCGATTGATGCGCTAAAATCCTCGATTGCGGCAAACAATATGGAACGTGCGTCCGGTTGGCTGCAAACCGCCAAAAACAGTTCCAATCCGGGCAACGATATCGAATCCCGTCTGATCCTTCTTTATCCGGTTCTGGCACTTGCCGGACTTGAAGATACCGGAACACCAACCGCCACCGAAATGGCAGACGGGTCGAATGGCAGTGTCACGGTTAATCTGCCCGACGATGGGGCAACAACGCCTGTCCGTTATGGACTGGGCGGTGCTGTAACTCTTACGCCACCAGCCAAAACTTCTGCACCGATGAACGACGCACAGGCCAAACACCGCGCCCGTATGACCGAATGGCAGGAAATGGACGCCGCCCGCGGCGATCAGATTCAGGCAAAACGTGATTCAGAACTGATCTTTAGCCTATTTGACGGCTTTGGCATTGAAGTCCCGATTGCACTTTGGGATGCGCTTTTGACCGCGCCCTATCTTGATGAACGCCAAACCGTAAGCACGGCAGTCAACCATCATCTGGAAACCGCAGCAATGAATATGCAGCGCGGCAAAACCGTCGCCCTTGCCATTCATGCGCAGCAGGTTGCAGGGGTTCCCAACGGTGACCCAAAGGATCTTTCGGACGCGGTTGCCGCACTCAACCATATCGGGCTTAACCGCGAGGCACGCCGTCTTGCCGTCGAAATCCTGATGGCTCGAAGCCAATAACGGACAGATATCGTGGCACAGCCGCTTAATAGCAATCTTGTCGCGGCCTTTCTGGAAATGATGGCAGCAGAACGTGGGGCAAGCATTCATACGCTCGACGCGTATCGCCGTGATCTGGAAGATTATGTTGCAAGTCTGAAAACGCAGAAATCGGACCTGATCGGTGCGCAGGACACCCATGTCCGGAAATATATGGCATCGCTTGGCGATGCAGGTTTGGCGCCGCGAACCCAGGCCCGTCGGCTGTCCGCCGTCCGGCAGTTCCACAAATTCCTTTATGCCGATGGATATCGCAATGACGATCCATCTGCCCATATCGACAGCCCCAGGCAGGGCAATACATTGCCAAAATTCCTGACCATTGATGAAATTGATCGACTGATTGTCACCGCCACCAATCATGACGGCATCAAGGGCAAACGCCTTCTGGCGATGGTAGAACTGATGTATGCCACTGGCATGCGCGTCTCCGAACTGGTTGAACTGCCTTTTGCCGCTGCAGCGCGTGACCCGCAAATGCTGATCGTTCGGGGCAAGGGAAACAAGGAGCGGCTCGTCCCGCTGTCCGATCCTGCCCGTGATGCCTTAAGGGATTATCTTGAAGTCCGGGCATTGTTTATTCCGGTCACCAAGGCAAACCAGCCCGGCCAATCACCCTATCTGTTTCCGTCGCGCGGCAAATCGGGTCATCTGACGCGCCAGATGTTCCTCAATATGGTCAAGGACCTTGCCGCCGAAGCCGGAATTGCCCCGTCACGGGTTTCCCCGCACGTCTTGCGTCATTCCTTTGCCAGCCACCTTCTGGCAAACGGGGCCGATTTGCGCAGCCTGCAACAGATGCTGGGCCATTCGGATATTTCAACGACACAAATCTATACCCACGTCCTCGAATCGCGTTTACGCGGCCTTGTGCAGGAACACCATCCACTTGCTCAACTGCAACGTGGCTGACTTCGCCCGCCGGAATCACAAAATTTGTCTAGCTCTCTGTATAAGAAACCTCGACCAAATGCTGTGAAAAGTGTCGGTTTTCTGCGGATGTCATATATTCGTAACTGTACTGTCATCAGGTTGTTGCCGATCCTGCGTTAGGAGCTTTGCATGTACCGTGATGCTCCTGCCGTTCAGAGGATTCAGTAAATTTTTCAAGATCGGGGAATAGCCTTGGCATTTGATGCGGAGGATGAACTGACCGCGGACAGAGCTGCCGGCTCGGCACTCCGCCTTCGGAACTGGAAGCAGATCGTCGAAAAAGTCGACTTTGCCTTTCAACCGATCGTCAACCCGCATACCGGGCACATATTTGGCTACGAAGCGCTTTTGCGTCGCTGGGAAGACAGCGGCTTTGAGTCGATCCAGTCCCTTTTCGATACGGCGTGGGAAACCGGCAATCTGCACGGCGTTGACATGATGTTGCGCGAAAAGGCGATTGCAAAGTTTGCCCGCCTGCCCGAAGCACGCCGATTGAAACTGTTTTACAATTTTGACAGTCGTGTTGTCCGTACCCCGGATTATCAGCCGGGCCGCACCGCCGAATTGCTGCGTAAAGCCGGTCTTGAACGCGACACCATCTTTCTTGAAATTTCAGAACGTCACGACATCAGCAACGCCCAATACCTTCAGGATATTCTGACGCGATATCGCAGTCAGGGTTTCAAGGTTGCGATCGACGACTATGGCAGCGGCTTTGCCCAGCTTCGCGCGCTTTACGAATGCGAACCAGACATCATCAAGATTGACCGGTTCTTTATCGACGGGATTGATCGCGACCGGCGCAAGGAACTGTTTGTATCCCAAATCACGGCTTTCGCGCATATGATTGCCGCACAGGTCGTGGCCGAAGGCGTTGAAACCCGCGAAGAGTTTTTGTGCTGTCGACGGATCGGATGCGATCTGGTGCAGGGATTTTTCATTGCACGGCCATCGGTCGACCTGCCGGAACGTACAGATATCGTCCCTGCCATTTCCGGGGTTGCGATAGAAAACCGGCGCGGGGTAGAACGCGACGGCGATGTTTTGCGGTCCTATTTGCTCGAGACGCCACCGATCGAAAACAACATCAATCCGGTGGAAATCCTGTCCTATTTCCAGAAAAATACCGACATCGCCATTGCACCGGTTATCAACAGGCAGGGCGAACCGCTTGGCGTGATCCGGGATTCAGATTTCAAGGCTTTCATATACACGCCATTTGGTCGCGAGCTTTTGCAAAACCCGGCCAACCGCACAAATATCAGCCGTTTTTTGCGCCGCTGCCCGATTGCCGATATCAATACCAGTCTGTCAGAACTGCTTGAAACCTTTGTCGCGGCAAACTCGCTTGATGGTGTGATCCTGACTGAAAAGGGGGTTTACCTTGGCGTGCTTGATCAAAGTGCGCTGCTGCGCGCGGTTAATGAACGCAATACGCTAAATGCACGCGATGAAAATCCGCTGACCCGTCTTCCGGGAAACAGTGCGATTTATCGCTATGCGGCCAACGCACTTGCCAAACCGCGCCGCCGTCGCTTTGCCGTTTACTTTGATTTCGACAATTTCAAACCCTTCAACGACCTTTACGGTTTCCGGCAAGGGGATCGCGCGATACTGCTTTTCAAGGATATATTGGGCAAAGCGCTAAGCCAGAATGACTGGTTTGTTGGTCACATCGGCGGCGATGATTTCTTTGCCTATGTCCAGTCAATTGACTTCGAGGATGCCGTAAGTGCGGTTCAACGTGCCCAATCCATGTTCGATGAACAGATCAAAAGCTTCTATGACGCCCAAACCCGCGATCAGGGTTACCTGATCGGCAAGGGGCGCAACGGTGAAAGCAGCGAATTTCCTTTGATGACGGTTAGTGCTGCATTGGTACGTATCCCGCCGGAACGCACAGACATTACGCTTGACCATATCTCGATCGAGGCCGCAAAACTCAAAACGATTGCCAAAAATAGCGTGACCCGCTTTGCCGCGGGCCATTATGACGCGCCGGACAATATCGCGCCGATGATACAGGAACCCGGATAACAGGTGATACGCGTTATCGTTGCAAATAACGCTTTTCTTTAAAATCACTGACGCTAAAATCCGGAAAATACAGCACACTTGTTTTGCTGCCCGTCATAACAAATGTAGCGAGCCGTCCTGCCATCATGGTCAGCGTTACCAGCACTTCTGAAATTCTGCCGCCGATTCCGGTCCGCCCAGCAAGTCCGGTATCGCCACGTGCATCCCAGACGCAGCAGGAACAGAAGCAATCCGTCGAGCAGGTCGCAAACTCGATCCAGCTTTCTGACGAAGAAATCGAACGCGTTCAGCGTGCTGCGGAAACGGCACGCAATGAACGCCGGTTTCAGGATGGCCAGACTGCCCTGACACTTGAAAATAATCAGGGCGATGATGCCGCCAACAGCTACGGTGCCAACGGGAAGTCCAGTCACACCTTCGCCAGCGGTGCCAACAACCGTGGCAGTCTTGTTGATTTCTACGTCTAACCTGACAGCAACGATAACCCGGCCTTAAAGCCCAAGGGTACGTTTCCACCCATCCCAGTTCCAGATCAGTTCTGCAATCCGGTCATAACCGGCCCGGTCCGGGTGATAGCCATCTCCACGACGAAGCGCGCGCTGCCAATCCTGATCGGCAAGCGTGGTTGCATGCAGATCAAGATAAGGCACGTCAAAACCCCGCGCCGTTTCGGCATATATCTGGTTTAGCCCTTCAAGGCGTTCGTTGATTTCCTTACTGGACTTGCCGCCATCAATGACTGCCTGCGGTCCGATCCACAAGGTCGGTGCCAATTTGGATGCTTCGCCTATGATCTCTGCTGCATTTGCCGCCGATTTGGCGGGGGAAACCCGCATGGTGGTTTCCTCGCCACGGTCTTCGGCATGGTTGGCATCATTCACACCAAAACTGAACATCAAAACCGTCGGGAATTCTGGCACCATGCGAAGTTCGGCCTCAAACTTCCAGCGGGCTTTCAAGCCCTCGCTGGTTTCGGCACGAATGCCCAGATTATAGATCGTCGTTTCGCGCTTGGCCTCGTCCAGCAACCGGCGGCCTAGCCGTATTGGCCAACCGCCTTTATCCCCGTCGCGCACGCCATTGACCAGACTGTCCCCAAAACAGCAAATGCGATGACCTGTAACGCCTTCGGTCATGATTACTCCTGCAACTTTGCGGCATTCTGCGCCGCCAAATAATTCATCAGTTCCTCGCGACCGGGCGCAAAGGCATTTGCAATCCAGTATTCTTCCGCCATCTTCAATAACCAGCCCATTGTCGGCCCGGCGGTCACAAGACCCGCTGCGAGAAGATCCCGCCCCTGAATTGGCATTTTAACATCGACCCAGTCTGTTGCCGCCTGCAACAAAGCTTGCCAATCGCGGTTTTCGGCACCGCTGGCCCGTGGCGGGATCGCCGCACGCGCCGCCCAGGCAATCAAAACCGCATCGCGAAAGGCATCCGGCCCGATGCGATAAAGATCCCGCCGGATCGTATCCTCGGACAAATCGGCACTGATAAGATTGGCATTGGAAATCATTGCCGCGAAACGGTCGGCTTCGTCGTTGGACAATCGCAATGCCCTGCCAAATTCGGTTGCCGCCTGCAAATCGTCATCAGCATTTTCCGGCGCACGGTACAAGGCCGCCAGACGACGCAATGGATCGGGCTTGATTGCAGAATCGGCAAGAGCCGTACTATCAAGCCATTCCATCATGCGAAGTCGCGGTGTATCTGCCAAATCCGGCAAGATAACCGGCAACACATTAAAGCCGATCATTTCCTTAATCGTGGCTGCCGGGCTGCGTGAACGCAGCAATTTAAACATCTCATCGCGAATACGTTCGGGTGAAATATCCCGAAGCCCTTGCGCCCCCTTGCGGCATGCTTCCGCACCAATCGGGTCAAGTGGTGGTCGACCAAACCATGCCTGAAACCGGAAAAATCGCAGAATACGAAGGTAGTCTTCTTCAATCCGGTCTTCGGCAATACCGATGAAACGTACCCGGCCTTCGCGCAAATCCGTTTCACCGTCAAACGGATCATAGATCGTCCCGTCCAGATCGCAATAAAGCGCATTGAATGTAAAATCACGACGTCTGGCATCGCCAAGCCAGCTATCAGTAAAGGCGACTTCTGCATGACGGCCATCGGTCGTGACATCAATGCGCAGCGTCGTGATTTCATAGGCCGATGCATCGGTTATCGCCGTCACCGTGCCGTATTTAAGCCCGGTGGGGATAACTTTGAGCCCCGCCTTTTCAAGGGCAATAACGGTTTCTTCCGGTTTCAGGTCGCACGCGATATCCACATCGATCAGATCACGTTTCAAAAGCGCATCGCGTACGATCCCGCCAACAAAGCGGGCCGTGCCACCATGCGCTGCAATCGCATCAAATACACGTGCTGTGTCGGGATGCGTCATCACCCCGTAGGGCTGCAGATGCCCGGTTGCTGTCAGTTCGGTCATCGGTAAATCTTTGCTGGCCTGAAACCTTGCAGGCGGATGTCTCTTTTCCGGGTTATTCCTTGGGTTCGAAAAATCCTGGCTGAACGACACCATCCTTTAATACCGGCGGATGATAAATGGAATCAGGTGATGCACCAGTCCCGAGTGCCGTTACAATCAGGATTGCCGCCGCCAGCGCCACACCAATACCAAGCAGCAAAAGCCACGGCCCTTTGTCCCAGGGCGGAATAACATCATGCCCTTCTCGAATCGCCTTTGCCCGCGCCCATTTAAGCCAAAGACCGTAAACAAGAAACGGCAGGATTACGGGAATGGCAATCTGAATAATCTGTCGCAGCATTACCGATAGTCTCCAATCTTTACCGTTCAGTACTCGCCTTAAGAACCTCGCTGAAATTCACCAGCATTCCGGCCGTTGCCCCCCAGATGTAATATTCCTGATACGGGATGGCAAAATAGCGGCGCTTTGCCCCTTCGAAGGTCACGGTCTGAAGTTTCTGGTTCTGCGGTTCAACAATGAATTCCAATGGTACTTCAAATACTTCTGCCACTTCATGTGCATCGGGTGCAAGGTCGAAAGGCGGTGTGATCAGCCCAACAACCGGCGTCACCCGATATCCGGTTACAGTGTAATAATCGTCCAGACGACCAACCAGTTCGATATGCGTGCGCGACAGCCCAATTTCTTCCTCGGTCTCTCGCAGGGCGGTTTCCTCAAGCGTATTGTCATGGTCTTCCTGACGACCGCCGGGAAAACTGATCTGACCGGCATGATCGCTCAGATGATCGGTGCGGCGCGTCAAAATCACATGCAGGCCTTCGTCGCGACGCACAAGCGGCACAAGAACGGCTGCCGGACGCGCAATCAGTTCCCCCTCGGCAAAGTCGCGCGCGCGTGATTCTGATCCCGGATAGTCAACCGCATGGTCCCCACGCCGTTGAAGAATATCATCACGCGGCGCATTCAATGCGGCAATGATCTGGGCCGGTGTCATTCGCCAGCCTCCAGCGTTCCGATCTCGAAGAACTGATTGTGACTGTAAACACCAATACGCATTTTGCCGGTCTCCGGTTCTTTAAGCTCGTCAGCCATATCGACCAGCTGATAAAATACAGCCCGGTTCAGTCGGGCCTCAAGACCGCGATCAAGCTTCACATAGGGCGACGGCTCACCGGTTTCGGGGTCGTGTTCAACCCTTAAACCATGATTTTCATCAAGCTCGACCCACTGATCAATATTGGTCCGAAAACGGATGACAGATGCCGTACTCTCGCCGGTTTTTTCCAGCTCGACCGCAATGAAAGCAACATCTTCGACCTCAATGCGCGCCATCTCGGCCGGGGTCACCAGCCAGTGCCCGCCTTCCTCGTCGCGTTGCAGGACAGATGCGAAAAGTTTGACAAGTTCGATACGGCCAATCGGCCCACCTTGATAGAACCAGGTTCCATCACGACCTATAGACATGGGAATGTCGCCACAGATCTGTGGATGGCGTCCGCCTGCCGGTTTTCCGGCGCGAAGGCGGGTCCAGAGCTTTTCGGCAAGATCGACGGTTTTTTCGTTACTGCTCATGCTATACACTTAGGTCCGAAACCAAAAGATTGCGCGCTTTTATAACGCTGATACCATCCTTATTGGGTAGCCGGCTTCGATTACCGGCACAACAGAGGAAGCAAAGTTTCCTGTCATGACAAACGCGCCACGTTTTCCCGAAGAAATGGGTCTTTCACAAGACAGCAGTCTTGAACGCGACGCAGGGCGGCTTGACGCCTGTGTTGGCCGGTTGGACGAAGCCCGCAAGATGGTTTCATCTGTTATATTTGGGCAGAATGAAGCCATAGAGCAAACACTTATCGGCATTTTATCCGGCGGACATGTCCTGATGGTCGGTGCGCCCGGACTTGGCAAGTCATTACTGGCCCATACATTGGGAAAAGTCCTTGGCCTGCTTGATAAGCGTATCCAGTTCACACCCGACCTGATGCCAGCCGATATCCTTGGCTCCGAAGTTCTGGAAGAAGGGGCAGACGGCAAACGCGCATTTCGTTTCATCAAGGGCCCGGTTTTCTGTCAGTTGCTTCTGGCCGATGAAATCAACCGCGCCAGCCCGCGCACCCAGTCCGCCCTGTTGCAGGCCATGCAGGAACGCGAAGTATCCGTCGCCGGTTACAGCCACAAGCTTCCGGAACCGTTCCACGTTCTGGCAACCCAGAACCCGCTGGAACAGGAAGGCACCTATCCCCTGCCCGAGGCACAGCTTGATCGTTTCCTTCTGGAAGTCCGGCTGGGCTATCCCGATCAGGATGAAGAACGACGCATCGTAACCGAAACCACTGGCCGCTATCCTGTGCGCCCACGGCAGGTGCTTCAGGCCGACGATCTGGCCGAAGCACAGGATTTCGTCCGGCGTCTGCCAATGCCCGACCGGGTGCTGGATACCATCATTGCACTTTGCCGCGAATGCCGACCGGAAAGCACGCATATGGCCGATATCCGCGATAATGTTGCCTGGGGTCCCGGCACGCGTGCGGCACAGGCCCTGTCGCTTGCCTGTCGTGCCCGTGCCATGCTGTTTGGCCGCTTCGCCCCCTCGATCGAAGATATCGAAGCCCTTGCCGTTCCGGTGCTTCGCCATCGTTTCGGCTTGACCTATGGAGCACGTGCCGAGGGTTTCACCGCCAGAGGCCTGATCACCAACGCGTTGGAACATCTGCAGGAGAAATAAGAATTGGCATTGGCCGCGGTCCACGATCATGTTGCAGCCGCACGTGCACTGGCGGCCCGATTGCCGCAACTGATCGATGAAAGCCGACGCATGGCGATCAGCTTGCGAAGCGGCCTTCACGGCAACCGCAAAGTCGGCCCTGGCAGCGATTTCTGGCAGTTCCGCCCCTATATCACTGGCGATCCAACCAACCAGATCGACTGGCGTCGTTCCGCGCGTGGCGATCATACCTTTATCCGTCAGACCGAATGGCAGGCCAGCCACAATTACTGGATCTGGCCGGTTCTATCGCCATCCATGTATTGGTCATCGGCACGAGACATCCCTTTCAAGGCCGAACGCACCCTTGTCATTTCCATCGCACTTGCCGATCTGCTGCTGCGCAACGGGGAAACGGTCGGAACATTCGATGCCGAACGGACCCGCATCACATCTGCCGAACATCTTGAAAAACTGGCCCACGCCATGCTGGCAAGCCCGGGCAACATCACCGACCATGCCGGTTCGATGCATGCCGGTCGCAAACATTCCGTTCTGGTGCTGGGTGATTTTCTGGAATTCGTCGATAGCAAGCAGTCGCCGGTCCGCGCGATCAAGACCCTTGGCCAGTATCAGAATGACGGTGCGCTGGTGCATGTTCTTGATCCCGCTGAAATCGAGCCCCCCTTTACCGGTCGGGTCAATTTCATGGATACCGACGATCAGATGATTTACCGCAGCGAACGGTTTGAAGACCTTCGGGAAGGTTTCCGGCAGCGGGCCAAAACCTGGCGTGCCGACATCCGCGACGCCGCGCGTGAAAACGACTGGCTGTGTGACCAGCATGTGACTTCGGAAAGTGCAAGCCCGACCCTGCTTGCGCTTTATCAGCATCTAAGCGAACGCCAAAGCCAAAGTGGCTCTAACGGACGTGGTCGTCCGGCAATGAACCGCAACAGCCCGACGAGGCCGCGATGAACCTTGCGGCCATCACCTTTTTATATCCTGCGATGCTGGCCGGTCTTCTGGTTCTGCCGATTGTCTGGCTGATCATCAGATCCGCACCAAGGTCGCCCAAACAAGTCGTGTTTCCGGCGGCCCGGTTGTTGCGGGGGCTTCGTGCCAACCGGCGTGACATGCAACGTGCACCAATCTGGCAAACGCTTTTACGCTGCCTGATCCTGACCTTGCTGATCCTCGCCGCCGCGCGACCAGTCCTTAACAGAACAGAATTCTCGCGCGACGAGGGCGCTATTCTGATCATTGCCGAAAACAGCTGGTCATCAGCAGCAAACTGGCAGGAATATCGCACTGGCCTTAGCCAGATCATCAATCAGGCACGGCTGGATTTGCGCAGCATCTATATCGCACAAACCGCACCCGAGGCATCCGGCGCAACAACAACAAGATTACCCGATATTATCGGCCCGATATCGCCGCACGAAGCTGACCGTTTTATTGATCGACTGCATCCGCGCCCATGGGCCCCCGATTATACGGCTCTGTCAAACCGGATTGCCGATCACCAGCATATGGCAAATTCCATCGGCAGCATTATGTGGCTGACGGATAATATGGAACACCCCGCAAAGGCGGATCTTGCCAACGAACTTGGTACCATTGCGCCGATTACCGTACTTGGTCCCAAACGTGAAAACCGCATCGCGGTTCAATCGCTGACACGCAACCGTACCGGACTTGATATCACCCTGGCCCATCAGAATATGAATGCGCCAGGCGAATTTGCCCTTCTTGCGCGCAATGAACGTGGTCAGGTCCTGTTGCGTCACACTGTAAAAATTGAACCAGCAACCCATCAGACCAGAACCCAAATCCCACTACCCAGCGACATCACCAATTCGATACAGTCCGTAGGAATAGAAGGTATAGAATCCGCTGCCACGGTCTTTCAAACCGGTGCCCGCTGGCAACAGCGAAAAGTCGGCGTGATTGTCAGTTCCGGAGATAGTCCGGTGCTGCTGTCGGATCGGTATTTCTTTCTGGACCGGGCAATTTCCCCCTATGCCGACGTGACCTATGCACCACTTGGAAAGCTGCTTGAAAGCGGGATAGATATCCTTGTCGCCACAGGGCCGATTTCCGGCCTTGGCAGCCAATATTCAGCCCTTGAACGCTGGGTCCGCGATGGCGGTATGCTGGTGCGTTTCGCAGGGGACAGCACGACCGAGGTCGAACCGGAATTCCTGCCTGTGACGCTGCGTCTTGGCAATCGGGATTTCGGCGGATCGATGTCATGGGAAAAACCGAAACGACTTTTGGCATTTCCGGAAACCAGTCCATTTTTCGGCGTCCTGATTCCCGAGGAAATCACCATCAATCGGCAACTTCTTGCCGAACCCGATCCGGAAATTGTTGCCAAAACATGGGCCCGCCTGACTGATGGCACCCCGCTGATTACAAGTGCCCCGCGCAATGCCGGGCGAATTGTTCTTTTCCATGTGACCCCGTGGGCCGATTGGTCGAACCTTCCGATGTCGGGCCTGTTTGTCGAAATCTGGCAACGCCTTTTACCCCTTGCAAGCCCAAGTGACCGGTCTGAGGCCGAACTGCAAACAAGCCTGCCGGCCCAATCCGTGCTCGATGGCTTTGGCCGTGCTCATCAACCTGATGCAACGACCCTGCCCTTGCGCACACCGTTGCCGATGCCCGATCCACGGCATCCGCCGGGGATATACGGCAAAAATGGTCAGGCCGTTGCGCTTAACCTTGGCTCATTCCTTGAAAATCTTGACAGTCAGGTCCGCTGGCCGTTCGGCACGGTCATACGTGAAATCACCGATCAGGACCAAATCGATCTTGCCGCGATGTGCCTGATGGCTGCGATGCTGCTTCTGATCCTTGACGGGGTTGCCCTGATACTCGTCCATCACGTCAGTCTGAGACGTGCCCGGCATAAAGATGCGCTGACATCTTTCCTTCTGCTGGCATTTATCGGTGCTTCGGCAACGATGCTGCTGGGTGGCCGCGACGCCAGGGCGGTCGAAACACAGGCCGCTGCCTTGCAACCGCGTCTCGCCTATCTCAAGACGGATGTTGCCCCGATTGACCGTCTCAGCCAGTCGGGACTTGCCGGCTTGACCGAAATCCTGCGTCGGCGAACGGCCGCTGACCTGGCCGCCCCTGATGCCATTGACCCCGAAGCCGACGATCTCAGCTTTTATCCGCTGATCTATTGGCCGCTGGTTGACGGACAGCAACCTTTTTCGGACTTTGCCCGGACGCGTATCAACCGATATCTTGATAGCGGCGGCATGATCCTGATTGACAGCCGTGATCAGGAAGTCGAACCAGCCCGCCTGCGCCGATTACTGGCCGGGCTGGAAATCCCGATCCTTGATAAGGCGCCGGGGGATCATATCCTGTTTCGCAGTTTCTATCTGCTCGACCATGCCTATGGCCGCTTTGCCGCGCCGCTTTGGCTTGATGCACGGCCCGATCAACGGTTGGACGGTGTTGCGTCTGTTCTGTTTGGCGGGAATGACTGGGCATCGGCCTGGATGCTGAACGAAGGCATCCAGACAGAGAGCCGCACCGATGACATTTCCCCGCGCCAGCGCGAAATGGCCTGGCGTTTCGGGGTCAACCTGGTGATGTATGCGCTTACCGGCAGTTATAAGGGGGATCAGGTTCATTTGCCGGCAATCCTTGAAAGGCTTGGCCGATGAATAGAAGCTGGCAGGATTTTCAGATCGCACCATTACTTGATATCGGGCTGCTGCAAATACTTGCCATCGCCTGTGTAGCCGCCATCCTTCTTTTTGCGGTATTTCGCCTGCGGGGCACGATCTGGCGGGCAATCGCGATGGCGGTCATGCTGCTTGCACTGATTGCGCCGCAATTTACCGATCAGAACCGTGAAAAACTAAGCGACATCGTCCTTGTGCTGGTGGATCGTTCCAATAGCCAGAATATCGGCAGCCGCCCCGACCAGACGGATGCCGCGATCTCGCAGATACGCAACCGCTTTGCCGATGATCAAAGTATCGAACTGCGTATCGAAGAAGTGCCGGGCGAAACCGACACCCTGATGTTTGCTGCCCTTGACCGGCTTCTTGGCGGAATCCCGCGCGAACGACTGGCCGGGGTCGTCATGATTACCGATGGGCAAATTCACGATATTCCCGCCAGTCTGGATCTGGGTGCGCCCCTGCATGCGCTCATTACCGGGCGCGAAGATGAACATGACCGGCGTTTGCAAATTCGCCAGACCGCCGATTACGGTATTGTCGGCAAGAACGCGGATTTCATGGTCGAAGCCATTGATCGCAACCTTGAGACAGGAAGTCCGGTATCGGTCCGCATGCTGCATGAAGATGGCACCGAACGGAACCTGACGCTGCCGGCCAACGAACCGCACCGCGTCACCATTCCTGTGCCCCATGCCGGGCCGGTGATCGCCGAATTGCGCATGGATGAAAATCCTGACGAAACAGATCAGACCAACAACCGGCTAATCCTTGAAACGACCGGCGTTCGTGATCGGCTCCGTGTCCTGCTGCTTTCGGGCGAACCGCATCCCGGCGAACGGGCATGGCGGAACCTTCTGCGTGCCGATCCCGGTGTTGATCTGGTGCATTTCACGATCCTGCGCCCACCGGAAAAAGGCGACGATACCCCGATCAACGAATTGGCTCTGATCCCATTTCCGATCCGTGATCTGTTTGAAGTGCGCCTGCGGCAGTTCGATCTGATCATTTTTGATCGCTATCAGATGCGCGGAGTTTTGCCTGCCCACTATCTGGAAAAGGTGGTGGATTATGTCCGATGGGGTGGTGCCGCCCTTGTTGTCGCCGGGCCGGAATATCTTGGACCTGATGGGCTTTCAAACACGGTTCTGGGTGATTTGATGCCGGTTCGGGCAACGGGCCGTGTCATTGAACAACCTTTTGCGCCGCGCGTGAACACAGCCGGACGCATTCATCCGGTGACAGCCCCGATTGCCGGTTCAATCAATACCCCGCCAAAATGGGGCCGCTGGTATCGGCAAATCGAAACCCGGAAAACTGACAATGACGTCATGACGCTTTTGACCGGTGTGGATCAATTACCCCTATTGTCCTTGCGGCGTGTTGAAGAAGGCCGGGCAGCTATGCTGAGTTCGGATCAGATGTGGTTGTGGCAGCGCGGCCATGATGGTGGCGGACCGATTGCCGAATTACTACGCCGATTGTCGCACTGGCTGATGAAGGAACCGGCCCTTGACGAAAATACCATTGCCACCGAACGCAGTGCCGATGGTAAAAGTCTGACCCTGAGCTGGCGCAAGATCGGGGCTGAACCGACAACCGCAACCGGTGCCGATCCGGAAACCGGCCAAGTCGTGCGCACAACATTTGAACGAACATCGGATCAGACATGGCAGGCCACCCTGCCCATCGCAGAGCGCGGCCTGATCCGCGTTCAGGCCCTTGATCGCGACGGCGTTACCCAGTCGGCATTGCATGTCGACCGCGATGTTCTGACCAGTGAACGTCGCAACACCAACTCGACATCAGACCTGTTACGAGAACTGGTTCTGGCAAATGGCGGATATATTGATCGCATCGAAAAAGGGCTTCCCGATTTCCGTCGGGTGAAAGAAGAACGTGTCTGGTTTGGCACAAACTGGGCAGGCTTGATGGAAACGGAAAGCTATCGCACAGTGATTGGCGGCATTACCAATCTGTTGCCTCTTCCGGTCGTTGCTATTCTTCTGGGGTTGATGTGTCTGATCGGCTGGCGGATCGAAAGCAAATAGCCTTAGTCGACCGGATACATCGTTTTGTGGAAATTACATAATCCACCGCGAAACTTTTCCACCAGAAAATCAATGAAAATACGCACCTTGGTCGGAAGATGGCGTCGTTCCGGATATACGGCATAAATCCCGCCACTGGCCAGCGAATTATATTCCTTAAGGATTTCGACCAGCGACCCTTTTTGAAGCGCCTCGGCAACGATGAATTCCGGTTCACGCGCGATACCAAGGCCCCGGATCGCTGCGAACGAGGTAAAATCACCATTGTTACACGACATGACCGGATTGACGCGGACATTAATCTGGCCTTCGGGTCCTTCAAATTCCCAGACATTCGGGCTGGGAAGGTTGGTATAGGCAAGTGTCCGGTGATTGGCCAGTTCGGTCGGGTGTTTGGGTTCACCATGTTCGGCGATGTAGCCCGGCGATGCCACGACGTAACCGTTAAAGTCGGCAAGCTTGCGGGCAATCAGGCTGGAATCCTTTAACCGGGTGATGCGGATGGCCATATCGAACCCTTCGGCAACCAGATCAACCATGTGATCGGCCAGATGAATATCGACATGCAACCCCGGATGCAGGCCCATGAATTCAGACACAAGATCGGGCATATACCGCTGGCCAAATGTCAGCGGAGCCGAAATCCGGAGCGTACCCCGCGGCGTGCCCCGTAAATCGGTCAGGGCATGTTCGGCTGTTTCGATTTCCTCAACCACGCGCGCGCAGTGCTGATAAAAAGTTGCACCCGCGTCGGTCAGGCTCAACCGGCGTGTCGTGCGATTAAGCAAACGAATGCCAAGACTGTCTTCAAGCTTGGTGACATGCTTGCTCACCGCGGATTTGGACATGGCAAGTTTGCGCGCGGCGCCGGAAAAGCTTTGCTCCTCGACGACACGAGCAAAAACCGTCATTCCATCCAGATTGCCGATCAGCATTGCTTTGCTCCTGTCCGAGTACCGAATAATTGTTGCCCATTTGGAAACAAATTAATGTCATATCGCCCGATTGCATTCAACGGGGAAATGACGATGATAGGAACAACGACCCCGGCCGCGCGTAATCGGCATATCACGGGACCACAAAAAACCGGAGGATACGATTATGGGCCTTTTGGTCGATGGAGAATGGAAAGACCAATGGTACGACACGAAATCGACCGGTGGTAAGTTCAAACGTCAGGACGCCGCTTTTCGGAACTGGCTGTCGAAAGACAAGGACGCCGAATTTCCTGCGGAAGCTGGTCGTTATCACCTGTATGTTTCCTATGCCTGCCCGTGGGCACATCGCACGCTGATCTTCCGTGCCATCAAGGGACTGGAAGACATGCTTTCAGTTTCGGTCGTGCATTGGCGCATGCTTGAAAATGGCTGGGAATTTTCCCCTGATGACGGGCTGCCCGACCATCTTGGCAATCACCGTTTCATGCATCAGATTTATACTGCGGCAGAACCCGATTATACTGGACGGGTTACGGTGCCGGTTCTTTGGGACAAGAAAACCAACCGGATTGTCAGCAACGAATCTGCCGAAATCATCCGGATGCTCAACTCTGCCTTTGATGATCTGGGAGCCAAACCCGGCGATTACTATCCAGAATATCTGCGCAGCGAAATCGATGCGATCAATGGCCGGGTCTATGACGATGTGAATAATGGTGTCTACAAATCTGGCTTTGCGACCGCTCAGGATGCCTATGAAGACGCTGTGACAACGCTTTTTGGCACGCTGGACTGGCTGGAAGACCATCTGTCGACCCATCGCTATCTGGCGGGTGATCGTCTGACAGAGGCCGACTGGCGGCTATTCACCACCCTGATCCGGTTTGATCCGGTCTATCACGGGCATTTCAAATGCAATCTGAAAATGCTGAAGGACTATCCCAATCTTTGGGCCTATACGCGCGAACTTTATCAGGTGCCCGGCATCAAACAGACCGTGTTCTTTGAACATATCAAGGGCCACTATTATGAAAGCCACCTGATGATCAACCCGACGGGCATCGTGCCCAAGGGACCTGTTCTCGATCTTGATATGCCACATGGCCGGGACAAACAGTTCGCCGGATAGATAACACGCCCTGCCCGATTTGTTGGCTGACAACACCACGCCCAAACAAAAACCCCCGCAGAAGTTCTGCGGGGGTTTTGCATTCCGAAAACCGGAAACTATTAATTCAGGCGACCTTTGATTTCCGCAATTGCGCTATCGACAAGCTCGTCTGCCTTTGCAGCAGTAACCTTTTCGGAAACCAGTGCAAATGTGGCCTGTGCCGCGATTTCGGCCACACGGGCACGAACTTCGGCAATGGCCTGGGTTTCGAGATTGGCAATACGGTCCATGGCCTGCTGTTCACGACGCTTGAGCGACGCTTTCAGTTCAGCCTGGGCATTCTCCAGCATGCGGTCGGCTTCCACCTTGGCATGGGCGCGGATTTCATCCGCTTCCTTCAATGCTTCGCGCTGTTTGGCCTGATATTTGGCCAGAAGCTCCTGAGCTTCTTCACGCAGGCGCTGTGCTTCATCCAGCTCTTCCGAGATTTTCTGCGCACGCTTGTCGAGTGCACCGGAAATACCCTTAACAGCCTTGAAGCCGCCGAAACCGGCAACCAGCAAGAAAGAAAGCGTGGTCCAGGTGTAAGGATCGGTAAGGAACGTAACCTCGTGCGGGGTTGCCATCTTCTTACTCTCCTACAATCGCCGAAACGGCCTTGTCGGCAGTTTTGGCCTGAACCTTGACACCGATAAGCTTGTCGGTTGCTTCACGGGCGATTTCGGATGCGGCTTCGGCCACACCTTTCATTGCGTCGTCTTTCGCACCGGCAATTGCCTTTTCGGCATCAGCGGTCTTTTTCGACAGTTTCTTGACCAGCGCTTCGGTTTTCGCAGCTTGCTCTGCAGCTGCTTTCTCCGTTGCTTCGCGAATATCTGCCTGTGCGGCATCACGAGCTTCTGCCAAGGCAGCCTCGTACTTCGCGATGGCGGCATCGGTTTCGTCTTTCAACGCCCGGGCCTTGCCAAGATTGTCTTCAATGGTCTTGTGACGGCGTTCCAGAACTTCGCCAACCTTCGGCAACGCGATTTTCGACATCAGGAAATACAGGATGCCAAAAATAACGAACAGCCAGAAAATCTGTTCCGAGAACGTCGCAATATCAAACTGCGGCATAGCCTACTCCCGAATTCAACGACACCGGCGAGGGGTATCCTCGCCGGGCCGAGTATTCGCGCAAAAGGCGCCGATTAGCCGAACAGAACGATCAGCGCAACGACGAGTGCGAACAGTGCAATAGCTTCGGTAACGGCAAAGCCGATCCAGCCATACAGTTCAACGTCGCCTTTTGCAGCCGGGTTACGGCCAACAGTCGCAATCAGGCTCGACCAGATGTTACCAACCCCGATACCGGCACCAATCATGCCAATAGCAGCCAGGCCAGCACCGATCATCTTAGCAGCATCGAGTTCCATAACTTCACCCTTTCGAATTTCTTAAAGGCAATCAGAAGAGATCACACCGGTCCACTAGCATTAGTGCATGTGGATTGCATCATGGAGATAGATGCAGGTGAGAATGGTGTAGACATAAGCCTGAAGCGCAGCAATGCCGAACTCCAGAACCGTAATCCCCGTCAGAAGAGCAAACGGAAGGACGCCGAAGATGCCGATCAGGCCGACGAACCCGCCAATCACTTTCAGCATGATGTGTCCGACGGTCATGTTCGCAAACAGTCGGATCGCCAAGCTGAACGGACGAGAGAAATAGGAGATGATTTCAATCGGGATCAGAATGAAGGCCGTTGCAATCGGCGCACCTGCCGGGAAGAACATCCGGAAGTAATGCGTACCGTGGCGAACGAAGCCGATAATGGTCACACCGATAAAGATCACCAGAGCCATCGCAAAAGTCACAGCGATATGGCTCGTAAAAGTAAAGCTGTGCGGGATCATGCCAAGCAGGTTCCCGAACAGAACAAACATAAACAGGGTGAAAACGAACGGGAAATACTTGCGCCCCGCGGTCCCCACATTATCTTTCAACATATTGGCGACGAATTCATACATCACCTCGGCGGCACCCTGCCAACGGCCAGGTACCAATGCCCCACGACGCATGCTGAGCGTCATGAAGCCCGTTACGAGAACGGCTGCGATCACCATCCAAAGTGCGGAGTTGGTGAAGGAAACATCAATGCCGGCAACCGAAAGCTCGGCCAAGGGCTTGATTTCAAACTGCTCTAGCGGTCCAGCCACCGTAATCCTCGCTCAATCTTTTGAGGGCCAAGGCTAATCCTTGTCCCCCTGCTTGCGCTCCCCCATCGCGCGTCCAAGTCCGACTGCACTGTCGAATCCTTTGGCCACCCGATAAGCGTTAAGACCACCAGCACCTGCTCCGAGAAATACAAACAGAACAAGCAGCCAGGGCGTCGTACCAAGCACCCGATCCAGCGCCCAGCCAATCAATAGTCCAACAAGAACAGCAGCGATCATTTCCGCCGAAATTCTCATTCCTAATGCCATCCCTTGGGATGGTTTGCCGGTCGCCCGGTTCGGGCTGTGCGTTTCTTCACGCTTGCTTGCTACGGCCACCAACTTGCTTTCAAGCTCTGCTAATGAAGCGCGATCTTTATCATCGCTCATTGTCGTGAACCCCGCTGTGGCAGCCTTGCAAACGTCGCAAGGAAATGCGCGGGCAACATACTTAGCGCCCCATAGGCTGTCAAGCCGTAAAACCCCACCTTGCCGGGGGCACAAAATTGGCATTAAACATCTGTTTTATAATAATTTTACCGTCGAAATGTGTGATCATTCACATTTGATGTTAGGCGATAGTCGCAGCCGCATTTATCAGACTTTTCCATAAACAACCGCTTGCAACCGGCGGTTTCCCTTGGTTCCTGGCCCGTTGAACCACTGAATTGGGCTTCTGAGTAACCATTGTGAATTCAATCGCTTTTTATTGATTTCCGCCTTTTGCCGCGCGGTTTCGCATCGGCTTCCTGCTAACAGCTTCATATCCACGGCAAGAAACCGCGTGACATCAAACCGATTCATCTGAAACCGGCCCTTTTAATAAGAGGCAAACGGATTGCACCAAAGCAAAATCCTTAACTGGGCTAAAGCAAATGATCAGTTGGTAAAATCGAGCTCTTTTTGCTCTTTCTGGGAATAGACCTCGGCCTGGCGCAAATCGACCGACACCAGCGAGGAAACACCGCGTTCCGCCATTGTCACCCCGAACAGGCGGTTCATGCGGGCCATGGTCATGCGATGGTGGGTAATCACAAGGAAACGCGTATTGGCATGGCGGCCAATGGCTTCAAGCAATTTACAGAACCGGTCGACGTTGGCGTCATCAAGTGGTGCGTCAACTTCGTCGAGCACGCAAATCGGTGCCGGGTTGGTCAGGAACACCGCAAACAGAAGCGCAACAGCGGTCAATGCCTGCTCGCCACCAGACAGTAATGAAAGGTGCTGCAATTTCTTGCCCGGCGGGGATGCCATGATCTCAAGCCCGGCTTCCAGCGGATCGTCCGCATCGGTCAGCATCAGATGCGCCCCGCCACCGCCAAACAGGCGGACAAACAACTGCTGGAAATGTTTGTCGACTTCGTCAAATGCCGCTTTCAGGCGGTTGCGTGCTTCGCGGTTCAGCTGGTTGATACCATTGCGTAATTTATCAATGGCGGCGATCAGGTCATCGCGTTCGGAAACCAGTGTGTCTTTCTGTTCTTCCATCTCGGCCAGTTCGACCTCGGCCCTCAGGTTAACCGCACCAAGGTTTTCGCGTTCGCGCGACTGACGCTGCAAACGGGCCTCGATATCGTCTTCGGATGGCAATTCCTTGGTCTGATCGATTTCGGCCAGCTCTAAAAGCTGATCAGGCGTGGCATTAACCCGTTCGCGAATGCGCTCGATCAAATCGCGACGATGCTGTTCTGCCTGCTCCAGAAGGGCTTCGCACCGAACCCGGCCTTCGCGGGCCTCGGCCAGTTTCTGTTCCGCTTCCTTAAGGTTCTGATCGGCTTCGCGCTGCGCATTTTCGGCACGCACCAGTTCATCCGCCGCGTCCTTGCGTGCCTGATCGGCAATCTCGATACGGTCGGAAAGGATCGCGCGGCGCTCTTCTATCTCGTCGGGCTTAAGTTCAAGCTCCTCGATCTCCATGCGCGCTTCTTCCTGACGTTCACGAAGCTGGGCCACACGTTCGCCTGCCCCCGATGCGCGATCATTCCAGGATGCGATTTCGCTTTCAACAAATTCAAGTCGCTTGCGACGCCCCGATGCATCACGCTGCATGCGTTCAAGCTGGCTGCGCGCTTCCATCTGATCGGCGCGCGCATCCGAGAGCTCGGCACGTTTTTCAATCAGCTCAGCCTTGATTTCCATCAGGCCTTCGCTCGATTCCTCGGGCGTTGCCGCCAGTTCTTCCTGCTCGGCGATCAGTTCATCAAGGTCCTGCTTGGCACGCTTTTCGGCTTCTTCAGCGTTTTGCAGGCGTCCTTCAATGGCACTGGCGTCACGTTTGATATTGGCAATTTCTTCTCGCGCGCGGGCCAATGATCCCTCTGCCTCGCGAAGGGCACGGTGGGCTTCCTGTTCGCCGTTGCGTGCGGCTTCAACATCTTCTTCAAGACGTTCAACATTTTCCCGCGCTGTATCGGCCTTTTCCGCTGCAAGCTCGACCGCGTCGTCGATCTCTTCAAGCTCAAGGCGTAATTCTTCAAGTCGATTACGCTGTCGCAAACGTGCGGCTGCCGGAAGCTCCGCGCCAACCTTGATCCGATAGCCGTCCCAACGCCAAAGTGCACCTTCACGCGACACCAACCGCTGCCCGGTTTTCAACGTCTTGGCCAGCCAGTTACCTGTTGCCTCGTCATCAACAACCCCGATCTGCCAAAGGCGTCGGTTCAGCAATGCCGGACCGTCAACAAATTTCGCCAGTGCCTGGACCCCTTCGGGCAGGGCAGGGTCATCTGCGTCAGGGTCAACCGCCGACCAGTGCATCGGGGCATCTTCGGCATCGGGCGCGTCAAGGTCCTCGCCAAGTGCCGCCGCCATCGCCATTTCAAGGCCGCTGGTCACCGAAAGCTTTTCGATCACCGCCGGGAACTGCTGATCTGCATTGCCCTTGACCAGACTTTCAAGCGCCTCGATCTCGGCGACAAGCCGCGCCTTGCGGCTTTCGACATCACGAAGGGCATCGCGCGATTCGGTTTCCGCTGTTTTCAGGCTGTCTTCACGGTCGCGCAATTCGGCAAGACGCATTTCGGCATCTTCGATGGCAAGCTTACGCTGCTCGCAAAGTTCTTCGCATTCCTCAAGCACCAGACCGGCCTCTTCAAGGGCGTCGGTAAAATCGGCTTCAACCCGGATATCATCAAGGCGGGCAACGGCCTCGTCATAGCGTTCGGTCAAACGTGACCGGCGGGCGGAAAGTTCGCTTAACCGCTGCTGAACGCTTTTAAGCCGGGCTTCTTCGGCGGCTGCCCGGTTGGTCAGTTCGTCAACCTGCCCTTCCAGCGTTTCAACCCTTGCGGCCTGCGCGACGGCGCGTTCCTTTGCCTCGTCAAGCTCGTCATCCTCGCCGTCCTGGGCTTCACCCAGCTCTTCGCGTTCTGCCTTAAGCTTGTTCAACGCCCCTTCGGCGTCGCTTGCCAGTTCTGCTTCACGCGCAAGGTCGGCATCAATCTGCTGGATGCGCGCACGAAGCTGCGACATTTGGGTTTCGATCTGTGACTTGTCCTTGTCCAGTCCCTCACGCTCGATCAGCATGCGCTGCAAGGCCGCTGCCGCATCGCTTTCCTTTTTGCGAAGATCCGGAAGGCTTGCCGCAATATGGGCCTGAATGGTCGTTGCCTCGGTCACCTGACCGGTCAGGTCACGCACGGCACTTTCGCCCAGCACCAGCAATTCACGGGCATCTGCTTGCCGTTTTTCGGCATCGGTCCAGCGGATGTGGAATAGCAGAGCCTCCGTCTGGCGGATGCTTTCGGAAAGTTTGCGATACCGTTCGGCCTGTCGCGCCTGCTTTTGCAGAGACGCGATCTGGCTATCGAGTGTGACCAGAACGTCTTCAAGGCGTTCCATATTCTGTTCGGCATTTTTAAGTCGAAGCTCGGCCTCGTGACGGCGTGAATGCAGGCCGGTAATACCGGCGGCTTCCTCCAGAACCAGTCTGCGCTGACTTGGCTTCGCTCCGATCAGCGCACCGATCTTGCCCTGTGACACCATCGCGTTTGACCGTGCCCCGGTCGCGGCATCGGCAAACAGCAATTGGACGTCACGCGCACGGACATCCTTGCCATTGACCCGATAATTCGACCCGCCGCTGCGTTCGATACGTCGCACGACCTCAAGCGTTTCGTGATCGTTGAACATCGCCGGTGCTTTGCGTTCGGCATTATCCAGAACGACGGTAACTTCGGCCACGTTCCGCGCAGGACGCGACGATGTCCCGCCAAAAATAACGTCGGACATGTCCGAGCCGCGCATCTGCTTGGCAGAGGTTTCACCCATGACCCAGCGCAGGGCTTCGACAAGATTGGATTTGCCACAGCCATTCGGGCCGACAACACCTGTCAACCCGTCTTCAACCAGCAATTCGGTTGAATCGACGAAGGATTTGAACCCCGTCAGCCGTAGCGATTTAAACTGGACCAATCATGCCCCCGATCCGTCCCTTCCCCTGATTGCCGGATGTCGCATCTGCAGCATCCGGCAGGATCATATTTATCAGTTGGTCAGATCTTCGACTTTGTCTTCAAAGAACTTCAGATCGCGCGAACCGGCAAAGGTTTCACCATCAATCACGAAGCTCGGCGTTGAATTGACCTTGAATTCCTGTTCGCCGCGCATGCGCGATGCAACGATCCCGTCGATCAGGGCCTCGTCCGCCATGCAGGCATCAACCGCATCGCCATCCATACCGGCAAAACGAACCACCTGTTTAATCCCGTCAATCGGGTCTGCGGCCCGTGCCCAGGTCATCTGCGATTTGAACAGCATGCCCAAAACACCAAAATAACGGTCATCACCGGCACACTGCGCAACAGCCGCCGCGCGAACCGCAACGCCATCAAGCGGATAATCGCGGAAGATCAGCTTGGCCTTTCCGGTATCGATCAACGATTTCTTGATCTCCGGCAGGGTTTCATTATGGAATGTGGCGCAATGCGGGCAGGTCAGCGACGCATATTCGATGATCGTCACCGGCGCATCCGGATTGCCAAGCACATGTTCCTTATATTCTACAGCCTCGGCCTGCTGCGCCCCGACAACACCAATCGCAAATGCACATGCGACCGCAAAAAACTTAACTGCCTTCAGCAAGGAAACCTCCGTTAAAACAATATTTTGTGATTACAAGCCTGTTGCAGCGCGGGAGTCAACACGCCCCCCAAAAGCGCTAATGAGCCAACGAGTCGCCAACATCGTTTGGAAATGCGGCAACTCCGTGATCAAACATTATGGGAAAATGATTCGATCCGGCCCGCATCGGAATAAGGCTTTGGGCCACCGATTGGCAAATGACTTACACGTGATTTTAAACGCAATTTCACCGGCTATTTCTTCTGTCCCGGTTGCCCCCGCGCGTGAACGTCCCCCGAAATGCGGCGTCCAAGCCGGGTCAGCACTTCGCGCAGATGCGGGTCTTCGATTTTGGCGATATCGATCTCGCTGGTTTCGCGGATCGGACCTTCGGGCACATTTTCCGGCCGTTTGACGGTGCGCTCCGGGCGGGAAATATCGCCCTGCATCATCTTGATGCGTTCAACCGCGCGATATCCGAAATAGGTATTCACCCGGTCGATGATCTGCGGCATGCGGTGCTGTAATTCAATCGCCACCGGTCCCATCACCCGGATCACAAGGGTTCCGCCCCCGGCATTTTCGCCGCGAGGCGGATTGTATTTGACCGGCATGGTGAATTGTTCAAGATCGCGACCGACAATTTCGGACCAGTGCAAAATGATTTCGGCCTGAAAGAAACCGCGTTTGCGGACCAGCGGACGTGTCAGATTGCCAACCATGGCGGCAATATTGCGCAGGCCCATGCGGCGCTCCGAACTGCCCATCGGGGTAATCTTTTGTTTCTTTTTGACCGCATTTTTTGCAGCAACCATATCGGCACGCTGATCTGGCGTGCTATGTGTCGGCGTATCGGTCATATCTTTTTGCTTGCTCACGCCCGCTTCTTTCGTAGGGTCTGAATCTGACCTAAACGTAATTACCCGTTTTCATCCCCGCAACATAACACGGGAACGCCGTGCATTTCACCAACGACGAAATCCATCACCTCGGTCGGACCATGCTGGACTGGTATGACCGTCATCATCGCACCCTTCCATGGCGTGCCGAACCGGGCGACGCACAGGACCCTTACCGCGTCTGGCTTAGCGAAATCATGCTGCAACAGACCACCGTGATTACGGTCGGTCCCTATTTCGCGGCATTCCTGCAACGCTGGCCGACTGTCAACGATCTTGCCAATGCCGATCTCGATGAAGTTCTGCATGCCTGGCAAGGTCTGGGATATTATGCACGCGCACGCAACCTGCACAAATGCGCCAAGGTTGTTGCCGATGAATATGGCGGCCGGTTCCCCGATACCGAAGAAGGCCTTCTGAAGCTGCCCGGCATCGGTCCCTATACCGCCGCCGCCGTTGCAGCCATCGCCTTTAACCGTCATTCAAGCCCGGTCGATGGCAATATCGAACGGGTCATATCCCGTCTTTTTGCGCTTGAAACCCCACTGCCCGACGTCAAACCCGAAATCAAGGAAAAGTCGGCGGCCCTGACCCCGTCCGACCGGCCGGGCGACTATGCGCAGGCGCTGATGGATTTGGGCGCAACGATCTGCACGCCACGCAATCCGGCATGTGGCATTTGCCCGTGGCAGGCTTCCTGCGAAGGCCGCAAATCGGGCATTGCCCCGGAACTACCCAAAAAACGTAAGAAACCCGCCAAACCATCCCGGGTTGGCTATGCCTTCTGGATACGGCGCGAAGACGGTAAAATTCTGGTCCGGCGCCGCCCGGAAAAGGGTCTGCTGGGTGGACTTTATGAAGTGCCGGGCAGTGACTGGCGCGCGATTGAGGCCCCGGACGATGTGATGTTGTCCGAAGCCCCGATCAAGGCAAGTTGGACGGAACTAGATGGTACTGTCGGGCACACTTTCACCCATTTCCATCTCGATGTGACGGTCCTTGCCGCCAATATAGCTGAAAGCGACGCGGCAAAACTTGATGGCAGCTGGACAACGATTGACGGGTTATCTGAATTCGCTCTGCCGACGGTGATGAAAAAAATCGTGCGTCACGCGCTGAAATACCGCTAGGTCGGCGTCAACCGACCGTTCAAAACACAAAAAGAAGGCCCGTTGCCATTTCGGCGCGGGCCTTTTAAATCGTTAATAAGGTGGTCAGGCGTATATATCAATAACCTGCCCACGGCCCGTGCTGCTCGGCGGGGCCGATTGTTGTGACGTGTCGGCTTCTGCCACCTGATCGACCCGCTGGGCCGACGGTGACTGAAGATCGTTACCACCGGTTTCGGCGATCGGTGCAGCTGCCTGCTGGATCTGGACCGGGTTCGGTGCGTAAGCGGCACTACCTGTTGCGCCAACCTGCATGGGGCTCTCCATCTATCCTTACGGATAATTCCAAGATTCAAGATATAGCAAGAATTGCGCCCGAATGCAAAAGGCCGGAAGGTTTCACAACCATCCCGGCCTTCCAGATCAGATCATTTTAAGCGTGCTGCACCGCACGAAATCAGGCGGAAACCTGCCCCATTTCCTTGCGAAGCTGACTGCGCAGATTGTCGATCACAACCAATCGCCCGTCACACTTGTAATGCCAATAAGTCCAGCCATTACAAGCCTGTGCGCCCTGAACATGGGCACCGATCTGGTGAATCGAACCGGCATTGTCCTTGTGACTGATTGAGCCATCGGCACGAACAAGCGCTGCAACATTGCCGCGGTTGTCATAAATCTTGTCGCCCGGCGCCAGAAGACCGCGTTCAATGACCGCACCGAACGGAATACGCGGAAGTGATCGCTTCGACTCCGTCATCTCAAGGCTTTCACCATCAAGCATCTGGACCTTGGCAATGCGTTCCTTGGCGGCCTTTGCATATTCTTCCTCGCGCTCAAGCCCGATGAAGTGACGACCAAGGCGGCGCGCTGCCGCACCGGTGGTGCCGGTACCAAAGAACGGATCAAGTACAACGTCGCCCTGACGGGTCGTCGCCAGCAGAACACGCTGCAACAATGCTTCGGGTTTCTGGGTCGGATGGACCTTTTTACCCTTTTCATTCTTCAGGCGCTCGGACCCGGAACAGATCGGCAGCAACCAGTCGGACCGCATCTGCAATCCTTCGTTGAGCTGCTTCATCGCTTCGTAATTGAACGTGATCGCTTTCTGCTCGGCATTTTTCGAACACCACAGCAGGGTTTCATGCGCATTGCAGAAACGTTTGCCACGGAAATTCGGCATCGGGTTGGTTTTGCGCCACACGATGTCGTTCAGGATCCAGTAACCGATATCCTGCATCACCGTGCCGACGCGATAAATGTTGTGATACGAACCGATCACCCAGATCGCACCGGTATCCTTAAGGACACGGCGCGCGGCGGTCAGCCAGTCACGGGTGAAATCGTCATAGTGACGGAAACTGTCAAACTGGTCCCAATGATCGTCAACCGCGTCGACCTTGGAATTATTAGGGCGCAGCAGATCACCACCCAACTGCAGGTTATAAGGCGGATCGGCGAAAATCAGATCGACCGACTTTTCCGGCAGGCTGTTCATCAGTTCGATGCAGTCCCCGACCATAACCTGATCAAGCGGTAAGGATGTTTTCTTTGTCATGATGCGTTCCAGGTTCCCCCATATTTCTTGAGGAAAGCATCACCGCAAAAAGTTAATAGACACCGAAAATTTCCAAGGAGTCGCCACAGTTTCAAAGTAATTTCAGCCGTTTAGACAATCTTAACTGGTTCGGCCCAAAAACAGGAAGATTTTCATCCCGGACAGTAGCGGTCAAAAACCCCGCATATCTTCATCGGACTCCTTGATTTCGTTCTGGTCTGACCGGGTATATGCGGCAAGAATTCAAATGTGAATTCGCAGACAGCTAACGCGCGCATCCGTATATCCACGTAGTTCAATACATCCTGATGTGAATTGCGTTACATCAATTTAGCCGAAAACGGTAATTTGACCGTTTGGACAACTCTGCATTTGCCCTTCTTATGATCATGTATACAATCTGCATATCAAATACGCAGAAAAATAGAATTTTCAAGATTGGCAATAACCTGCAGGGGGACATCATGAAGTCTGGCACTTTCCGTCTTTCCCGTCGCGCAATGCTATCGGCCATGGCCGCAGCAGCCGCGGTGGTATCTTTTGGCCTTGGCGTACCGGCACCGGCAATGGCAGCCGACCCGATCAAGGTTTCGGCGATTTACACCGTTCCGGTCGAACAGCAGTGGGTTTCGCGTATCCACAAGGCGCTGAATACCGCTCAGGAACGCGGCGACATCACCTATGAATTTTCCGAAAACGTCGCCAATACCGACTATGAACGCGTGATGCGTGAATATGCCGAAAATGGCTCGGCCCTTATTCTGGGCGAAGTTTTCGGTGTTGAACGCGCGGCCCGCAAGGTTGCCGCCGATTATCCCGAAACCGCGTTTCTGATGGGCTCAAGCTTCGGCCCCGAAGGCGACAATTTCTCGGTCTTTGACAACTATATCCATGAACCAAGCTATCTTGTTGGCATGGCAGCCGGCAAGGCGACCAAATCGAACAAAATCGGCATGGTTGGCGGTTTTGCCATTCCGGAAGTCAACCGCCTGATGAATGCCTTCATGGAAGGTGCCAAATCGGTCAATCCGGATGTCGAATTTACCGTGACCTTCATTAACAGCTGGTACGATCCGCCCAAAGCCAAAGAAGCCGCCTTTGCGATGATCGATAAGGGTGCGGATGTCATGTATGCCGAACGCTTTGGCGTTTCGGATGCCGCGAAGGAACGCGGCGTTCTGGCTGTTGGCAACGTGATCGATACCGCGGCAGACTATCCGGGCACCATTCTGGGTTCGGCCCTTTGGCACATGGAGCCGACGGTGGATCATGCGATTGCAGCGGTCAAAGCTGGTGAATTCAAGGCCGAAGATTACGGCAAACTCAGCTATATGGCACCGGGCGGCGGCACCGTCGTTCTTGATAGCGCCCTTCTGCCCGAAGGTACTGTTGCCGAAGTTGACGCCAAACAGGCAGAAATTCTGGATGGCAGCTTTACCGTCAAGGTGAATGACGAAGAACCGAAATCTTCCATGTAAGATTTCTTCCACTTTGCAGGCAGTCCGGTTTAAACATCGGACTGCCTTTCGTTTTTCGGGGCGATCCCGACATGCACTCGATACGCCAATATGGCCCAAGGCGTGACACATAAAAATTAACGGATCAGCCGGATGTCATCTGCTGCCACCCCATCTTTGGAAACGTCCCCGCAATTGCTGCTGCAACTGGCTTCAATCACCAAGAAATTCGGCCCGCTGATCGCCAATGACGCCATCGACCTTGACGTCCACAAGGGCGAAATCGTTGCACTGCTTGGCGAAAACGGTGCGGGCAAAACCACCCTGATGAACATTCTGTTTGGTCATTATGTTGCGGATACGGGGACCGTGATGGTCGCGGGTGCGGATGGTATCCTTGCCCCGCTTGAACCCGGCGCACCGCAGGCGGCCCTTGATGCCGGGATCGGCATGGTTCATCAGCATTTCACACTGGCCGAAAATCTAAGCGGCCTTGATAACATCGTCCTTGGCACAGAACCGATTTTTCGCCTACGCCGCGACCGGACCAAGGCACGCGCCAAACTGTCAAAACTGATGGCGGGATCGGGTCTTAATGTCGATCTGGATCAGCCGGTTCATAAACTGACCGTCGGCGAAAAGCAGCGCGTTGAAATCCTCAAGGCTCTTTATCGCGATGCCCGTTTGCTGGTGCTGGATGAACCAACTGCGGTTCTGACACCGCAGGAAGCAGACAGCCTTTTTGCGATCCTTCGCAAGCTTGCCACGACCGGGCTTTCGGTCATTATCATTGCCCATAAACTGGCCGAGGTTCTAGCAGTTTCCCATCGCATCGCGGTGCTGCGCGGCGGCAAAAAAGTCGGCGAAATGGCAACCGATCAGGCCGACAGACGTTCGATTGCCGAGCTGATGGTTGGCCGCGATGTTCCCTTAAGCCGCCGAAGCGAACGTGCACCGGGCAAGCCGCTCATCGAGCTTCGGGATGTCACGATTGATCGTGGCGATGCCAGGCGGTCGCTGCATGGGGTGAACCTTCTGGCGCGTGAGGGCGAAATTCTTGGCATTGCAGGGGTATCGGGTAACGGGCAGGCGGCGTTGGCGCAACTGATTGCCGGGCTGGATCGTCCCGATGGTGGCTCGGTCGAGATTTTTGGTGAAAAAGTTACCAAATTCGATGCTCACAAGTTTGCCCAGATCGGCATCGCGCGTATCCCCGAAGACCGCCATCATGATGGTATGGTGGGGTCGATGACGGTGGCGGAAAACATCGCCATCGAAGATGTCCGATCCCGTGATTATCAGAAATTCGGCTTCCTTGATTTCGAGGCAATCCGAAAACGCGCCGAACATGCAATCGCCGATTACGATGTGCGCTGCCCCGGTCCGGATGCTCCCGCACGTCTGCTATCTGGCGGGAATATTCAAAAACTTATCCTTGCGCGTGTTCTTGAAAAATCACCAAAACTGATCCTTGCCAACCAGCCATCCCGCGGGCTTGACGTTGGTGCGCAGTCTGAAGTCCATAGACGGCTTCTTGAGGCGCGCGAAGGCGGGGCAGCGGTGGTTCTGATATCCGAGGATCTCGATGAATTGCTGACCTTGTCCGATCAGATTGCGGTGATCCATGCCGGTCATGTATCGGCTGCGTTTGCGGCAAACGATATTGACCGATCAGAGCTTGGCCTGATGATGGCCGGACAGAAAAAAAGCGATGCCGATTTCGGGTCCGGTAAATTTGAGCCCAGCACAAAGGCCAGCGCAAAAACCGATGAAAATGCCCCAAAATCAGGAGACCCGGCGTGATCCGGTTTGAACCCCGCACCAATCCATCCACAATCATGGTTTATGGCGTCCCCGTCATGGCGGCAACTATCGCCATTCTTCTGGCAGCGATCCCGCTTGCCCTTGCCGGAGCACCGATCATAAACGCCTATGGCCTGATGATAAGCGGCGCGTTTGGATCGATGTTTTCGATTTCGGAAATGCTGACGCGTGCCACCCCGCTGATCCTGACCGGATTGGCGGCCGCAATCGCGTTTCGGGCCAAACTTTGGAATATCGGGGCCGAGGGACAGCTTTATATGGGGGCCATGGCCGCCGTTGCCATCGGATCGGGCGTGATTGACGGGCCAAGCTATATCATGATCCCGGTGGTGCTGATTGCCGGGGCGCTCGCCGGGGCGGTAATGCTGATCGGCCCGACGCTTTTGAAAACGCGGTTAGGGGTGGACGAGGTTGTCACCACTCTGCTTCTGAACTTCATCGTCATTCTGTTTGTGCAGATGATGCTGGAAGGTGCGCTAAAAGACCCGATGTCGATGGGTTGGCCACAGTCCGAACCGGTAATCGATAGCGCCGTCCTGCCGCCGCTGATCGAACGGATGCGGGTGCATCTGGGATTGGTGATCGCGCTGATCTGTGCCGTGGCGCTGGCGATTTTCGTTAAACGCACCGTCTGGGGATTTGAAATCCGTGCGGTCGGTGAAAATGCCGCGGCGGCGAAGTTTTCCGGCATTTCAGTAACCAAGACCATGGTGCTGGTCGCGATGCTGTCGGGTGGTTTGGCCGGACTTGCCGGTGTTTCCGAAGTCGCGGGAACCCGTGGATATCTGGCGACCGATCTGTCGCCGGGTTATGGCTATGCGGGGATCGTGGTTGCAATGCTGGCCCGCCTTTCACCGGTTGGCGTGATCATATCCGCCGTGTTTGTGGCATCGGTTTTTGTCGGTGCTGATTCCATGAGCCGCGCAATCGGCGTTTCAAGTTATCTGGCCGATCTGATTGTCGCGATGTCATTGTTATGCGTTCTGATTGGCGGGTTTCTGACCCGGTTCAAGGTCCATTTCGAACGCCAGAAATCAGCAGGTTAAGGGGAAAGAAAATGGAAATCATCGACATCCTTTTGACCGCAAATTTCTGGGCCGCAGCGCTTCGCATTGCCACCCCGCTGATTTTCGGGGTGCTCGGCGCGCTGATTTGTGAGCGCGCCGGAGTTCTTAACCTTGGCATCGAGGGGATTTTTACAGCCGGGGCGATGGCCGGATGGATGGCGGTCTGGCTGGGTGCCGGATTGTGGGGCGGCGTTCTGGTTGCCGCCCTGGCCGGTGGGTTTTTCGGCCTGATCCACGCGATCCTGACCGTGCCGCTTGGCCTGTCGCAGCATGTGTCGGGGATCGGGGTGACGCTGCTGGCGACCAGCCTGTCGTATTTTACCTATCGCACGGCATTGCCCGATGTGTCGTCACCGCCGCGGATCATTCCGTTCCAGCCGCTTGATATTCCGATCCTGTCGGATTTGCCGTTTATCGGTCCGGCGCTGTTTTCGCAAACGGCTCTTACAATGCTGGCGCTTGTCATGGTGTTTGTCACCGGCTGGGTCTTGTATCGCACCCCGCTTGGCCTTGCGATCCGGGCGGTTGGCGATAATCCGTCCTCGGTCGAGGCGCAAGGGTTATCGGTTTATGCGCTGCGCATCGGGGCCGTGGTTGCCGGATCGAGTCTGATGGCGCTGGGCGGCGCGTTTCTGACCATGTCGGCGTTTGATGCGTTTTTCTTTGGCATGATCAATGGCCGTGGCTGGGTTTGCATTGCGCTTACGGTGTTTGCAAGCTGGCGACCGGGCAAGGCATTGCTGGGCGCGTTGCTTTTTGGTGCGTTTGATGCGTTTCAGGTCCGCCTGCAAACCGAAGTTGGCGCGTTTCTGCCATCGCAGGTTTTCCTGATGATGCCCTATCTGCTATCGATTGCCGCCCTGATCATTGTGGCGCGCAAGGCCGATTATCCCAAGGCATTGCTGGTGCCGTGGTTCAAGGGACAGCGTTGATTTTCGACCCGAAACAAATAGCCTGATGATTAAAATATCCCATTACCGAAGGACGCCGCCATGCAAGCCGATCTGATCCTTAAAAATGCCAATCTGCCTGATGGCCGCACCGGTGTTGATATCGCCTGCAAGAATGGCAAGATCATCGAAATCGGGCCGAAATTACCAATCTTGGCGGGCGAGGAAATCGATTGTGACAGGCTGCTGGTCAGCCCGCCCTTTGTCGATAGCCATTTCCACATGGATGCGACGCTGTCGCTGGGACTGCCAAGGATGAATGAGTCGGGTACGTTGCTGGAAGGCATCGCGCTTTGGGGCGAACTTAAGCCGATTTTGACCATCGAGGCGGTGATTGAACGCGCACTTCGTTACTGCGATCTGGCCGTATCAAAGGGCCTGCTTGCCATCCGAACGCATGTTGATGTCTGCGATGACCGTCTGCTTGCGGTCGATGCGTTGCTTGAGGTCAAAAAACAGGTCGCACCCTATATCGACCTGCAACTGGTGGCGTTTCCCCAGGATGGCTATCTGCGCAGCCCGACGGCAAAGCAGAATGTCATTCGCGCACTGGATAAAGGGGTCGATGTTGTCGGCGGCATCCCGCATTTCGAACGCACCATGGCAGACGGCGCGCAAAGCATTACCGAACTTTGCGAAATGGCGGCCAAACGCGGCCTCCGGGTTGATATGCATTGCGATGAAACCGATGATCCGCTGTCGCGTCATATCGAAATGCTGGCTTATGAAACGCAGCGCCTTGGCCTTCAGGAGCGTGTGGCCGGATCGCATCTGACATCGATGCATTCGATGGATAATTATTACGTATCGAAACTGATAGCGCTGATGACCGAGGCCGAGGTCAGCGTGATTGCCAACCCATTGATCAACATCACCCTTCAGGGTCGTCACGATACCTATCCCAAGCGTCGCGGCATGACGCGCGTGCCGGAATTGCGCAAGGCGGGGCTGACCGTGGCGTTTGGCCATGATTGCGTGATGGACCCATGGTATTCGATGGGATCGGGCGATATGCTTGAAGTCGCATCGATGGGGCTTCATGTCGCACAGATGACGTCACGCGATGATATCCGGGCCTGTTTTGACGCGGTGACAACCGAACCGGCAAAAATCATGGGGCTTGAAGGATACGGGATTGCGGTTGGCAACAATGCCGATTTCGTCGTGTTACAGGCCCGCGATACGATCGAAGCCATCCGGCTTCGCGCCAACCGGCTTTATGTCATTCGGCGCGGCAACATCATCGCCGAAACCCCGTTACAGCAAACCCGCCTGCATCTTTCGGAACGGCCGGAAACGGTGCGCGGAGATGATTATGCCCCGGGGAAATAGCAAATCGCACACGTGAAACGATTTCGTCACGTGATCCATTCGCCGTTACACCCCATATGATGGGGGTCAACGCACATTATCGAGAACCACCATGTTTTACGAACCGGGCAAAACGCCACATAACCTGCCGCATGATCCATTCAAGGCCTGTGTGGCCCCACGCCCGATTGGCTGGATTTCGACGGTCGATAAACAGGGGTGCGCCAATCTGGCCCCCTATTCGTTTTTCAATGCAGTCTGCGGCAATCCGCCGATGGTCATGTTTGCATCTGGCGGATCGATTGACAGTCTGAACAACGCGCGTGAAACCGGTGAATTTATTGCCGCCGTCGCCCCACGCGCTATGCTGCGCGAAATCAATTTCTGTTCGGCACCGCTTCCGCCCGAACAGGACGAATTTGATTATGCCGGTCTAGAAAAGGAACCGGGTCAAACGGTCGCCGCCCATCGGATCAAGGGAGTGCCAATCCATATGGAATGCAAGGTATTCCAGATTGTCGATCTGCCCGGCCCCACCCCGCAAAGCAAAAACGCGATGGTGATCGGTACAGTGGTCGGTCTCCATATTGATGATGCAATCATCCGTGACGGCATGGTCGATGTCACCCTGTTCGAGCCGCTGGCACGTCTGGGCTATCACGAATATGTCAGTGTCGCGGAAACATTTACCGTCCGGCGCGAGGATTTCTGGTAAACAGCCTGCCGGTTTGCGGCGATAGGTTACGACTTTCTGTTGTTTCACGGAAACGACCCGCAACCGCAAACAAACTGTCACAGTAAAATTCTAATGTGATCCTCATCACTTGCGCCTGAACCGATGCATAACCGGGTTCGGGCGTTTCTTCTTATGCATTACACGATGTGGGGGATCACACCATGAAACGGACGATTGCAGCCGGTTTCGCCGGTATTGCGGCCATGCTTCTTGCGACAACGGCAATGGCGGGTGACGTCAAGGTTTTCGAAACCAAAAGTGCGATTAACAATCTGTCGACCGTCATGGTGGATGGCGGCAAGGCACGCGACCTGACGGTTGGTTTCGGTTCGGGGGCCTATCGCCGTCCGGGTGATCCGTCCAATATGTTCTATGCCGTTTCCGACCGTGGTCCGAACTTTGTTTGCGGTGATGTTCAGGACGTTCTTGGCGTCTCCGAAGACGTCGTTTGTCAGGGCCGCAAGGTGCGCGTCTATCCGACGCCGGATTATTCGCCGTCGATCTATACCATTTTCCTGAACGATAACGGCAGCTTTGACGTCAAGGACGTTATCGCGCTTAAGGACCAGAATGGCGTGCCCCTCACGGGTTTGACCAACAAGCTGTCGGTTGCCAAAACCGAAAAGCCGGTCGATGCCAATGGCAAGGAACTGGCACAGTCGGTGTCGGCAATTGACGCCGAAGGTATCATTCGCCTGTCGGATGGTTCGTACTGGATCGGTGAAGAAAACGGTCCGTCGATCCTGCATGTTGCCGCCGACGGCACGGTCAATGAACGTATCGTTCCTGCCGGCTCGGAAAAGGATTTCGAAGGTGCGGCCTATAAGATCACCGGCGGTCTTCCGGCGATCCTTGTGACCCGCCAGACCAACCGCGGTATTGAATCGATGGCCGTATCGCCCGATGAAAGCAAACTGTATTTCATGGTTCAGAACCCGCTGGCCAACCCGAATGCAGATGCCTACAAAAAGGCAAAGAACACCCGCCTGTTCGTGTATGACCGCGTGAAGGGCGAACTTGCCGGCGAATATATCTATCAGCTGGATGATCCGCAGACCTTCCGCAACGATCCATCCGACAAACAGAACGCACCGCGCATTTCCGAAGTCATGGCACTTGGTGATGACCGCCTGCTGGTTCTGGAACGAACCGATGGCACCACCAAGCTGCATGAAGTCAAACTGGATGGTGTATCAAACATTCTGGCATCGCGCTGGGACGATATGTCGACCAGCCCGTCGCTTGAACAGGAAAACGACCTGTCGAAGCTTGACCTAAAGGCAGTTGCCAAAACGCTTCGTTTTGACAGTGCTGATTACCCGATGGCCCCGACCAAGATCGAAGGTCTTGCGGTGATGGGTGACGGTGCGCTGGCCCTGATCAATGATAACGATTTCGGCATCAATGGGGATGCCACCAAGGTGCTTCTGATCGACGGTCTGGTGCGGGCAGACAAATTCTGATCTCTCGCTGGATCATCTGACATTGCGGGAAAGCTGTTATGCGGCTTTCCCGCTTTTTTATTGGGCGAAATCAGCGTAAAAGCGGCCCATGAAAAACGATCAGACATACACCACCCGGACTTTTGACATCCCCGATGGCATTGATGCGGTCATCGAGCCGATGGATGCGACCGGCTATCTGGCCCCTGTCGGCTTTGAAGATCAGCTGCGCGCCGAACTTGGTGACGTGATCGAAAGCCATGACCGGCTGATGTTCGCACCCGGCCCGGAACGCCGTGTCTTCTGGGCGCAGAATGTCTGGCGCAATCCGGTCCGAATGGCGATCCCGTCGATCAAGGGTGCGGCCAAAATCCTGAAATTCAATCAACGTAACTGGGCCATGTTCAAGTTTGATCATTTTTCGCGCGCGAAACTGATCGAAGCCAACTTGCCGCATGTATCGGCCAAACGGCAGGTCTTTGGCGAGCCGGCCCCGACCGCCCCGCTGGGATCGTGGACATTGATCGATCCCGATACGATCATCGCATCGATGGATTGTTCCAGCCCGTGGAAAAATGGCGAGGTCGAGTTTGAAGAAGACAAGACCACCCCGCCCAACCGCGCCTATCTGAAACTTTGGGAAGCCTTCACCCGCCTTGGTGTTGGGCCCGAAGTTGGCGACCGCACGATGGATCTGGGCGGCAGCCCCGGCGGATGGACATGGGTTTTGCATGAATTCGGCACCGATGTGATCAGCATCGACAAGGCCCGTCTTGATCCGAAAATCGCCACCCTGCCGCGTGTTGATTTCCGGCAGGAAAGCGCGTTCGGCCTGAACCCCGATGAAATCGGTTATATCGACTGGCTGTGTTCGGACGTGATCTGCTATCCGGACCGGCTGTTCCAACTGGTCAATCAGTGGATGGATGCAGGTATGGCGACCAATTTCATCTGCACCATCAAGTTGCAGGGTGACACCGATTACGCCGCCATTACACAGTTTGCCGATATTCCCGGATCAAAGGTCGTGCATTTATACAATAACAAGCACGAACTGACCTGGATGAAGGTCCCCGGAGTGACCGATCAGGACTGATTGACGGGTAATCAATCCTCATCATCGCCGTCATAGGCAGGGATCGCCGGATCAAGCGGGTAATAATCGCCTTTGTCCTTGCAAAACATCTGGGCGGATGTCGATATGCCTGATGCACCGTCAAGCGTGCCAGGGGTGATTGCGACTTCCTGCGACCGGACGGGACGCCAGAACAGCGATGATCCGCATTCCTTGCAAAAGCCCCGGTCGCTTTGATCAGAAAGGCGATACCAGCGCAATCCTTCGTCACGGGTTAGATGCAGAGCATCCTTTTCAACCCGGGCATAGGAACTGACATGACCGTGCAGTTTACGGCACAGGCCACAATGGCACATTTTGGCGTCATGCAGTTTGCCGCGCACTTCATAACGAACTTCGCCGCAATGGCAACCGCCGGTCATCGTGTTTAGCGCTGGTGTCGATGTGCTCATCAAACCTTCCTCTTCTGATCGGGCAGGCGGAACGCAGCCTGGTTACAGATGCTGTCTTGTTAAACAGTATCTGGACCAATTCGGGCATCATGCAAGCATGGCTTGTGGCAATATCGATGTTATTGCGGGCAATATTGCGACGATAATGTTTGAGCTTCGCCCAAAGCAGTCCTATTCTGCCGCTTCTGTTCGGGCCCCGGATGATGACGCCACCGCGCCAGATGCCATCCGTCGCCTTGCTTCACAAGCGATGGGATATCATGACCGATCTGTCCTTCCATTATGATGTGCTTGTCATCGGCAGTGGCGCTGCCGGTTTGTCCACCGCACTCAAGCTTGCTCCGCATGTCAAGGTTGCCGTCCTGTCGAAGGGCAAGATCGATGACGGTTCGACCAACTGGGCACAGGGCGGAATTGCCGCCGTGCTTGATGCCACAGACAGCATCGAAAGCCACGTCGAAGACACGCTGATTGCCGGTGCCGGATTGTGCAAACGCGACACCGTCGAATTTGTCGCACGCAATGCGCCCAATGCCATCAAATGGCTTGATGAACTTGGCATTCAACTGACCCGTGACCCGGAAGGCGGCAATGATCAGCCGTTTCACCTGACGCGCGAAGGCGGGCATAGCCATCGCCGCATCGTTCATGCCGCCGATGCCACCGGACGCGCGGTGCAGACCACCTTGCAGGGTGAGGCTGCCAAACATCCGAACATCAGGATTTTCGAAAATTACCTTGCGATTGATCTGGTGACCGACCGTAAGCTTGGCGGTGAAGGCCGCCGATGCATTGGGGCCTATGCACTTGATCTGACAACGGGCAAGGTCCGGTCGTTCAATGCGCGTACCGTGGTGCTTGCCACCGGGGGGGCCAGCAAGGTTTACCGGTTTACATCCAACCCGGACGGATCGACGGGGGACGGTATTGCCATGGCATGGCGTGCGGGTTGCCGGGTGATGAATATGGAATTCAGCCAGTTTCACCCGACCTGCCTGTATCATCCGCAGGCCAAATCATTCCTGATTACCGAGGCCGTGCGCGGCGAAGGCGGCAAATTGCTGCTGGCCGATGGCACGCGTTTCATGGACCGGTTTGACGAACGCGGCGAACTGGCACCGCGCGATATTGTTGCGCGCGCGATTGACCATGAAATGAAACGGCTGGGTGCGGATTGCGTGTACCTTGATATCACGCACAAGGGCGAGGATTTCATCCGCGAGCATTTCCCGACCATCCATGAAACCTGCCTGTCGTACGGCATCGACATGACCAAACAGCCGATCCCGGTTGTTCCGGCAGCACATTATACATGCGGCGGGGTTTTGACCGATCTTCGCGGGCGCACCGATCTGACCGGGCTTTATGCGATTGGTGAATGCGCGGGCACGGGCCTTCACGGGGCGAACCGGCTGGCGTCGAACTCGCTTCTGGAATGCCTGGTATTTGGCGAGGCCGCAGCAAACGACATTGTCGAAGCACTCCCGGTTGATGACCGGTTCAAGGACCTGCCGGACTGGGACGAAACCGGGATCACCGATTCCGACGAGGAAGTCATCGTCGCCCATAACTGGGAACAGTTGCGCAACGTGATGTGGGACTTTGTCGGCATCGTTCGCACGACCAAACGCCTGCAACGCGCGCAGCATCGCATTGATCTGTTGCTGTCGGAGATTGACGAATATTACGGCAATTTCCGTGTGACCAATGACCTGCTTGAATTGCGTAACCTTTCGGTGGTTGCCAAACTGATCATCCAGTCGGCCCTTTGGCGCCATGAAAGCCGCGGCCTGCATTACACCACCGATTATCCGGAACGTGATGACAGCGCGACGCCCCGCCAGACCATTCTTGTGCCGGAAAACTTTGCCGGTCGCTGGGTTGTATCGGGCCAATGGAAGACCTGATCGGCGAAGACGTCATTCCCCCACGTTAATCGGATCAAAGACGGAGATTGTCATGACCGCCACCCTGATTGGTATCGCGCGTAAGGCACGTTCACGTGCGCCAATGGAAACGCTTGATGGTGTTTCTGTCAGTCTTGATTTTGGGGTTGATGGCGATTATCGCGGCAAGCTACGCAAACGCCAGATCACGGTCATGACTGAGGAAGACTGGTTGGCGGCCTGCGGCGAAATTGACCGTATGGATTTGCCCTGGACCACGCGGCGCGCCAATCTGTTGGTACGAGGTATGAAATTGCCGCAAACGCCCGGTACGCGCATCCGGATAGGGGAACTGGTCCTTGAAATCACCGGCGAAACCGATCCGTGCAACCGGATGGAAGCCGCAGCACCGGGCCTTGAAAAGGCCCTGACACCGGACTGGCGGGGCGGGGTTACATGCCGTGCGATTGAACCCGGTGCGATCCGGGTGGGCGATACGGTTATTGTTGACTGATTATCCTGGTTACTCGGGACTGGCCCATCTGGAAATCCCCTGTCGGCTTCCCACTTAAAAGGCAGCAGCATGGTCGGGGATCAGGATGGAACTTGCACCAATACCGCATAACGAAGCCGAACGTCAGGGCATCATCACGCGCATGCGTATCGCAACTTTTGATGCCGAACCCGAACTTGACCGAATCACGTCACTTGCCAAACGGATCTTTGACGTCAAATCGGCCACGATGACGGTAATCGATCATGACCGACAGATTTTCAAATCCCGGGCCAATTTCGAAAAGCTGGAAAGCCGCCGCGATATTTCGTTCTGCGGGCATGCAATCACCCAGACCGAGCCGATGGTGATCAAGGATGCCCGGATCGATCCCCGTTTTTCCGACAATCCGTTGGTGATCTGCGATACGCCAGTGATTTTTTACGCCGGGATGCCAGTGCATCATCACGAAGGACAACCGGTCGGGACACTTTGCATTTTTGACGACAAACCGCGCGAAATGAGCCAGCGCGATATCGATAACCTCAAGGACCTTGCCTATCTGGTCGATATGGTTCTGTTGCTGCGGTTTGCACAATTCAGCCAGAAACGGTTGATGCAAAGCCTTGATGAAGCGGTTCGTCAAAGTATGATTGATCCGATGACAGGGCTTTGGAACCGGCGCGGGCTTGATGAAATACTTGATCGAGAACTCGCCCCAGAAGGCGTGCCATTGACCGAACCCTGCGGGATTTTGTTATGTGATATCGATCATTTCAAATGCGTCAATGACACGCACGGACATCTGATTGGCGATGAGGTCATCATCAGAATTGCCGGGATGCTCAAAAATCATTTGCGCGAAAATGACATCATTGCACGTGTCGGCGGCGAGGAATTTGTATGTGTCATTCCCGGTATCACGCGCGAAACGACCCCGAAAATTGCTGAAAAACTTTGCAATATCCTGCGCAATACGCCGATCAACACCAGCGAGGGCAAAACCCTTGGCGTGACTATTTCCATCGGGGCCACATGGATTGCGGCAGGTTGCAGCAACGACAACCGCAAGGCCATTTTCGAAATTGCCGATGCCGCGCTATATCGCGCGAAACAAAGCGGCCGCGACCGGGTGGTGTTCACGCCCGATGTCAACGAACAGCACAACAAAGGACTATTTGAACAGCATTAAACTCCACCTGGAATAACAACATGCTGTAACGGGAGAACCGTCTTGAAAATCGCGCCCACGCCGGATAACGAGAACGAGCGGCAGAAATCGCTTGAAAGCATGGGTATTCTGTCAACACCGCGCGACCCTGAACTTGATCGGATTACGCGCCTTGCCGAACGCATTTTCAACACCGAAATCGTCGCCATTTCCCTGATTGATGGCGACCGGCAGTTTTTCAAATCCCGGATCAATCTGGGCGTTCCCGAAACGCCGCGTGACATTTCGTTTTGCGGGCATGCGATCATGCATGACGCGCCGCTTGTTGTTGGCAATGCCATCGATGACGAACGTTTCAGCGACAATCCGCTGGTGGTGGGGGCACCCCATATCCGGTCCTATGCCGGTGTGCCGCTTTCCAATCGCGAAGGCTACAAGCTTGGCACGCTGTGCATTATTGATTCAAAAACCCGCAATTTTTCCGAAAGCGAGATCGAAACGCTCAAGGACCTTGCCCATTGGATCGAAACGGTTCTTGCCCTTCGCTATAGCGAACGCAGCCAGAGACAGCTTCTGGCCGATCTGGATGCAGCACATCGCGACATGATGATCGACAGCCTGACCGGGGTCTGGAACCGGCGCGGACTTGAAGAATTGCTGGCGCGCGAAATGACGAGTTCCCGGATCAAAGGTGGCTCGGCCGGGGTATTCATGCTTGATATCGACCATTTCAAGCAGGTCAATGATACACATGGCCATCTGATCGGCGACAAGGTATTACAGGACATTGCCGCCATCATGTCATCTTGCCTTCGCGATCATGACATCGTCGGACGTTTCGGGGGAGAGGAATTCGTTTGTGTCCTGCCAGGCATTCGCCTCGAACAGACGATGTATCTTGGTTACAAGTTGTGCAATGCGGTGCGTGATCAATGCCGGGTCAGCGATATGGACGGCAATGCGGTTTCGATCACGGTCAGCGTCGGGGCGACCTGGATTTCCAGTGAAACGACCGATCTTTATGAACCGCTCGATGTACTGCGGATTGCCGACGAGGCCCTTTATGAAGCCAAGGAAAGCGGGCGCGATACGGTCCGCTATCACGCGCTGGACAGCCATGGCAGCCTTGACGACCTTAAAGGATGAACCGCCCCACCCTGCTTTTTAATGCAAGCGGCCCCAGATCATACATTTCGTCCAGCACGAGATAGGGATCGGCGCCCAGTTCAAGAAGGATGGCGAAGGCAGGTTCGGTTTTGAAACCGGCCCGTTTCATTTTCCGGATTTCTTCGGAAAGCTGCGACCCCAGAAGATATATCAACCGTGCCTCGACCAGCATATGGCGGAAGCCGAACTGGCATTGCGAAGGCGTGCCGGTGGCAAAAATTTCGACCGGCAAATCATCCAGAACAAACCGCACGACAATAGCCTGCGCAACATGTTGCGTTGCCGGGCGGCGATGCAATCCAAAATCATCATGATGACCAAAGACAGCCTGTACGTGGGCTTCGAAACCATCAAAATCCGTGCAATGGCAAAGGATGTCGATATCCGATCCATCAATATCAAGATTGATCGGAAAAGTTCCGGCGACAATCGGATCAAACCCGGCAAGCCCATCCCATACACCATGTCCTGAAATCAGACCGGCCGCCTTTTGACCACGCACGGAAACGGATCGCAACAAATCAAGACCGCGAAAGGCATTGGGCATCAGGCTTTCGGGCCAATCCATTCCGGTCTGGTTCATTGATAAATCCATTCCATTTCTTGACCCGCCCGGCATTGCACGGGATATGTAATAAAATCAAATATTTTTGGCACAACCGCGGTCTGTCGATCAGATCATCCGCGCCGGTTTCGGAATATGCCCCAATATGCTTGATATTCTGGCGATCACCAGCCCCATCTTCCTGATTATCGCACTGGGTTATGTCGCGGTCAGGCAAAATATCATCGCGCAGGATGTGGCGCGCAGCATGGGGGCGTTCGTGATGAATTTTGCCCTACCGGCCCTTCTGGTCAAAACGCTTTCAGGGCGGCCGATTGCCGACATCATTCACGGCGAATTTCTGATTGCCTATGGCGGCGGCTCGTTAATCATTCTGACAATCGGGATTGCCTATACTCGCTTTATCGCCCGGAAATCCTTTGCCAATGCGACCCTGCAGGGTTTGGGCATGTCATTCTCCAATAGCGGATTTATCGGCTATCCGATCGCGCTTCAGGTGCTGGGGCCACCGGCAGCGATAGCATTAACACTGTGCGTGATGATCGAAACGCTGGTGATGATGCCGCTGGTTCTTGTGCTGGGCGACAGTGCAAACAATAACGGACAGGGACGGCTTCAGGTTCTTGGCAAGGCATTAAAAAACCTGTGCAAAACACCTATTATCATCGCGATTTTTGCAGGCCTTTGTCTTTCGCTGACCGGGATTGAACTGCCCGCCCCGGCCCTGAAAGCCATCGACATGCTGGCAATGTCATCGGGACCGGTGGCGCTGTTTGTGATCGGAGCGGGTCTTGTCGGGCTTAAAATCCGGGGTATGCGCGTTGATATGGCGCGGATCGTTACTGGCAAACTGATCCTGCATCCGCTGATCGTATTTTCCCTTGTCTGGCTGATGCCGCCGATGGAGCCAGTCCTGCAAATTGCCGCGGTCAGTTTTGCCTGTTCGCCGATGCTGAGCATCTATGCGGTCTTTGGACAACGTTATGGCCATGAAGGACTCTGTGCCGCATCGCTTATGATCGCAACGTCACTATCCTTCATCACCATATCAACCGCCCTTTGGCTGCTTGACACCACGCAGGTTTTCGGACCTATGCCTTGACATCCCCGGCATGGGCAAGGATTTCTTCGGCCTCGCGAATTTCCTGCTGCTGGGCCCACATTTCGGCATAAAGCCCGTCCTGTGCCAGAAGGTCCTGATGGCGGCCGCGTTCGGCGACCTGCCCGTCGCGCAGCACGATGATTTCATCGGCATCAATCACGGTCGAAAGCCGGTGCGCGATCACAAGCGTCGTATGCCCGCGCGACACATCGCGAAGCGCCTGCTGGATATCCTTTTCGGTACGGGTATCAAGGGCCGATGTCGCCTCGTCAAAGATCATGACTTTCGGGCGTTTCAGCAACATGCGCGCAATCGATACACGCTGTTTTTCCCCACCGGAAAGTTTAAGCCCGCGTTCGCCGACCATGGTTTTAAAACCCTGTGGCAGGGCGGCGATGAAGCCATCGATGCTGGCGAGTTTGGCAGCATTGGTGATTTCCGCCTCTTCCGCGCCGGGGCGACCATAAGCGATGTTATAGGCAATCGTATCGTTAAACAGGACCGTATCCTGCGGCACGATACCGATCGAACGGCGCAGGGATGTCTGCGACACATCGCGGATATCCTGCCCGTCAATCGTGATCCGACCGCTCGAGACGTCATAGAAACGGAACATCAGGCGGGTCAGGGTCGATTTGCCCGCCCCGCTTGGCCCGACAACAGCAACGGTTTTGCCCGCCGGAACTTCGAAACTGACACCCTTCAGAATCTGACGATCCGGGTTATAGGCGAATTTGACATCCTCGAACCGGATTGCCGCATCCGCACAAACCAACGCAGGTGCCCCGTCCTTGTCTTCGACTTCCTTTTCGACGTCGAGTAACGAAAACATGCGTTCCATATCGGTCAGCGACTGTTTGATCTGCCGATAGACAAAACCAAGGAAGTTTAGCGGCATGTAAAGCTGCAACAAATAGGTGTTCACCAGCACAAAGTCGCCAATGGTCATGTTGCCATCCTGAACACCCTTGGCCGCCAGAAGCATGTTCAGAACCAGACCAACCGCAATGATGGCACCCTGCCCGATATTGAGCTTGGACAGGGATTCCTGCGACTTCACCGCCGCCGTTTCGTAACCGCGCAGGGCATTGTCGTAACGCCGGGATTCGTGATCCTCGTTATTGAAATACTTGACCGTTTCATAATTGATCAGACTGTCGATGGCCTTGGTGTTGGCTTCGTCATCGCGCTGGTTCATTTCGCGGCGGAACTTCATGCGCCATTCGGTCACGATCAGGGTGAACGCGATATAGATCACGATGGTGACAAACGTGATCAGCGCGAACCAGAAATCATAAAGCACCCACAGAATGCCCGACACCATGAAGATTTCAAGCAGGGTCGGCAGAATGTTGAACAGCATGAAGGACAAAAGGAATTCAATCCCCTTGACCCCGCGCTCAATCGCGCGCGAGAGCCCGCCCATCTGACGATCCAGATGGAACCGAAGCGACAGGGCATGCAAATGTTCAAAAACGCCAAGGGCGGATGTCCGGATGGCACGTTGCGCGACCTTGGCAAAGACGGCATCGCGCAATTCCCCGAAGGCCGAGGATAAAACCCGCACCAGCCCATAGGCGACAATCATCCCCACCGGCACCACGATCAGAGATGTCGCATCGGCACCACCGGACGAAGCACCGGCCTTGCCACCGCCGTCAAGCGCATCGACGGCGTATTTATACAAAACAGGGACATAAACGTTGGCGACCTTCGCCCCGACCAGAAACAGCAGGGCGATAACCACACGAACCTTGAGCTCGAACTCGCCACGCGGCCAAAGATATGGCAGAAAAGTTCTAACAACACCAAATTCAGCGCGGGCTGTTGGCTGGCTATCACCCATATTTTTCAAGTTTTCATCCCCTGGTGGGTACCATGTGACGTGTCCGACACAGCCCCGGCTTTCCGATTGACGTCCCGCTTTCCCAAAACAACAGATGGCCCGTAATCAATGATTTGGCAAGCAAGTCGGACAAGAAAGCATGTCTTGCCGTCTACGGAATAGTTCGCAAAACATTGATTTATCGTTCCTAGATGATTGCAGTTACGCGGTCAGAGGGATATTTTGTCAAATTGTCGATAAAATTGCGATAAGCCCGCCCCGGGAATTCCGGCCTGCGGGACATCTTCAAGGAACGGAACCAGGACCATGACGGCACTTGCCAGCATCGAAACCCAGGACATCGCAGCACTGATGCACGACATGGGCATCAATGCCCGTGAAGCTTCGCTGAAACTGGCACAGGTCCCGTCCGAACCAAAAACCGCTGCCCTTAAGGCCGCCGCACGCAAATTGCGCGAAAATGCCGATATCATTCTGGCCGCCAATGCACGCGACATGGAAGCAGGCCGTGCAAAGGGCCTGACGCCAGCATTGCTTGATCGTCTTGCGCTTGACCCTGCACGCATCGAAAGCATGGCATCCGGGGTCGAAGCAGTTGCCGACCTTCCCGATCCGGTGGGTCGCGAACTTGCCCGCTGGAGCCCCGAACGCAACGGGCTCGATATCGCGCGCGTGTCTGTGCCGCTTGGCGTGATCGGCATCATTTATGAAAGCCGCCCGAATGTGACGGCCGATGCCGGTGCCATGTGCATCAAATCGGGCAATGCCGCCATCCTGCGCGGTGGTTCGGAAAGCTTCCATTCATCCCGCGCGATTTTTGACTGCATGCTTGCCGGTATTCTCGATGCCGGTTTGCCCGAACATGCGCTTCAGATGATCCCGGTGACGGATCGCGCCGCCGTTGGCGAGATGCTGAAACTGTCCGATTACATCGACGTCATCGTCCCGCGCGGCGGCAAGTCGCTGATATCGCGCATTACCGATGAAAGTCGGATTCCCCTGTTCAAGCATCTGGAAGGGCTTTGCCATACCTATGTCCATGCCAGTGCGGATGTGACCAAAGTCGTCGATATCGTGGTGAATGCCAAGATGCGCCGGACCGGCATTTGCGGTGCGACCGAAACCATCCTGATTGATCAGGTGGTTGCCGATGATCTGTTGCCGAAAATTGCCGCGGCCCTTGCCGACAAGGGATGTGAAATGCGTGGCGATGCCAGCGCGCAAAAGGCAGACACCCGCATCCTGCCTGCCACGGACGATGATTGGATCACCGAATATCTTGATGCCATTGTGTCGATCAAGGTCATCAATGGCGTCGAAGAAGCGGTCAACCATATCAACACATATGGATCGCATCACACCGACGCCATTTTGGCCGAGGATACCGATGCGACCGCGACGTTCCTCAATGGTGTTGATTCCGGCATCGTGATCGTCAATGCATCGACACAGTTTGCTGATGGCGGCGAATTTGGCATGGGGGCCGAGATTGGCATTTCGACGGGCAAGCTGCATGCACGCGGCCCGGTCGGAGTCGAACAGCTGACCAGCTATAAATACATCGTGCGCGGCACCGGCCAGACCCGCCCATGAGTTTTTCGACGCCCAGAAGTCATAGTGCCCCGCCCCGCGTCGGATTGCTGGGCGGGTCGTTTAACCCGGCCCATGAAGGGCATCTGCATATATCGCTGGAAGCCTTGAAAACCCTGCAACTTGATGCAGTCTGGTGGCTGGTGTCGCCGCAAAACCCGCTCAAGCCCGCCCAGGGTATGGCCGACCTTGCCGACCGGTTCGATTCGGCGCTGATGATGGCAAAGCATCCCCGCATTGTTGTTTCTGCAATTGAATCAGAACTGGGAACCCGTTATACGGCCGACACTCTCGCAGCTTTGCAGCGTCGTTTTACCCGAACGCGGTTCGTATGGCTGATGGGGGCGGACAATCTGGCCCAGTTTCATAAATGGAAATGGTGGGACAGGTTGATTTTGCGCGCTCCCATTGCGGTTCTTGACCGCGAGGGGTATTCTAACAAGGCATTGTCCGGGACGGCAGCCAAGCGTATGGAACGCTGGCGCATCCCATCGGACAGGGCGGGTTTGCTGGCCGATCTCGATGTTCCGGCCTGGGTTTACCTGCCAATAAAGCGCCATCCGGCTTCTTCGACCGCAATCCGCGCCGAAGGCAGATGGCAGGTTTGACCGGCGGGAGTTCCCCGGATCCAAAACGGATCGGGCTCTCTTGCGTAAATTGAGGTGGCGACCATAGGTACCGCAAAAAAGACTCTGACCCCGGGCGAGCTTCTTGCCCTTATCCAGAGCACGCTCGAAGACGACAAGGCCGAAGACCTTGTCACCATTAATCTGATCGATAAAACCTCCCTTGCCGATCATATGATCATTGCAACCGGGTCATCCTCCAGACGGGTGGCGTCGATGGCAGAGCATATTGTCGAAAAGCTGAAAGAAGCAGGTCAGGGCCGTGCCCAGGCCGAAGGCAAGGAACAGGGCGACTGGGTTCTGGTTGATGCCGGCGATGTCATCGTCCATCTGTTCCGCCCGGAAGTTCGCGCTTTCTACAACATAGAACAGATGTGGGGCGTTGAAAATCCGGCGCTTAAACAGCAGGCGGCGCGACTGTATTAATACAGTCCGCCCCGGTTTGCCCTGACCACCGCGGGGATTGGCCATCGGTGGTCCCCTTGCGGGCCGGAGCCAGATCGGAAAGATGCAAATTACCCTTGCGGCAGTGGGCCGGATGAAGAACGGCCCCGAGAAAGATCTTTTTGACCATTACGCAGCCCGCCTGCGCTGGCCCTTTGCCGTGCGGGAAGTCGAAGAGAAGAAAAAGCTGCCCCCCAATCAGCTCAAAGACCGCGAGGCGGAGCTTTTACTGGGCGTCATCCCCGAAAGTGCCTTTTTGATCGCACTTGACGAGCATGGCCGCGAATATGGCTCCATCGATTTTGCCGCAAAGCTTGAAGGCTGGATCGATCAATATGCCGGAAATATCGCCTTTGCCATTGGCGGGGCCGACGGGCATGGGGACGCCATCAAAACACGCGCCAATACGCTTTGGTCACTTGGCAAGGCGACATGGCCCCATATGCTGGTCCGCGCCCTGATTGCCGAACAGCTTTTCCGCGCCCACGCCATCCAGACCAACCATCCCTATCACCGGGAATAATCCTCAAAGTCACCAAAAGCATTGGTTCCCCCACTCTTGGATAAGTTGTTTCAAAATTTGTCCATGGGTATTTCTCTATCTGTTTGAGTAGGGGAATTAACGATGCAAAACAGATACTTAAAGATTGCCGCCGCTATCGGTTTGGCAATGCTGACCGGCGCGTGCGCAGCTTCGCGTAGCGTTGTCGAAATTCAGGAACCGGCCAAAATTGAGAACCCGGCGACTGGGCCGGCCGTTAAAATCGTTTCGGTCGAAGACAAACGCCAATTCGAGATTGATCCGTCAACACCGGATATCCCGTCGCTGTCGAATGACGAGATTGATGATGTCACCTTTACATCGCGTGCCTATGCCCGCAAACGCAACACCTATGGAATGGCACTGGGGGATGTTTTGCTACCCGAAGGCAAAACCGTTGCCGATGCTGTCAACAAGGCAATCTCCAACGGCTTCAAACAGGCCGGATACCGTGTTCTTGAACCGGGGGACGCCGAATATGACAGCGCCGACTCCGTCGATGCCGACCTGATCAAGTTCTGGTCATGGTTCGAACCCGGTTTCTGGCAGGTCACGGTGCATAACAAGTCCGAAGTGACGTTGAAGGGCAACGAACTGAACAAGGGCGAACCGGTTACAGTCACCGACAGCTATCAGGAAAAGATGCAGATGGTCCTCGACAGCGACTGGCAAAGCAGTGCTGTTAATGCCCTACGCGAACTTTCCTCAAAGATTGCCCAAAAACTGGAAACGCTTAAGTAACCGGCTTTAACGCAAACCATACTGCATGCGCACGACACCGGACTTGTAGTGCTCCGATGCCACCAGTTTCAGTGTCGTGCCCACAGCATCCCGGCCAAACAGCCGGATGCCATCACCGAGAATTTCGGGGATGATGAACATTTCAAGCTGATCGACAAGGCCGCCAAACAGGAATTGGGTCACAACACTGGCCCCACCGACGATCCAGATATCGCCGGTATCGGACCTGTCATCGCGAAGCTGGCTTGCCAGTTCCACAAGACTACCGCCATAGGCCTCTGTATTGGCCGGGCGGTTATCGGGCAAATCGCGCGATGTCAGGACAATCGTGCGGCGATCTTCATAGGGCCAGTCGCCAAATTCCATCACCTGATCAAAGGTTTTTCGCCCGATGATCAGTGTTCCCACGGTGCCCAGAAAGCCCTCGAAATTGAACTCGCCCGGATCGAATTGATCAAGCCAGTCAACAGCACCATTGGCGCGCGCGATATAGCCATCCAGACTGACCGCGATATAGATGCGGAACAGTTTCTTTTTCATGCTTTGCCCAACCTGTTCGGGGTCTTTGCCCCGTTTTTGATTTCTCAATGATATCAGATTGCAGGCGCAAGGTGGCAAGAATCAGGCCGGATGAAAAACACCCCCGAAACGGCGGCTTCGAGGGTGTTTGGTCGGTATTTCAAACTGTCAGCTCAACATTCGACCACGTTGACATTGACCGCCAGCCCGCCCTGACTGGTTTCCTTGTATTTGCTTTGCATATCAATGCCGGTCTGGCGCATGGTTTCGATTACCTTATCGAGTGACACGGTATGCTGACCATCACCTCGCATTGCCAGACGGGCAGCATTGATCGCCTTGACCGCCCCCATGGTGTTGCGTTCGATGCAGGGTACCTGCACCAGACCGCCAATCGGATCACAGGTCAGGCCAAGGTTGTGTTCCATGCCAATTTCGGCGGCGTTTTCAACCTGTTCGGGCGTACCGCCCATGACGGCACAAAGCGCGCCTGCCGCCATTGAGCAGGCCACACCGACCTCACCCTGACAACCGACTTCGGCGGCCGAGATCGACGCACGCTTTTTATAGATCGAACCAATGGCTGCCGCCGTTAACAGGAATTCGCGTATTTTGCCCTGTGTCACATTGGCCCCGAACCGTTCGTAATAGCGCAGCACGGCCGGAATAACACCCGCCGCCCCGTTGGTCGGGGCGGTCACGACGCGCGAACCGGCAGCATTTTCTTCGTTAACCGCAAGAGCATAAAGATTGACCCAGTCGATCACGGTCAACGGGTCCTTAAGCCCCGCTTCTGGCCGTTCCGTCAGTTCAAGGTAAAGTTTGCGCGCACGCCGTTTGACATTCAACCCTCCGGGCAGGATGCCATCGGTTTTGCAGCCACGCTCAATACAATCCATCATCGCGCGATGCACGCGGTCGACAAATTCCTCGGTCTCGGCAGGTTCACGCCAGCTTTTTTCATTTTCGGCCATGACTTCGGCAATCGACAGCTTTTCCTTTTTACAGATCGCCATCAGTTCATCGGCCGAGGAAAAGGGATAAGGCAGTGTGATGTTATCGCCGGAATATTCCGCACCGCGATCATCGCCCGAGACGATAAACCCACCCCCAACCGAAAAATATTCCTGTTTGTGCAGAACAACACCGTCACGGTCAAAGGCGGTGATCCGCATGCCATTGGGATGTTCAGGCAGGCTTTCGGTCATGTGAAACACAAGATTGGTTTCACGGTTAAAGGCAACCGGATGCGCGCCGTAAAGCTGTAATGCGTGATCTTTATCAATCGCATCCATTGTCGGTGCGATCCGGTCGGGATCAACCGAACGCGGTCGTTCCCCCGAAAGCCCCATGATCACCGCGGTATCGGTGGCATGGCCCTTGCCGGTCAGGGCAAGCGATCCGTAAAGATCAACAATTACCGAGCCGATTTTTTCCAAAAGATTCCGGGCTTCGAGTTCCAGACAGAACCGATAGCCCGCGCGCATCGGGCCGACCGTATGCGAACTCGATGGGCCGATGCCGATGGTATAAAGATCGACAACGGAAAGATTAACGTCTTGCGGACGCTGCTTATTTTCTTCGGTCAAATGGGCCTCCCACGGCTCTTTGTCATGCGGATCAATGCCACATGACGTTATAGAACCGGTGTCTTGCCCCCTCTGTCCCTTGACCTGAGATTGTGCGCCCTGTTGCCAAAAACAAAGAAGTCTTTGACGCCATGGCTTCATCCTTCGGTGGAAATATGGTGCCGGGCATTGGCCCCGTACCGCTTTCTCTCTCCAGAGCCTCAATCCGCAACGGTCCATCTGCCTGAGAGTTTTCGGGGCTATTGCTCCTTCGGCGCCGATCTGATCGCGGGATCAAAGCGGGCTCTCCCATCGCGGTTATTCGAGGTATCACCGTAACGCCCGAGATTACAGGCAGGTGATGATCCTTGTCAAAAAGCGACTTTGCAAGCGCACAAAAAATACCCGGTCGGAAGGCTGTTCAATACCGGCATTCATGATAGATTGCGCGTTGAAAATGCTATGATTGGCAGCGTCTGATGGCGGACCCACCGCGCCCGGCGTCTTTGTACGGATGGCAAAATTACCGGAAAATAACCATCTTTACCGGTAATTCAGCCTTTTACCTTATTTCGTGTACTTTACTTCGTGGGATTATGATTGTGACTGTATCAAATACCGTAAAGCGCCCGCGTCCGGTGGTGCTGTGCATTCTGGATGGCTGGGGTTATCGCGAGGAAAGCAAGGACAATGCGGTTGCATTGGCCAATACCCCTGTTTGGGACGCGCTTTATGCCAACAATCCGACCGGCTTTCTGAAAGCCTGCGGTCTTGATGTAGGCCTGCCCGAAGGGCAGATGGGCAATTCCGAAGTCGGCCATATGAATCTTGGTGCCGGCCGGGTTGTGATGCAGGAACTGCCAAAAATTGACGAGGCTGTCAAAACCGGTTCGATCGCCGATACCGATACCGTCAAAAAGGTTATCGCCAAGCTGAAAGAAAGCGGGGGTGTCTGTCATATCGCGGGGCTTCTGTCCGAAGGCGGGGTGCATTCCCATCAGGCCCATATGGCGGCCCTTGCCAAAATCATCGCATCGGCCGGTGTGCAGGTAAAAATCCATGCCTATCTGGATGGCCGCGATACCGCCCCCAAAAGTGCCGCCAAATTCCTTGAAAAATTCCGCGCACTGATCGGTGATGCCAATGTTGAAATCGTAACCGTCACCGGGCGCTATTACGCCATGGACCGCGACAATCGCTGGGAACGCGTCAGCCAAGCCTATTTCACGATGGTAAAGGGCAAGAATTACGCCGATGGCCGCACCGCTGAAAGTGCCGAAGCCGCAATCCGGGCAGCCTATGATGCCGACACCACGGATGAATTCGTTCTGCCGACCGTGATTGGCGATTATGCCGGCATGAAAGACGGCGACGGACTTTTGATGACCAATTTCCGGGCCGACCGCGCGCGTGAAATTCTGGCCGCGATCTGCGCACCGGACTTTGACGGGTTTGACCGTGGCACCCCGATCAGATTTGCCGTGCAGGCCGGTATGGTTGAATATTCATCCGACCATGCAAAATATATGGATGCGATCTATCCGCCGCAGGTGTTGCCAAATATCTTTGGTGAAGTCGTTTCCAGGGCTGGCATGAAGCAGTTGCGCATCGCGGAAACCGAAAAATATCCGCATGTGTCCTTCTTCTTTAACGGCGGCGAAGAACAGGTTTTCGAGGGCGAAGACCGTATTCTGGTGCCATCGCCCAAGGTCGCGACCTATGATTTGCAGCCGGAAATGTCGGCCCCGGAAGTGACCGAAAAGCTGGTGGCGGCGATCAGGGCTGAAACCTATGATGCGATCATTCTGAACTTTGCCAACCCCGACATGGTCGGCCATAGCGGCATTTTGTCCGCCGCTATCAAGGCCGCCGAAGCGGTCGATACCTGCCTTGGGCAGGTTGTTGATGCGGTTAAATCGGTGGGCGGCGTGATGTTCGTTACCGCCGATCACGGGAACTGTGAGATGATGGTGGATCCGGAAACCGGCGAGCCGCACACCGCGCATACGCTTAATCTGGTGCCGACCATTCTGGTGAATGGACCCGAAGGCGCGACACTGGAAAATGGTCGCCTGGCCGACGTGGCACCGACTTTGTTGCAGCTTCTCGGGCTACCGCAACCGGCGGAAATGTCCGGCAAACCGTTGATCAAGGGTTTGAAAGGGAATGATGCGCTTCTTGCGAACTGATCTGCGTTCCAAGACCGCCCTGCCTGCGCTGGCTGTGATTGCAGCCATGATCGCGGGCGGGGCAGCGCCGTCTTTTGCCCAGTCGCTACGCAAGGTCGACAGTCAGCTTGATAAACTTGAAAGCCAGCTGTCAGAGCAGCAAAAGCAGGAAGAATTCCTGGCGCGTAAATCGCGCGAACTCTGGACCGAGGAACAGGCGCTTCAATCCGAAGCCATTTCGGTCGCCAGACGCGCCCAGCGCCTTGAAACAACCCTGACCGATCTTGAAGATCAGCTTGCCGAACTTGAAGTGCGCGAAAAGCGGGCCGCCACCAGCCTTGAAGACAAAGCCGGGCAATATGCCCGCATCCTGATGGCCTTGCAGCGTTTGTCGACCACCCCGCCCGAAGCTGTGATCGCCCTTCCGACCAGCCCGCAGGATACATTGCGGTCAGCCATCCTGTTAAAGGCCGCCCTACCCGGTGTTGAACAGCATGCGCGCGATTTGCGCGCCGAGCTTGAAGAAATTGGCACCCTTCGCGAAGACATCCGAACGCGCCGCAGCGAAATGGCAGCCGCCACCAAAGAATTACAGGCAGAGCGCCAGTCACTGGCCGCCCTGCTTAACGAAAAGCGCAAACTGCGTTCGGAAACCGAGGCCGAGGCCAAAATGGCATCGCGCGCCGTCAATGAACTGGCGACCGAGGCAAAATCATTGGGCGATCTTCTGGAAAGCCTGAAAAAGCGGGCGGAAGGCGTTCCCGAACCCCGCATGAAACCGGAACGCCAGATCGCCAAGCGCACAGAACCCAAACCGGCCCCGGCCCCATCGACAATTGCCAGAAACGAGCCGCCCGCCACCCCTGCGGAAAAAACAGCCCCTGCCAGCAAGGCGCCATCGGCAAATGATGAAGAGCTTTCTGTCGGCAGTTCGATCACGCTGGCACACGGACAATTGCGTATGCCCGCAAGCGGAAAGGTCGTTACATTGTTTGGTGAACGGTCCCGCGGACCGGACGGACTGGCGGTTACACATTCCAAAGGGATCGAGATCGACACACGCCCAAACGCGCAGGTCGTATCGCCCTTTGACGGCAAAGTTGTATTCGCCGGGCCCTTCCGTGGCTATGGCCGCCTCTTGATTATCGAACACGGCGAAGGATACCATAGCCTTATCGCTGGTTTTGATCGGCTCGACAGTGTGGTAGGACAATATCTGTTGGCGGGTGAACCTGTTGGAATAATGGGTGAATTATCGCCTAAACTCTATCTGGAGATGCGCCATGACGGTGAAGCGATCAATCCGCTTCCCTGGCTGGCCTCGAAAAACGGCAAGGTAAGTGGATGAAAACCTCTCGATTGGCAGTATTCGCACTCGCTACCGGCATGACTTTGGGCCTTGCTTCGCCCGCGCTGGCGCAATCTTCACCAACAACATCAGCCGAAACCTATCGGCTGCTGAACCTGTTTGGCGATGTGTTTGAACAGGTGAAATCGAAATATGTCGAAGAAGTCGATGACAAGCAGCTGATCGAAGCAGCCATCAACGGCATGCTGACATCGCTTGATCCACATTCCTCCTATCTGAATATGGATAATTTCGAGGAAATGCAGGTCGATACCCGCGGTGAATTCGGTGGGCTTGGTATCGAAGTCACGATGGAAGAAGGCTTTGTCAAAGTCATTTCCCCGATTTATGACACACCTGCCGAAAAGGCCGGTTTGCAACCCGGTGACTTCATCACCCATATCGATGGCAAACCGATCCGTGGTCTTGGCCTGAACGAAGCGGTTGAAATGATGCGCGGCAAGGTCAATACAGACATTATCCTGACCATCATGCGCAAGGGTGAAACCGCACCGTTTGATGTCACCCTGACCCGGGCCGTGATCAAGATCCAGTCGGTTAGATCCGAAGCAAAGGATGATGTCGGATATATCCGTATCACCAAATTCAACGAGCAGACCTTTAGCGGCCTGCAACGTGCGATCACCGAGTTGCGCGATCAGATCGGCCCGGAAATCAAGGGCCTTGTGATTGACATGCGCAACAATCCTGGTGGGTTGCTCGATCAGGCGATTTCGGTTTCGGACGCCTTCCTTGATAAGGGAGAAATCGTATCAACCCGCCCGCGCGATACCGAAAATACCGAACGTTACAATGCCCGTCCGGGCGATCTTGCCGACGGACTTCCCATGATCGTTCTGATCAATGACGGTTCGGCATCCGCATCCGAAATCGTTGCCGGTGCCCTTCAGGATCACCGCCGCGCGGTCATCATGGGAACACGCAGTTTCGGCAAGGGATCGGTTCAGACAATCCTTCCGATGCCCGGCAATGTGGCACTGCGTCTGACCACGGCACGCTATTACACGCCGTCGGGCAAATCGATCCAGGAAGTCGGCATCGTGCCTGACATCATTGTCCCGCAGGCCCGTGTCGAAAGCATCGAAGCCGCCCAGCGCCGATCCGAAGCCGATCTGAATGGTGCATTGCGCAACGAGGATGAAACCATCAGCAACGCCGAAAGCGATGCCAATGATCGCCGCAATGCTGCCGAGGAAATAGCGCTGGAAGATTATCAGCTGTCCCGTGCACTTGATATGATCCGGGGCATCGCCCTGTTCGCACCCCGCCCGCAAGGGTGAGGTGCGATCCGCAGACCGAAAGAGACTGACCTTTCGTGATCAGGAAACTCATAAAATCCTTACGGTTTGGCCGAAAGAAGGAACGGGATCCTCTTGATGACATGGGCAATCCTGAAACAGATGATGTTTCAGACGCCCTGTCGGACGAGGATCTTCCCTTTAACGAGCTGCCGATCGAGGTTCAGTGGGAACGTCTGCCCAAGCATCCGCCATCACGGCGCTGGTGGCTGTCAAAACTCCTGATCATTGCGCTGTTTTTAAGCCCGATTTCCGCGGCGGGTGTCGGACTTATCCCGATCCTTGATCCTGAAACCGGCTGGCGGCTGTTTCATCTTGGATCACCCAAAACCATCGTCGCCGTTCCCGGGACCGAGCGCGAGCTTCAGGAAGAAATCGCCAAAGGTGTGCGCGACGTCGAAGAACGCACGCGCGCCGAACAGGAAGCACTGGCCAAAGCCGCTAGTGATCCCAACAATCCGCAAAGTGCCGAAGACATCGCCAGACAGCTTGAAGGCGTTTCCGATCTGGTTGGCACCCCCGGTCAGGAGGGCGCAGTGGATGGCACGACAACACCAACCCCGGAAGAACTCGCCGCCCTTGCCGAAGAAGGCGCACTTGATCAGCCGATAGAACCCGATCCCCTGCGCCCGGCTCCGCTTCCTGGTCTGGATGAAGAAGGCAGTTTCGGTCGTATTCCGCGGATTGCCGATGATGGCACGACGCCGTTTGATGCCTATAAACGGCCCTTCGAACGGGTTGAAGGCCAGCCCTATGTCGCGATCATCGTGACCGGTATAGGCCTGAACAGCACCAGAACGAAGGCGGCAATCGAAGATTTGCCACTGAACATTTCGCTGGCGCTTTCGCCCTATGCCAACAATCTGCAACAGGTCGCTGCCGATGCGCGCGCCATGGGCCACGAGATATTCTTGCAGTTGCCGATGGAGCCGATCGACTTCCCGCTATCTGATCCCGGTCCGCGCGCGCTTTTGACCAGCCTGCCGGAAGGGGAAAACCTTGTGCGACTTGAATGGTTGCTCGCACGGTTCCCGGGCTACGCGGGTGTCGTCAGTTATCTTGGGTCGAAGTTCGGAAGCCTCGATAGCGCCATCCGTCCGGTGATCGAATTCGTCGACCGGACCGGTCTTATGTATGTTGAAGGTACCAATTCCGGGTCAGTGAGCCTTGGCGCGCAATTGGCATCGAATGCCGATAGTCCGAATGCCGTTGGCAACATCATGATCGACGAAATTCCAAGTCGCCGACAAATCGACGCCCGGCTTAACGATCTGGTCGAACTGGCAAAAAGCAACGGCGTTGCCGTCGGAATTGCGCAATCCTATCCGGTGACCATACAGCGCCTTCGGAACTGGTCGTCACGACTTGCCCGCCAGGGCGTTCAGCTTGCACCGGTTTCGGCGCTTGCAAAATTGCAGGTCACACCGCAGTCTGCGGACGAGGCGGAAGCCGCCCGGCGTGACGCCGCATTGGCCGAAGAACGCGCCCAAAAGGATGCCGCCCCGTCCGATACTGGTGACGGCGAAAGTGAAACAATCGAAAATTGATGACACCGCCACCGTATGCGGTTTGTCAGGGGGTATTGATGGCGAAGAAATCGGGCGGCAAATCAAAGAAGGCAGCCAAAGCCAGCGATGATCAGAAGGCCGGGGATCAGAAGATAAAAACCGGCAGCACGGACAAATCAACGCTGACCGCAGAAGACCTGCCTTATCGCCCCTGTGTCGGGATCGCACTTTTTAACGACGAGGGACAGGTCTGGATCGGCAACCGGATCGGGTTTGAAGGCGCATGGCAATTGCCACAGGGCGGGATAGATGATGGCGAAACCGCCGAACAGGCAGCGCTTCGCGAATTGTCCGAAGAAATCGGCACCGACAAGGCCGAAATCGTTGCCGAAACGCCCGACTGGCTGACCTATGATTTACCCGATCACCTGATTGGCAAGGCATTTGGCGGCAAGTATCGCGGCCAGAAACAGAAATGGTTTGCCATGCACTTTACGGGTAAGGAAAAACATATCAAAATTGATGTTCCCCATCCTGAATTTGATGCATGGCGCTGGACCGATTTCGGAACTTTGCCCGATCTGATTGTACCGTTCAAAAGACCGGTTTATTTGCAACTTGTCGAAATCTTTCGTGATGTACCTCAAAGAATTCGAAATTTGGGGACGGCATAAGACGCCACGTTATTTCTTGATCAATACGCTCAAATCGATAGATTGCAGAAAATCAAGATACATCAGAAGTTTAGAGGAGTTCTAAGATGGGTGCGGATCGCTTGATCTTCGGTGTTCTGACGATTGTGGTGGGGATTTTCGGCCTGTTCTATGCTTCGGGATCACATGATGGATATTCCTATTTTGTGGGCCTGGCATTGTTCTTTGGCGCGGTGCTGTTCATGTTCGCACTGATCAAGGGACATTATGACCAGCTGGAAAAAGACGGGCATAAATAAGGTCTGCCGCCGAGATATCGGTCGACATCGCCTTTGAGGTTTTCTTTCTGGACCGGGCACGTTATGGATCAGAGTATGAGCAATACACACTGGGATCCTGTTCGTTACGGTCTTTTTGGCGATGAACGTCGCCGCCCGGCAAAAGACCTGATTGCCCGTCTGCCCAAACCGGCGGATGGCTTTTTGCCACTTCACATTGTCGATCTTGGCTGCGGGCCCGGATCCATCACCGCGTTGCTTGATCAGGCGTATCGCACACCGGAAAATCCCGATGTCCAGATTGTCGGGATCGATTCTTCAGCAGAAATGTTGGAAACAGCCGCCAAGCGCGACGAGAATATCGAATGGCAACAGGCCGATATCGCGCAATGGGAACCGGATAGCCCGGTTGATATCCTGTTTTCCAATGCCGCCCTGCAATGGATTCCCGAACATGCCAAACTGTTCCCCCGCCTGACACGGTTTTTGCGTCCCGGCGGGCTGTTGGCCATTCAGGTGCCGAACAATTTCCTGGCACCCAGTCATCAGTTGATTGGCGAAGCCGGAATTGAATGGCGCGATGCGGTTGCCGGGGCGACCCAGCAAATCCGGATCATGCGACCGGGCGACTATTTTGATGTCCTGTCCGCCGATTGCGATGCCATTGACCTGTGGCAGACCCAGTATTGCCATGTCCTGCATGGGGAAGACCCCGTTTTCGACTGGACATCATCGACCGCCTTGCGCCCGGTTCTTGCCGCCCTGCCCGATGATGATGCGCGCGCCGCATTTTGTGAAAAATACAAAACCCGCTTGAAACAGGTCTATCCGCCGCGTGATGATGGCGTCACACTGTTTCCATTCAACCGGTTATTCATGATCGCCCGCAAACGCGACGCATAAATTCGACGCTAAAGTCTCTATTGGCGGGCATTACAAACGGAGCACCCCATGCCCGCCTTTCGTGACCATTTTATTCCCTGTTGCGGCTATGAAATTCATGTCAGGACGTGGGGCGATCCCCAAAAACCAGCCCTTGTCATGAGCCACGGTCTGGCGCGACTGGCCGATGATTTTGATCATGTCGCGCCGCATTTCACTGATGCGTATTTCGTCCTGTGCCCGTCCATGATCGGCCGCGGGCTTTCGGGATGGGCCAAGAATCCCGACCGGGAATATACCCTGCCCTTCTATGTCGCACAGACCTTCGAAATGCTTGAACATTTCAGGATTTCAAGCTGCAAGTGGATCGGAACGTCAATGGGCGGGTTGATCGGGCTTGCCATGACCGCCGAAGCCGCCGGATGGATCGAAAAGCTGGTTTTAAATGACATCGGACCGGAACTTGACACTGCGGCAGTCGCACGGATCAAATCCTATGTCGGGGCCACTCCGGAATTTGAAACGATCCATGATGTCGAAGAAATCGTCAAACTGATCTATGCGCCGTTTGGCATCACCGACGAAGCTACCTGGTCATTTATTTCCGCGCGCTCGGTGCGACGCCTGCCGAACGGAAATTTCATGATGCATTATGATCCCGAAGTCATGCGCGTCTTTGCCGAACATATTGATTCTTTTGATGCATGGGATCAATTCAACGCTATTTCTTGCCCGGTGATGCTGATCAGCGGTGCGAAATCTGATCTGATTCCCCCCGCCATTGTCGAAAAAATGCGGGAACAAAAACCGGAAATGCCGATTTTAACTGTAGCAAATTGCGGACATGCACCCCATTTGAATGACGAGGAACAGATAAAAGCCATCAAGGCGTTCCTTGCCGACTGACAAACCGGGGCCGGAAACATCCAGAATTTGTTTGCACAAGGGGATGTGCACCAGTTGCGATCAGGTTGTCGGAACACGAGATATGCATGTATCAAGTCCAATTGCGTGGTCTGTTGCGATTCTTGCCGTTGCCGCAACAACGGGCGGCTTTTCGCACGCGGCCCGTGCCCAGTCGATCCAGCCCGCCACGCCAGATGAAACCGGTGTGACAATTGGCATGCCCCAGACTGACAGTTCGCCAAATTCACTGGTCCCCGGAATACTGCCCCCCGCGCTGCCTGGCGGGATGAGCAATTATTTCGCCCCTCGTCGAAATCACGGCATTGTCCTGAACAATCCATCCACCGATGGGGAAAGTGACCCATCGCTTCTGTGGTTTGAAATCGACAGCCAGCCAACGACAAACAACGGCATTGCGGCCCAGTTCGGAATTGGCTACGCCCCACGCCCGGATCTGGGCTTTGCCTTTGGCCCGGTTTTCGAACTGAATGGCCCGATCGGGCAAAGCATTGGCACCGACCAACGCAATGATTTTGATGTCACCCCCACGCACCACCCCGGTGGCTTTTACCGCCATAACTTTTCGGGCAATCCCGGCAACCTTTCGGGCACGGATGATGCGGGCATTGCCGCCAGCCTGTCCTATATGCCGTTTCAGGATATCTGGATCGGGTTACATGGTCGATTGACCAGTGATCTTGCCCCTGATCCGAATACCGGTGCGCTTGATCGCTTTGACGCGATGCTGGGTCTGACAGCCGGATATCGCCTGGAATTCTAGGATCAGGCCCCCTTAATTTGGCCGTGATCTTTTAAGAAATGCTCAATTCCCCTTTTGCCTGCCCGAACGAGGCTGTATGACTCCTAGAAGGATCATCAGGAAAAGACGAAACGCCGCATGACAAGAATGCCAGCACCGATAGACGGGCCGAATGCCGATGCCTTTTCCGCCTGCAACGACCTTGCCGCGGCAAAAAATGCCAATCTGTACCGTGCGGCCATGCGCCTTGGCCCGGAACGGCAGCGTTTCTTTCTGGCGGCCTATGCATCGATGCGGGTGATCGACGATATTGTCGATGACGGGTTCCTTGAACTGACCGATCATGAACGCGACTATGCCCGCGAAGACACCCTGATTGCGATTGATCACTGGCAGCAGCAAATCCAGGCTGCCAAGATCGATGCCGATAACCCCCATCCCGAAAGCGGCCCGCTCAGCCAGCAGGTATTTGATGCCCTGCGTCTGACTTTGGGCCGAAGCGACCTGGAAGTTGATCCGTGGGTTGATCTGGCCGATGCATTGCGCCGCGATGTTGCCGAAGACCCGATGGATGAATGGGACGATTTCATCGCCTATTGCGAGGGGGCAACCGCCGCCCCGGCATCGATTTTTGTTTATCTGCTATCGGCACGATTCGATAACGAAATCGGATATACATCCCCTCTGACCAACCCACCGCTTTATCATGCGCGCGACATGGCGATTTTCTGTTACGTGGTGCATATCCTGCGCGACCTTCCAGAGGATATCAAAGGCCCGGACAGGCTGGTGACGATACCAGCCGAAATCCTGATTGCCGCCGATATCACGCTTGGCGAAATCCGCAATGCCATCGGGCAGAAGAAATATGACGAACTGGACCGCCTCGGCACCATTCTGCTGGAACGCGCATGGGAACATTTTGAAACCGGGCAGGCCCGGTCGGCTGAACTTCTGGCGATCCTTGATGCGGAAGAAACCGACACCCTGTCACGCCTGTTTGCCGTCTATATCGAACTGGCCAGTGCGATGATGGATAACGGATATGCGGCGTTCCTGAAGGACCGCGACACAATCATCGCGCAAACCGCCAACAACAGCCTTCCCGGATAACAAAGACCCCGCCGATTGGCGGGGCCCGGGCGATCACATCGCGTGCGGCAAAATCCGTATTCCGCTGAACGAATCAACCGATGACCAAAGCCAGATCGAAGAAGACCAGATCCGTCGCGGCGTTCTGAAAGTCGATGCGGCGGAGTAGGATGGTCTTACCCAAGGTATTAAAAAATATACCTTTTTTGCCGTGCTGAGCTTTTTCCGGGAACTTTTTCCGGGTTTTCGGAAAATAGTTCTTGATTTGTTCTTTGGCTTGTGGCATAAAGATAAAGTCAACAGGACAAATGGGCCCGGAGACAAAACCCGCAAAGCGTGATTCGCTTTTGCGGGTTTTTTGCGTTTCGGGCGGCAAAATCAGGAATGAGACGATGACAGGGCAGCGATCTGACGCGATGACATGGCGGGGGCGGCACCGCCAAAGGGACTTTCATGGCGCTTGGAAAAGTCATTACGGGGGTGGTGCGATCAGGCCGTAAGGCCGTCGGATATTTGCGAAAAACTGTGGTTTATCATGACGGGAGAGTTGTGCCCTTGGGGCAAGGGCGTTTGAACGGGGCAGCGAGAGCCGGGGCCAATTTGGTTCGGTCCAATTCAGCCCGGTCGGTGAAGCGTGACAATGCCGAGAATCAGCGGGCCCGAATTGCGCCCGGATTGGATTGGCACGGGGTCGGCTGGCCCGGTTGCCGGGATTGGCTGGCGGGGATCGGCTGGCAGGATCGGTTGCCAGCGGGCCGATGGATTCGTTTGGAGATGCCGAAAGGCCGGTCATCATGGGCGGGACGTGTGCCTGCCATGCAGCAACGCTGTTGCCCTTGGGGTGAGTTGCGTTTCGGGCGTCAACCGAGAGCGACGGGTGTTTGTTCGGGGTAGCGGGGTCCGGGGCGTGGTCCGTCCGGTCGGTGGCGTTTGGCGATACCGGGGGCAGCGGGGGGTGGTTGGCTTTGTCTGAGCTGGAGTGGCTTGGCGGTTGATCAAAATCGTCATGCCGGGCGAAGCGGAGTGCAGACCCGGAATCCATGGCCCATTGAAAGAGACGGGATTCCCGCCGTCGTGGTTTATTTCGGATGATTGGGAATGCTTTGTCAGCAGCAAGACCCCGCCGATTGGCGGGGTCTTGCATTTAACAATCAGCAGTTTGCGGATCAGCCACGCAGGGCTGCAACGCCCGGCAATTCCTTGCCTTCAAGCCATTCAAGGAAGGCACCGCCCGCAGTTGAGACATAGGAGAAATCCTGATCGGCATCGGCGTGACGCAGGGCCGCAACCGTATCGCCACCACCCGCGACCGACAGAAGTTTACCAGCCTTGGTCAGTTTTGCCGCCTGCCGGGCGACGGAAACGGTTGCCGTGTCGAACGGTGCAATTTCAAACGCACCCAGCGGACCGTTCCAGACCAGCGTTTCACAGGACTCGAGACGTTTGTTCAGATCGACAATGGTTTTCGGCCCGGCATCAAGGATCATGCCATCGGCATCAACATCGTTGATGTCAGATACGGTGTGATCGGCATGCGCTTTGAATTCCCTGGCGACCAGACCATCGACCGGCAGAACGATTTCGCAATTGGCGGCTTTAGCCTTGGCAAAAATTTCGCGCGCCGTTGCCAGAAGGTCGTGTTCGCACAGCGACTTGCCAACATTTACACCCTTGGCCGCAAGGAAGGTATTGGCCATGCCGCCACCGATCACCAGTTGATCAACCTTGGCGACCAGATTGCCAAGCAGATCCAGTTTGGTTGAAATCTTGGCACCGCCGACGATTGCCATCACCGGATGTTTCGGCGCTTCAAGCGCATTGCCAAGGGCTTCAAGTTCCGCCTGCATCAGACGACCGGCATAGGCCGGAAGTTTGTGGGCCAGCCCCTCGGTCGAGGCATGGGCACGGTGCGCGCACGAAAACGCATCATTGACGTAAATGTCGCCAAGCTTTGCCAGTTCGGCGACAAAGGCCGGATCGTTCTTTTCCTCTGCGGCGTGGTAACGAAGGTTTTCCAGAACCGCGATTTCGCCGTCCTTAAGGCTGTTCACGACGTCTGCGGCGGCCGCACCAATGCAATCATCGGCGAATTTCACCGGACGCCCAAGCTGCTTGGCCAGCGCATCGGCAACCGGTTTAAGCGACATTTCAGCAATGCGTTCGCCCTTGGGACGGCCAAAATGGGTGATCACGACAAGTTTCGCACCGGCATCCGCCAGTTCGATCAACCCCGGAACCGTCCGTTCGATGCGGGTGGTATCACCCACAACGCCGTCTTTCATTGGAACGTTAAGATCAGCGCGCAGCAAAACGCGCTTGCCAGCGACATTGACACCGTCAAGCGTATTGAAGTCAGCCATTATCTGAACCTGCTTTTGAGTTTCACAGAAGACGGGAGGGGGCGTCCCGACATGGGTTGAACGAAGAACCCGTTTGCGCCCTTTTGCCCGACGAACAGGCATTGTGCAACCGGGGAAACCATTCAGAACGATACCGACCCATCAGGCTACCTGCGGGTCGGCACCAGAAATTCAATCAATGCTGTCCCAGAAGGGATCCGTGCAAAAAGCCCGAGAAACTGGTCGCGACCGGCCCGGTCATCAGAACATGATCGTCGGGCAGCCATTCGATGGTCAGCGGACCACCATCCAGAATGATTTCGGTTTTCCGCCCCGTCAAACCGCGGCGCGCAGCGGCAACACCGGCCGCACAGGCACCCGTACCACAGGCCCGCGTCACCCCCACACCACGTTCCCAGACCCGCATGCGAATCCGGTCTTCGCCAATGATGCTGCAAACCTCAATATTGGCCCGTTCGGGGAACATTTCATGATGTTCAAGGACAGGGCCAAGCTTTTCGATATCAATCGACTCGGCATCGTCAACAAAGAACACCGCATGCGGATTGCCGACATTGACCCCGACCGCATCCGACAAACCGCCCAAGGACAGCGGAATATGGTTGGTATCAACCGCCTGACCCAGCGGGATATCGCGCCAGTCCAGCTTGACCTGCCCCATATCGACGGTGACACGACCATCGGCCAGACCATTGGCATCAAGCAATCCGACGACGGTCTGGATAATGACATCCCTGCGGCCAAGTTCGCCCATGACGATGCTCGCCACACAGCGCGTGGCATTGCCACAGGCCTGGACCTCGCCCCCGTCATTGTTGCGAATGCGCATGAAGGCATCGGCAAGATCATCGCGGGCGGGTTCGATCACGATCAGCTGATCACAACCGACTCCGGTTTTGCGGTCGGCGATGCGGGCCGCGGTTGCGTTATCAAGATCAAGCACGGCGGGATCGCGTCGTCCGTCAAAGACAACGAAATCATTTCCCAGACCATGCATTTTGACAAAAGGAATACCGTTCATAACCGCCTTATAACGGTGTCAGCGGATATCGTCCACCAAAGTCAGCGCCGTCAATGCTGGGCAGCCGGGGCACAATAACGGATTTTGCGCGGCACAAAGCCGGCCCCGCTGAAATAGTCGCGCAGGCGTTCTTCCATTTCACCGACCGAAACATGAACCGCCGCACAATGATGATCCAGAACCAGCCGGTTCATCGCGTCGCGCATCGCATCAAGCACATAGGGTCGTGAAACAATCTCGACGGCCATGATGTTGTCGACATGCAGGACAAGTCCCTCGGACATGTCGTCACGCACCTGATAGGAAAACAGACCGTGGATATACCCCCGTTCATTGGCAATCACGATGATGCCACGCGGGCGTTGCCAAAGGATATCGTCGCATCCGGCCCCGATCATGCTATTGGCGCGATCAGTGCAGAATTCGGCAACAAATTCACGCCAGCGCTCAAACGTAAGACCGGTCTGCATCATCTGCACGAGCGGAAAAGTCATATCCGCCGTGTGATGTGTTAGGGGTCTTGCCTGATAGGTTGTTGACATGATTGCTACTCTTCCCACGATTTTCAGCAATCATGGCGCAAAGATTTCGTGTTGACCTTGACCTGTATCAACACCTTTACAGACCCAAACGCGCATAAACACGCTTAGCAATCAATTGTCCCGCAATGCGGGCGAGCTTTGTCTTGAGATTGAGGGGTTCCGCGGTTTTACGAGCCAATATTGACGTGGATCAATGGCGCGTAAGGCTTCAACCCGCATAATCACCTGACAATCGAAAGCCTCGTCCGTTTTGCATGTGATGCTGCCAAAAGCGCATCACGGCAGCGGTGGGGCTTTTGGTGCAGGTGGCAAGGGAATGACATGTGTCGCACCCGGTCACCGCCGGGACTGATGGAGTTGACCGATCGGATTGGGGACAACTCACCCGAACACCTTGAACGGGAGTCAAGCATGAGCCAGGGGAGCATGGCACAGACAGCATCAACGCCAGTTGCTGTTAATTATAATATGGACGTTGTGCGCTGGGGCGCACTGGCGACCGTATTTTGGGGCGTCGTCGGATTTCTGGCGGGCGATTTCATCGCCTGGCAGCTCGCATTTCCGGCGCTTAATTTCGATAATGAATTTCTGAATTTCGGTCGCCTGCGGCCGTTGCATACTTCGGCGGTGATTTTTGCCTTTGGCGGTAACGCCCTTCTGGCAACGTCGTTCTATGTCGTGCAACGGACCTGTCGCACGCCGCTTTATGGCGGCAAGGCGCTTCCGGCATTCGTTTTCTGGGGCTATCAGCTGTTCATCGTCATGGCCGCACTCGGCTATGTGATGGGGGTTACCCAGGGTCGCGAATATGCCGAACCGGAATGGTTTGTTGATATCTGGATCACCGTGGTGTGGGTTGCGTATCTGGCGATGTTCGTCGGAACCCTGCTGAAGCGTCATGAGCCGCATATCTATGTCGCGAACTGGTTCTATCTGGCCTTCATCGTGACGATCGCAATGCTGCATCTGGGCAACAACCTGGCGATTCCGGTTTCCTTCATGGGGACCAAATCCTACTCGCTGTTCTCGGGTGTGCAGGATGCGCTGACGCAGTGGTGGTATGGCCATAACGCGGTGGGCTTCTTCCTGACGGCCGGCTTCCTTGGGATGATGTACTATTTCATTCCGAAACGTGCCGAACGTCCGGTTTATTCCTATCGCCTGTCGATCATTCACTTCTGGGCGCTGATCTTCCTTTATATCTGGGCTGGTCCGCACCACCTGCACTACACGGCCCTTCCTGACTGGGCGCAGACCCTTGGCATGACCTTCTCGATCATGTTGTGGATGCCGTCCTGGGGCGGGATGATCAACGGCCTGATGACGCTTTCGGGTGCCTGGGACAAACTGCGTACCGACCCGGTCCTGCGCTTCATGGTTGCTGCCGTCGGTTTCTATGGCATGTCGACCTTCGAAGGCCCGGTGATGTCGATCAAGGCCGTCAACGGCCTGTCGCACTATACCGACTGGACCATCGGACATGTTCATTCCGGCGCGCTTGGCTGGGTGGCTTTCGTTTCCTTCGGTGCGATCTATCACCTGATCCCGGTCCTGTGGCATCGTGAACGCCTCTATTCGATGCGTCTGGTTGCCTATCACTTCTGGCTGGGTACCATCGGTATCGTTCTTTACATCACGTCGATGTGGGTTTCGGGGATCATGCAGGGCCTGATGTGGCGTGCCTACGACGATCTTGGCTTCCTGCAGTATTCCTTCATCGAAACCGTTGAAGCAATGCACCCCTACTACATCATTCGTGCAACCGGTGGCCTGCTCTTCCTGCTCGGATCGCTGATCATGGTCTGGAACGTCTACAAGACGATCAAGGGTGATCTGCGTCGCGAAGCACCGATCGGCACACCTGCTACCGTAGCAGCCGAATAAGGGGGATGTGAAAAATGCTTCTGAAAAAACACCACATTGTTGAGAAGAACGTCTTTGTTCTCATCCTCGGGATTTTCCTGACCATCATCATCGGTGGTATTGTCGAAATCGTGCCGTTGTTCACGATGGAACAGACCATCGAGAAGGTCGAAGGGGTCCGTCCCTATTCACCGCTCGAACAGGCGGGTCGCAACATCTATCTCCGCGAAGGGTGCTATAACTGCCATTCCCAGCAGATCCGTCCGTTCCGTGACGAGGTCGAACGTTATGGCCATTACAGCCTTGCCGCGGAATCGATGTATGACCATCCGTTCCAGTGGGGATCGAAACGTACCGGACCGGACCTTGCCCGCGTTGGTGCCAAATATTCCAACGACTGGCATGTTGCCCACCTGAAAGATCCGCGCTCTGTCGTGCCGGAATCGATCATGCCGGGCTATCCGTTCCTGGCGGAACGCGAATTGAAGTTCGATGACGCCCAGGCCCATCTTGAAACGCTTAAAATGGTTGGTGTTCCTTATACCGACGAGCAGATCGAGAATGCCAAGGCCGACCTGTATCTGCAGGCGATGGCGGACGAGGATTACGATGAACTCCTTGCACGTTATCCGAATGCGGCAACCGGTGACTTTGACGGAAACCCCGCGAAACTGACCGAAATGGATGCGCTGGTCGCGTATCTGCAGGTCCTGGGTCGCATGGTCGATTTCACCACCTACAACCCGCAACTGAACCTGCGCTAAGGCGAAGGGGAACGTCATGGAATTCTTTACGCAACTCGCTGACTTTTTCCGACCCTTGTGGGGTCTGTGGCTGATGCTGCTTTTCGGGGCGATCATTGCCTGGGTCATGTGGCCCAGCAAAAAGCGCCGGAAAGACATGGAAGAGCATGCCCGGATTCCGTTTCGGGATGAGGAATAGGGGGAGAACCGAGCTATGTCGACACATGTCGAAAAAGACCAGGTTTCGGGTCACGAAACCACCGGTCATGAATGGGATGGCATCAAAGAGCTGAATACACCGCTGCCATCCTGGTGGGTCTATGTTTTCTGGGCCACAATCGTCTGGTCGGTCGGTTATTGGGTGGTTTATCCGTCCTGGCCGACGGCAACGAGCTACCTTACCGGTATGTTCGAAACCACCAACCGGACCCAACTGCATGAAACCATGGCCAATGTTGCCGCCGAACGCGCACCGTATATGGAGCGTCTGGCAGCACTGGATCTGGATGAAATCGTTAATGACAGCGAATTGCTGAACTTCTCGATGGCAGGTGGCAAGGCCGTGTTTGCAGAAAACTGCGCACCGTGTCATGGCACCGGCGGTTCGGGCAACCCGGGCTTCCCATCCCTTCAGGACGATGACTGGCTGTGGGGTGGTTCGCTTGAAACCATCAATGAAACGCTGCATGTCGGTATCCGCTGGGATGCCAATGATGATACGCGTTTCAACGATATGCCCGCCTTTGGTCGTGACGAGATACTGGAACGCGATGGCATCAATGATGTTGTTCAGTATGTCCTGTCCTTTAACGGACGCGAAACCGACAAGGCCGCAGCAACCCGCGGCATGGAAGTCTTCGCTGATAACTGCGCATCCTGTCATGGCGAAGACGCCAAGGGTGTTCAGGAATTGGGGGCACCGAACCTGACGGATGCGATCTGGCTGTATGGTGGCGATGCCGCAACCATTACCGAAACCGTGACCAATTCGCGTGGCGGCGTCATGCCGGCATGGGGTGGTCGTCTTGACGAAGAAACCATCAAGATGCTGACGGTTTATGTCCACTCGCTTGGTGGCGGTCAGTAACCTTTAAAATCTTCTGCCCGCCGCACCTTTATACACTGTGATCTGATCAAAAATTGATTTGTGTCATGGTGGGGTGCGGCGGGTTTTTCGTATGTTGGCACTGCAATTTGAATAATCCTAATCCGACATGGCATGCCGCATGCCATGTTGTGCACCATGCAGATAACTGGTGGCCCCAAAGCCACAAGAGAGCAGTTATCGGCGATGCGGCCCAACAGTCAGGTAGCGACAATGGCCATGCCCCATTTGCAACAGCCCGATCCCGCACATCCGATCCCGCAAAACGATACACTGCCGGAAGATGACCGCGACCAGCCACTTTATAAAACCCGCGACAAGGTCTATCCGAAACGGGTCTCGGGCCGTTTCCGTAACCTGAAATGGTTTGCACTGGTCGCTCTGCTTGCCATTTACTGGATTGTTCCCTGGCTGCGCTGGGACCGCGGACCTTCGGCACCGGATCAGGCCGTGCTGATCGACATGGATCTTGGCCGCGCCTATTTCTTCTTTATCGAGATCTGGCCGCAGGAAGTCTATTACATCACCGGCCTTCTGATCCTTGCGGCGATCGGTCTGTTTCTGGCAACGTCGCTGTTTGGCCGTATCTGGTGCGGTTATGGCTGTCCGCAAACGGTGTGGACAGATCTTTTCATGCTGGTCGAACGTCATATCCAGGGGGATCGCAATGCGCGCATGCGCCTGGACAAATCGCCCTGGACCTTCGAAAAAATCTGGAAAATCGGCGCAACCCATCTTTCATGGCTGGTGATTGCCGCGGCAACCGGCGGTGCGTTTGTGCTTTATTTCCACGATGCGCCGACGGTCATGGTCGATATCTTTACCGGCGATGCGTCACTGGGTGTTTATGTCACCATCGCGTTCCTGACTTTTTCGACCTATCTGCTGGCCGGGTGGGCGCGCGAACAGGTTTGCACCTATATGTGCCCTTGGCCGCGTTTCCAGTCGGCGATGCTTGATGACGAGTCGATGATCGTCACCTATGAAGGCTGGCGCGGCGAACCGCGTGGTCCGATCAAGCGCAAGAACCTTGTTCGCGGCGAAGTCCCGGAAGTCGGCCACTGCATTGATTGCTATGCCTGCTTTAACGTCTGTCCGACGGGGATCGATATCCGTAACGGATTGCAGATGGAATGCATCGGCTGTGGCCTGTGTATCGATGCGTGTAACGAAATGATGGACAAGGTCGGCTTCCCGCGGGATCTGGTCCGGTTTGATTCGGTGCAAAACAGCCAGTTGCGTGCGCATGGCAAGGCGACAAAAATCCGCATTGTCCGGCCGCGTACCGTTTTCTATTCGATCATCGTGATGCTGGTCGCAGGCGTGATGGCCTTTGGCCTGTTCAATCGCACGACACTTGAAGTCAACGTTTTGCGGGATCGCAACCCGATATTCGTCCGACTGTCCGATGGTGATGTCCGAAATGGCTACACCTTAAAGGTCCTGAACAAGGAACAGGCTGCCAAAACCTATATCCTTACAATCGAAGGGCTTGTTGCCACCGATTTTCAGGTTATCGGTCTGACACCTAACCAGGATGGCACGTTCAGCCTGGATGTTGCCCCGGACCGCGTTGGCAGTTTCCGTGTCTTTGTTGCGGCCGATCCAGAAGCACTGGATGGCGAAGCCACACCGTTCGAGTTCAGCGTGACCGATCCAAAGGACAATATTCGCGAAACTTATGATACCGTATTTGCCGGACCGAAATAACCGCCACCCGCCTGAAGATCCGGCCACCGACCCTATTGCGCCGGACAGGAGATAGAAAGATGACGACCCAGACCACAACCTCACCATCCTCTGTTGCGGGTCCGCGCAAATCGGATCGCCTGATCCCGTGGTACTTTGTTGGCGGTTTCGCGATCATGCTGATCGCCAACATCTCGCTGATCACGTTTTCAATGACAAGCTGGAACGGGCTTGTCACCAAACACGCCTTCGAAGAAGGCAACAATTATAACGCCGCAATGTCGGGCGCGCAGCGTCAGGCCGAATTGGGATGGCGCAGCAAACTGTCGGTCGAGGGGCTGATCAATCAGTCTGCGACGGTTACTGTCCTGTTCCGGGATCGCGATTCCCAACCGATCAGCGGTGCCAAAATGGAAATCGTTTTGCGGCGGTCGGACCGTGACGATCTTGACCAGACCGTGCGAATGGCGGAAATCGCGCCCGGGGAATATCGGGCAAGTGCCGCGTTCCCGGTTTATGGCCGTTGGGAAATCCGGACCATTGCGCACGCCCTTGGTGATGATTATCAGACTGTCGAGACCGTTGTCGTAAAACCATGACCCCCCAAACCACCTGCCGCCATTGTGGAGATCCGGTGACCTCGATGTCACCGGTCGGACCTGATTTTTGCTGTCGGGGATGTGCAGGTGCGTTTGAACTTCTGGGCGATCTGGGTCTTAAATCCTATTACAGCCGCCGAAGCATCGATCCCAAAGCCCGGCCATTGCGCCCCGATAGCGATGAAATCGCTGCGGTTAATTTCACCGATCTTGTCAGCACCGACGACGAAGGCGTTCATCATCTTAACCTGATGGTGGATGGCATACATTGCGCAGCCTGTGTCTGGCTGATCGAAACCCTGCTGCAAAAAAATCCGTCTGTCCTGCATGCGCGCGTCAATATGACCACCCGCCGGTTACGGCTGACATGGAACGGTGACATTGCCGATGTGGATGAACTGGTTAAACCGGTTCTGCAGATGGGATACCGGCTGATCCCGTTCGATCCCGCAGCGCTAGAACAGGCAACACAGGCCCGCAACAGCGAATTGCTGCGCTGTCTGGCGGTTGCCGGATTTGCCGCGGGCAACGTCATGCTGCTGTCGGTTTCTGTCTGGGCCGGATATTTTCAGGGAATGGGCGGGGCAACCCGCGATCTTTTCCATTGGATATCGGCCCTGATTGCCCTTCCGGCAGCCGTCTATGCCGGAATGCCGTTTTACCGGTCCGCATGGGGTGCGATCCGCAATCGCCGGGTCAATATGGATGTGCCGATCAGCCTGGGGGTCATTCTTGCCCTTGGCATGAGCCTGGCCGAAACCATGCGCGGCGGCCCCCATGCCTATTTCGATTCTGCCATAACGCTTTTGTTTTTCCTGCTGGTTGGCCGATATCTTGACAGCCGCGCCCGTGGTCAGGCCCGATCAGCCGCCGAACATCTGCTATCGCTAAATGCGCGCTCGGTCACGGTTCTGGCTGACGATGGCACCCGCCGACTGATCGCACCGGACAAGGCCAAACCGGGCATGATCGTTCTGGTGGCAGCGGGGGAGCGGATCGGCATTGATGGTGAAATCCTTGATGGTCAATCGGATATCGATACCAGCCTGATAACGGGGGAAAGCATCCCGAACACCGCCAAACCAGGCACAACCGTTTTCGCCGGAACAACCAATATATCGGCCCCGTTGCGCATCCGCGTTACTGCGACCGGTCAAACAACGCTTCTGGCTGAAATTGTCCGGTTGATGGAAAACGCCGAACAGGGACGCGCCCGATATGTCGCCCTTGCCGACCGTGTCGCCAAATCCTATGCCCCTGTGGTCCACCTTCTTTCGGGCACGACATTTCTCGGCTGGTGGCTGATTGGCGGGATTGGCTGGCAGGATGCCCTGATGAATGCGATTGCCGTTCTGATCATCACCTGCCCCTGTGCCCTTGCCCTTGCCGTGCCGGTTGTTCAGGTGATTGCGACCGGACGGCTGTTGCGCGCTGGTATCTTGGTCAAATCAGCCACGGCCCTTGAAAGACTGACCCGTATTCGCGGTGTCATTTTTGATAAGACCGGCACATTGACCACCGGCAAGCCCGAATTGATCTCCAATCCGGACGATGACACTGCGCTTGAACTGGCTGCATCCATCGCGGCCAATAGCACCCACCCACTGTCGCGTGCCCTTGTACGGGCCGCCGGAAATGTAACGCCAATCGCCAATGTTTCGGAACATCCCGGCCAGGGACTCTCAGCAGAATTGCCCGGCGGCACGGTCCGATTGGGCAGCCGTGCATTTTGCGGCATTGCGGAAAATGCCGACCTGTCCAGCCACATTGCAGGCCCCGAAATGTGGTTGCAGGAACCGGGCCGGGCCGCAACCCGTTTTGTTTTCCGCGATGCCCCGCGTCATGATGCCGAACAGGTCATCGAAACCCTGTCTTCGCGTGGTTTTGACATATCGCTGCTATCGGGGGACCGGGCCGTGACGGTTGCTCGACTTGCCGAAACACTGGGCATTCGCGATTGGAAGGCGCAGCTTTCACCGGCGGACAAGGCAAACGAAATCGCCCGTCGCGCCGAAAATGGCAAATGTGACCTGATGGTCGGTGACGGCATTAATGATGCGCCGGCCCTTGCCGCAGCCTATGCATCCATGTCACCGGCAAGTGCAGCCGAAATCAGCCAGAATGTCGCCGATATCGTGTTTCAGGGCGACCGCCTTTCGGCCGTGATCGAGGCCATCGACGTTGCCAGGAAATCCGACCGGCTTGTCCGGCAGAATTTCACCCTGTCATTTGCCTATAACCTGATCACGATTCCATTGGCAGTATCGGGCATGGTCACACCACTGATTGCCGCCATTGCGATGTCTTCATCCTCTTTGATTGTGATTGCCAACGCATTGCGCCTGAGATCTGGAACAGACAAACAGCGGGCCGAAGATCCTTCCGCCCTCCCAGTACATGCCCAAGAGGCAGGAGCGCCGTCAGTATGAGCAACCTATTACTTCTGATACCAATCGCCCTGTTTCTGGGGCTTCTCGGATTGGCAGCATTTCTGTGGTCGCTTAAATCGGGGCAGTTCGATGACATGGAAGGAGCCGCCAATCGCATCCTTTTTGATGACGATGAACAGCAACCGCAGGACAGCCATACGAAAAACAACGGAGACAAACGTTAGTATCGCTTGAACTGATGCAGTCAGATCGCATAGATTAATTCCAATCTGACATCTTAAGTACATGTAGCTCCGGAGTTTGCCATGTCTGTCCGTTCCCAGCTTTGTGAGGCCTGCGGAATCAAGGACCTGACCTTCTGCTCTTCTTTGCAGGGCACGGAGCATGATCGTTTGCGCCAGATGCTGACCCATGTTCAGTTCGATCCGCACAGCACGATTTTCCACGAAGCCGAAGATGCCGATTACGTGTTTAACGTCACGTCGGGTTCGGTAAAACTATACAAACTTCTGGGCGACGGCCGCCGCCAGATCACCGGTTTCCTGTTCCCTGGTGATTTCCTTGGTCTGGCGCTGAACACCACATACAGCTACACCGCCGAGGCAATCGAGCCGGTAACCGCCTGCCGTTTCCCGCGCGAAAAGCTTGAAAAGCTGTTTGACGAATTCCCGCGTCTTGAAAAACGCATGCTGGGCATGGCGGTTGACGAACTTGCCGCCGCACAGGATCAGATGCTGCTGCTGGGTCGCAAGACGGCCAAGGAAAAGGTTGCGTCCTTCCTTTTGATGCTGGCCCGCCGTCAGGAACATCGCGGCGAGGAAAGCGACACGATCCAGGTCCCGATGAGCCGCTCGGACATCGCCGATTACCTTGGCCTGACCATCGAAACGGTTTCACGCACCCTGACGCAGCTGCGCAAGGAAGCAACGATCACGCTTAAGGATAATCGCCATATCGAAGCCGTCGGCATTGATATGCTTGAAGATCTTGCCGAAGGTTTGTGATTGCGTTGTGCAATTGCACAACAAATCCCGAAATGGACGGAATATCCTGCGGCAACAATAGGGAACCCTTCCTGTTAAAGGCTATTCGACCAAAAGCCTGTTTCGCGATTGCGAAAAAACAGTTCCCGCAAATGGTCATCATATTGTAAACATGACGGCACGCCTGACACAGATCGGGCAGCCAAATCCGGTAACACCGGGGGAGAAACGTCATGAGTGCCACCACCAGAAAACAGGGCCGCATCACGGTTCCTGCCATTCGCGCCCGCAAGGGTGCAGAACCGATTGTCTGCCTGACGGCCTATACCACGCCGATGGCGCAACGCCTTGACCCGCATTGCGATCTTCTTCTGGTCGGGGATTCACTGGGCATGGTTGTTTACGGCATGGAAAGCACGCTTGCCGTCACCGTCGACATGATGATCAACCACGGCAAGGCCGTCATGCGCGGCAGCTCCAACGCCTGCGTGATCGTCGATCTGCCGTTTGGCAGTTATCAGGAATCCAAAGAACAGGCTTTTCGCACGGCATCGCGCATTCTTGCCGAAACCGGATGCGCGGGGGTGAAACTCGAAGGTGGCGCAGAACTGGCTGACACCGTCGAATTCCTCAGCCAGCGGGGCATTCCCGTCATGGCCCATATCGGCCTGATGCCCCAGCAGGTCAACACCATGGGCGGCTTCAAAAGCCAGGGGCGCGGCGAAGAAGCTGCTGCCAAGGTGATTGCCGATGCCAAGGCCGTCGCCAAAGCCGGTGCATTTTCAGTGGTTGTCGAAGGCACGGTCGAGGCCGTTGCACGGCTTATCACCACGGAAATCGACATTCCGACGATTGGCATCGGTGCATCTGTTGCCTGCGACGGGCAGGTGCTGGTGACCGAGGATATCCTTGGCCTGTTTTCCGATTTCACCCCGAAATTCGTCAAACGCTATGCCGATCTGGGCGATCAGGTCTCCAAAGCGGTTGAAAGCTATGCCACCGAAGTCCGGAACCGTCAGTTCCCGACCGACGATCATTGCTTTGGCGTGACCAAACCCGGCAAATTGCGCGCCGTAAAATAACGGTGCCGCCTTTTTGCCCAACAGACGATCGACAAGACGAACATGACGCTTAAAACCGTTCACAGCGTTGCAGAACTGCGCGCGGTTGTTGCCGGGTGGCGCGCGCGAGGATTGCGTGTGGCACTGGTCCCGACGATGGGTGCCCTTCATGTCGGTCATATCAGCCTGACCGATCATGTCCGCAATCACGCTGACCGCGTCATTGTCAGCATTTTCGTCAATCCGACGCAGTTCGGCCCGAACGAGGATTTCGGTGCCTATCCCCGTACATTGCCCGATGATCAGAAAATGCTCGATGCCGCCGGGGTGGAGCTGTGCTTTGCCCCCTCGGTCGAAGAAATGTATCCCGATGGCTTTGCCACCCGTGTCAGCGTCGATGGATCATTTACCAACGTCCTGTGCGGTGCTTCCCGCCCCGGCCATTTCGACGGCGTTGCCCAGATCGTCACCAAACTTCTGCTGCAAGCCCTGCCCGATTGCGCGATATTCGGCCAGAAAGACTATCAGCAGCTGATGGTCATCCGCCGTTTCACCACCGACCTGAACATCCCGGTCGAAATTATCGGCGCACCGATCCTGCGCGAAGATGACGGTCTGGCGATGTCATCGCGCAACCGCTATCTGACACCGGAAGAACGCGCGATTGCCCCGACACTTGACCGGGTTTTGGGCGAAATCACCAAAGCCGCGGCAAGGGGTGCTGAAATCGCCCCGCTTCTGTCCAAGGGGCGCGAAGATATTCTGAACGCCGGTTTCAAATCGATTGATTACCTTGAAATCCGCGACGCAGACACGCTTGAACGGGTCGAAGATCGGGTGCGCAAACGTAGCCGCGTCTTTGTCGCCGCCCATCTTGGCAAAGCCCGTCTGATCGACAATCACGCCATCGACCCCATCAACATCACGGGTTAAACAGCAGCTTGGTCGCGATGAATCGCGGATTGCGATGCGATTGGCATCAAAAGCGCAGAACATCGCGCTTTTGCGCCTGATTGCGCTTGACTCTATCCCCCCTATCGCATAAACCCTGCGCAACAAAGGTCGCCCAAGGGGTGACTCCCCCAGTCCTCGAGTTGTCGAGCACTGGGTTTTAGTTTTTTGTGCGCACACGGTGGAAACACCGGAAACACAGACGGGATTTGGAATGTTTGAAGGACTAAGCGATCGCCTTGGCGGGGTTCTTGATAAGCTGCGCAGACGTGGCGCGCTGAAAGAATCCGACGTCAAGGAAGCCATGCGCGAAGTACGCGTCGCCCTGCTTGAGGCTGACGTGGCGCTGCCGGTCGTCAAATCATTCATCACCAATGCAACCGAGCGTGCGGTTGGTCAGGACGTTCTGCGTTCGGTCACTCCGGGCCAGATGGTCGTCAAGATCGTTCATGACGAACTGAAAAACATGCTGGGTGAAGGCGAGGATATCAACCTTGCGGCCACCCCGCCGGTTCCGATCCTGATGGTCGGTTTGCAGGGGTCGGGTAAAACCACGAGCTCGGCCAAGATCGCGCTGCATCTGACCAAAAAGCGCAACAAGAAAGTCCTGCTGGCGTCGCTTGATATCTATCGCCCGGCCGCCCAGCAGCAGTTGAAAATTCTGGCCGACAATAACGGCCTGAACGTTCTGCCGATCATTATGGGCGAAAAGCCGGTATCGATCGCAAAACGCGCAATGGATATGGGCCGCAAGGAAGGCTATGACGCCGTCATCCTCGATACCGCAGGGCGCCTGCATATCGATATGGAACTGATGAGCGAAGTCGCCCAGGTCCGTGACGCGGTCAACCCGGCCGAGACCCTTCTGGTCACCGATGCGATGACCGGTCAGGACTCGGTCAATGTGGCCAAGGAATTCGCCGACAAGGTCGGCATCACCGGTATCGTTCTGACCCGTATCGACGGTGATGCACGTGGTGGTGCGGCTCTGTCGATGCGCCAGATCACCGGCTGCCCGATCAAGATGCTCGGTACCGGTGAAAAAATCGACGAGATGGAAGCCTTCCATCCGGATCGTATCGCCAACCGCATCCTCGGGATGGGCGATGTCGTCAGCCTTGTCGAAAAGGCTGCCGAAACGATCAAGCAGGAAGACGCCGAGAAAATGGCGAAGAAGCTCGCAAAGGGTCAGTTTGACCTGAACGATCTTCTTTCCCAGCTCAAGCAGCTTCAGAAAATGGGTGATCTTTCCGGCATCATGGGGATGCTGCCGGGCATGGGCGCGCTGAAAAAACAGATGTCGCAGACCAAGCTTGATCCCAAACTTCTGACGCATCAGGAGGCGATCATCCTGTCGATGACGCCCAAGGAACGTGAAAACCCGGCCCTGATCAAGGCATCGCGCAAAAAGCGTATTGCCGCAGGTTGCGGTCTTTCGGTTCAGGATGTGAACAAGCTGCTCAAACAGTATCAGACCATGTCCACCATGATCAAAAAGATGGGCAAGATGGGCAAAAAGGGACTGTTTGGCGGCATGCCGAAAATGGATCCCTCGATGCTCGAAGGCGGCGACATGCCCGACATGAGCAAGTTGCCAAAAGGATTTCCCGGTGCCGGGGGCGGATTACCGCCCGGGTTCCCGGGATTGGGCGGCGGCGGTTTGCCGCCGGGATTTCCGGGGTTCGGTAAAAAGAAATAGCCAAGCCCCCGGTTCTCAAGATTTTTCGAAAGAACCAAACACCCCGGTTCCCTGAACCGGAATAAATTGATCCTCCGGGATCGTAACTTGAAGACTACAAACCCAAGCTGAAAGGAACTTATCCGAATGGCTGTCAAGATTCGTCTTTCCCGTGGCGGTGCCAAAAAGCGTCCGTACTACCGTATCGTAGTTGCAGATGCCCGTGCCCCGCGTGACGGCAGCTTCATCGAGAAAGTCGGTACCTATGATCCGATGCTCCCGAAGGATGCTGACAACCGCGTGACCTTCAAAGAAGAGCGCATCAAATATTGGCTGGGCGTTGGCGCACAGCCGACCGATCGTGTTGCACGTTTCCTGGGCAAAGCTGGCCTGGCTGACGCGTTCAAACCGACCGAACAGCCCCAGAAGTCGGCTCCGAAAGCGAAAGCCCAGGAACGTCTTCGTGAGAAAGCTGAAAAAGCCGAAGCCGCTGCTGCTGCAGCTGCCGAAGCTGCTGCGGCTCCTGCTGAAGAAGCTGCCAGCGAAGAATAAGCTTTTCGCACGCTTTGATCAGATACCGGAAATTTGTGAACCGAAATGGCTGATACCCGCAAATCCAAAACCGACGATGCATTTGTCTGCGTCGGCATGATCACCGCCCCGCACGGGGTGCGTGGTGCCGTGCGCGTCAAAAGCTATACCGTCGATCCGGATAACCTTGTCGGTTACGGCCCGTTGTTCGACGCCAAGGGACAGGCGAAATTCAAACTGTCTCCTGTCGGACATGTTCGCGACCAGCTGATCGCCAAGATCGATGGTGTGAACGACCGGGACGCCGCCGAACGGCTGCGGGGAACCAAGCTTTACGTACCGCGGACGGCCCTGCCGGAAACGGAAGACGAAGACGAATTCTATCTTGCCGATCTTGTCGGCCTGAAAGCCCATCATGTTGATGGTTCGCTGTTCGGGACCGTACGGGGTGTGGCCGATTTTGGCGCGGGCGATGTGATCGAAATCGCGCTGGAAGAAGTCCGTGGCAAAGTCGTCGTCCTGCCGTTTACCAAGGAAGTCGTGCCCGATGTGGTGCTTTCGGAACGCAAGCTGGTGGTAAATCCGCCCGAGGGGCTTTTGCAGGAAGAAGAAGGACCGGGAAATCGTACCCGCCGTCCGGGCAGCTCCCGCAGGGACTCTCAGGCCGACCGCGATTCTGATGCCGTCACTGCCGATGCAGTAGGCGCAGAAAATGCGACCGGCAGCGGAAAGGAGGCCTGATCGATGTCTGTGTGGCAGGCCAAGGTTGCAACCCTGTTCCCGGAAATGTTCCCGGGCGCGCTCGGTCAGTCTCTGGCCGGACGGGCACTGGAAAACGGGATCTGGTCGCTGGATGTTAAAGACATCCGTGATCATGCAACCGACCGTCACCGCACTGTTGACGACAATCCTTTCGGGGGTGGGGCCGGTATGGTCATGCGCCCGGATATTGTCGACGCCACCCTGCGTGAATTGCGTGCGGAAGCTCCGCAATTGCCGCTGATTTATCTCAGCCCGCGCGGGAAAATGCTGAACCAGAAACGTTGCCGCGAACTGGCAGCGGGACCGGGTGCTATCCTGTTGTGTGGTCGCTACGAAGGTATCGACCAGCGCGTACTTGATGAACATCAGGTCGAAGAAATCAGCATTGGCGACTACATCCTCATGGGCGGCGAACTGCCGGCCATGGTCCTGATTGAATCGTGCATTCGCCTTATCGAAGGTGTGGTCAACAAGACCGAATCCGTCGACGAGGAAAGCTTTGAAACCGGGTTGCTTGAATATCCGCATTACACGCGCCCGGCCAATTGGAACGGGCGTGACGTGCCGGAGATCTTGCTTTCCGGACATCATGCCAAGGTACAAGCCTGGCGGCATGCTCAGGCAGAAGAAATTACCCGTGCTCGGCGTCCTGACCTTTGGGATCAGTATGTCGCACGCGGGCACATCAAAGAGGGTTAAACCATGACCAACGCAATCATCCAGCAGATCGAAAAAGATCAGCTCGATAAAATCGCTGCAAAACGCGAAGTTCCGGAATTCGACGCAGGCGACACCGTCCGTGTTCACCTGAAAGTCGTTGAAGGTACCCGCGAACGTATCCAGCAGTTCGAAGGCGTCTGCATCGCCAAGAAAAACCGCGGCCTGAACTCGTCCTTCACCCTGCGTAAAATCGCATCGGGCGAAGGTGTCGAGCGTATCTTCCAGAACTACTCCCCGGCGATCGACAAAATCGAAGTCGTCCGTCGCGGTGACGTTCGTCGCGCAAAACTTTACTACCTGCGTGGCCGTACCGGTAAATCGGCGCGTATCGCCGAACAGACCACCGGTCACAAAGGCAAACTGACGGCTGCAGAACGCAAGAAATAATCTGCGTTCCGCATTGTCGGAATGATTGGCGGGCTCACCTTCGGGTGGGCCCGTTTCTTTTGGGCTGTTTTCATTGCCTGTGGTTTCGGGCGACAAACAACCGACAAATACACTTTATGCGTGCATCATATCGAATCGCCGGTTTTCATGCCTGATCGATGTAACGCGCAGAAACCTTGCGAATAACATATAACTTTATTTTATATCAGCTATCCCTGCTTTGGCTGCCTCACCCCGGAATCTGGTAGTTTTAGCTACCACAAGATGCTCAATTTTCCCCGAATCTACTTTGAGATGCAGTCGCGTAAAAAAACACGCGCCGGGTTGCTTGCGATTTGGAAGCTTGAGTGTATAAAGGCACTCCCGCGGCAAAAACGATCAAGTCCGTGCGGTTCTGGATAATAAAATTTCGCATATCGGGACAAACCCGGATGCCCGGAGGAACAGGCGACGCCGTGCGCCACATGACATCGCAATCCCAGGATTGCCGTCGTAAAAAACATCCCCGGTTTAACGTCCTTTGCCGGCACTACTGTCTGGTCGTCGCTGCATAAAAGATCGATTTTAAGAGGAGGTCGAGATGGGTGCGCCTAAAACCCTTTTTGACAAGATTTGGGAAAGTCACGTGGTCGATACGCAGGATGATGGTACCTGCCTGATTTATATTGACCGCCATCTCGTTCATGAAGTGACCAGCCCGCAGGCTTTCGAAGGCCTTCGCAATGCCGGCCGCAAAGTGCGCCACCCGGAACTGACCCTTGCCGTTCCGGATCACAACGTTCCGACCACGGACCGTTCCGAAGGCATCAAGGAAGAAGACAGCCGTATCCAGGTCAACACTCTTGACCAGAACGCCAAGGATACCGGTATCCATTACTTCCCGATGAATGACCTGCGTCAGGGCATCGTCCACATTGTCGGCCCGGAAGAAGGTTTCACCCTGCCGGGTGTCACCATGGTCTGCGGCGATTCGCATACCTCGACCCACGGTGCATTCGGCACCCTGGCATTTGGCATCGGCACGTCCGAAGTCGAACATGTTCTGGCCACCCAGACGCTGGTTCAGAAACCGGCCAAAAACATGCTGGTCAAGGTCGAAGGCGATCTGCATCCGGGCGTTACCGCCAAGGACATCACCCTTGCCATCATCGGACGCATCGGCACGGCTGGCGGCACCGGTTATGTGATCGAATATGCCGGTTCGGCCATTCGGTCGCTGTCGATGGAAGGCCGCATGACCGTCTGCAACATGTCGATCGAAGGCGGCGCACGCGCGGGCCTGATCGCACCGGACGAAAAAACCTTTGAATATATCAAGGGCCGCCCGATGGCACCCAAAGGTGCCGCATTCGAACAGGCTGTCGAATACTGGAAGACCCTTCCGTCTGACGAAGGCGCGCATTACGACAAGATCGTCGAAATCGATGCTGCCGACATCATCCCACAGGTCACCTGGGGCACCAGCCCGGAAGACGTCGTACCGGTTAACGGCAAAGTCCCGGCACCGTCCGACGCCAAGGATCCCGGCAAACAGAAAGCCATCGCCCGTTCGCTCGAATATATGGGCCTGACGGCTGGCACCAATATCGAAGACATCAGGATTGATCGCGTCTTTATCGGTTCCTGCACCAATGGTCGTATCGAAGACCTGCGCGCCGCGGCGGTTATCGCCAAGGGTCGCAAGGTTGCCGATCACGTCAGTGCCATGGTCGTTCCGGGTTCCGGTCTGGTCAAGGAACAGGCCGAGGCCGAAGGCCTGCACGAGATTTTCCTCGAAGCCGGTTTTGAATGGCGTGAACCGGGCTGCTCGATGTGTCTGGCGATGAACCCGGACCGACTGGAGCCGGGCGAGCGTTGCGCATCGACCTCCAACCGTAACTTCGAAGGCCGTCAGGGCCGTGGTGGCCGTACCCACCTGCTCAGCCCGGCGATGGCCGTGGCCGCAGCAGTCACCGGTCATCTGACTGACGTCCGCAAACTCGGTTAAGGCAGAAACCCATGGCAGAAAGAGCATTCATCAGTTTCCGTGACGGCGCAGCGCGCTGCGGCCGGGCACCGATCCTTGAACAGCTGCTCCCGCAGCTGACCGGGATCAACCTGCCCGAATTCGTAGCGAAGGATATCGACGCAACCGAGGAACTGATCGAGGCCCTCGGTCTTGCCTGGGAAACTGGAAGCAAGGGATAAGATTAATGGATAAGTTCACGACCCTCACCGGTGTGGCAGCACCGCTGCCGATGATCAATGTCGATACCGACATGATCATCCCGAAACAGTTCCTGAAAACCATCAAACGTTCGGGCCTTGGCAAGAACCTGTTTGATGAAATGCGCTATGACGACAAGGGCAACGAAATCCCGGATTTCGTTCTGAACAAACCGGCCTATCGCAATGCCAAGATCATCGTATCAGGTGACAACTTCGGCTGTGGTTCATCGCGCGAACATGCGCCGTGGTCGCTGCTTGATTTCGGCATTCGCTGCATCATCGCGCCAAGCTTTGCCGACATTTTCTATAACAACTGCTTCAAGAACGGCATTCTGCCGATCCGTCTGCCGCAGGAAGATGTCGACAAGCTGATGGATGATGCCGAACGCGGCGAAAACGCCACCATCACCATTGATCTTGAAAAACAGGAAATCCATGGTCCGGATGGCGGTTGCATCACGTTTGATGTCGAACCGTTCCGCAAACATTGCCTGTTGAACGGCCTCGATGACATCGGTCTGACCCTGCAGAAGGGTGACGCGATCAACGATTTCGAAGCCAAGCGCGCTGCGTCGCAGCCCTGGCTGTCGCTGTAATTCAAAGTGGCGGCAGTCCAGATCGGTCTGCCGCCCTTTTTGTCGATACGGGGTGAACGACCCCGATAATATCTGGGAAGGATTGTTTGATGAGCACCACCAAAAAAGTTCTGATGCTGCCCGGCGACGGCATTGGCCCCGAAGTCATGCGCCAGGTTCAGCGCGTCATGGACTGGATGGCCAAAAAGCGTAACGTCAATTTCGAAATCACCGAAGGTCTGATCGGCGGCGCATCAATTGATGCGCACAACAACCCGCTGACCGACGAAACGCTTGCCGATGCCATGGCGGCCGATGCGGTTCTGCTTGGTGCTGTCGGTGGCCCGAAATGGGACAACCTTCCCTTCGATATCAAACCGGAACGCGGGTTGCTTAAAATCCGCAAGGAAATGGGCCTGTTTGCCAACCTCCGTCCGGCCCTTGTGTTTGATGCGCTTGTCGGTGCCTCGACCCTGAAAGAAGACATCGTCAAGGGCCTGGATATCATGATCCTGCGCGAATTGACCGGCGGCATCTATTTCGGTCAGCCGCGCGGCATCGAAGAACGCGACGGTGTGCGTTTTGGCTTCAACACGCTGGTTTATTCCGAGCCGGAAGTTGAACGTATTGCCCGTGTCGCCTTTGACATGGCCATGAAACGCAACAAACGCCTGTGTTCGGTCGATAAGGCCAACGTTCTGGAATCGACCGTCCTGTGGCGCGAAGTTGTTGAACGCGTTGCCAAGGACTTCCCGGAAGTCGAGGTCAGCCACATGTATGTCGATAACGCATCCATGCAGCTGGTCCGTAACCCGAAACAGTTCGACGTGATGGTCACCACCAACATGTTTGGCGACATCCTTTCCGATTGTGCCGCCATGCTGACCGGATCGCTTGGCATGCTGCCGTCCGCATCGCTCGGTGCTGCCGATGCAAGCGGTGCCCGCAAGGCGCTTTACGAGCCGGTGCACGGCTCCGCCCCGGACATCGCCGGTCAGGACATCGCAAACCCGCTGGCAACCATCCTGTCTTTCGCCATGATGCTGCGTTACTCGTTCGACATGGGCGATGATGCAACCATGATCGAAACCGCCGTTCAGAACGTTCTGAAAGGCGGGCTTCGCACCGCTGATATCATGCAGCCGGGCATGGCAAAGGTTTCGACCACCGTCATGGGCGAATCCCTGATCAACGAACTCGACAAGATCGCCTGATCTTTCCGATCACGCTTCAAAAAACAAAGGCCGGGTCAATGATCCGGCCTTTGCCATAAGCACGTTTCCTTGACTTGTTGCGCGACAACAAAGATGTTGCCCAGGCAACTACTGTCTGCATCCCATACGTGCAGAAACATAATAAAAGCTGGATAACATGAGCAAAAAAACAGTTCTTCTTGTCGGTGGCCTTGCCGTTCTGGCCGCCGCGGGTGCCGGTCTTCACTACAAGGCACCGGCCTATCTCGAAAACCGGTTCCGCACGATCCTCAGCAGCCCGGACTCAGACCTTCGCGGTGAATTTTCCGATTTCGAAATGTCGCTTCTGGGCCGCACATTGGCCGCCAAGAACGTCAAACTGATCGATCCTAACGGTGTGACCTACACCATCGGATCAATGCATCTCAATCAGGTCAACTGGCTGACCCTGATCGGGGCAAACCCGTTTGGCAACGGCATTGCCGGTCAGGCCGATCTCGAAGAACTGGCAATTGCCCATGATGCCTATGGCATCACCACCCCGAAGGCGGAACTTGGCGATCTTGCGATGGACCTGGCTTCGCGCAATTTCGACATCACCACCGGTCGTGCTGATCTGCAAAACCTGACCATTTCGGATGGCGACATCCGCCGCATCAATATTGATCACCTGCTGGCGGAAAATGCCGGTTCGGCCAATATCGATGCCCTGAAAATTACCGGTTGGAAAATGGATGATCAGGAAACGAAAATCACCAGCAGCATCGACAATATGACCTTTGCCGGCTGTGCCGGACCGGCCGATCTGATCGCCAGTTTCGATCCCGACATTGCCCGCGATTTCGCCATCTGTGACGATATTGCGGCCACCACCTTGTCGTTTGCCGATGACGCAGGCCTGGAAATGTCGGTTGATGCAATTGCCCTGTCGGGTCTGGAATCCCGGGTGATCAAATCCGGCACGCTGACCGGTCTGTCGATGCAGCAGCCAGACAATCCTGCCAGGCTTGCCATTGGCGAAATCTCGCTTGCTGATTTCCGCGTCGATCTGACGGGTGACATGATTGATCTTGATACAAGGCTCAGCATGGCGGACGCCAGGAAGATGGTCGAAAACACCTCCTTCCAGACAATCATCGTCAAAAACCCTGTAATTTCCGATGAGGAAGTCGAAATCGCGCTCGATAATGTCACATTGCGCGACATGCGTGATGGCAGGCTTGCCGGGATCGACATCACCGGAAGCCACATCACACAGAAAACCCCGGACGGTTCCGCCAATTTCGGTCTGGACGGACTTTCCGTCACCGATCTGGATTTAATGGCAATCACCGGCTTTGGCGAAATTTACGACGTTGCCGATGAAATGGTTGGTCAACATATCGACCAGTTCGAAGATTTCACACTGGGTCAGATGAACCTGCCGCTCAGTCAGGCGCTTTACGGTGCGTTTTCCATGAATGGCCTCTCATTCTCGGGCGCGCCGGATGGTGAAAAGGTCGAAATCCGGCTCGACAGCTTCAAAAGCACCCTTGAAAAGCCTTTCACCCCTGAAAACAGCGCACTGACATTTGTCAAAATCAACAACAGCACCCTCGAAGGGCTGCATGCCACCCTTGATGACAGCATTACCGGTGGCAACGATACCGCAATCTACCTTGGTATCAACAGCTTCGATGATCTTGTGCTGGATGTCTCCAACAGCATTATCTGGGATGAGACGGCTGGCGATTTTGTTTACAGCATCGACAAGGTTGCCCTGCGCGATATCGGCCAGATCGGCCTTTCGGTCACGGTCACCGGGATCAACGATGACGTCATGACCCGTCTTCTGAAAACCCGGATCGGCGATGACGCGGCACTCGAACAGGCCCTGACGGTAGACGCGGCCTTCCGCGGTGCACGCCTTGAAATTTCAGGTGAAAAAATGTTGCCTTTTGCCCTTGGCGTTGCCTCCCTGCTTAATGGCAACACCGCCGAAGACATGAAAATGCTGGTCACCATGAACCTGATGCAGGCGCAGGAACAATTTGCCGATGACGCAACGCTTTATGATGCGTTCGGCGAATTGCTGGCATGGGTTGATGATCCGCGCCACCTGCTGATCGAACTGGCACCGCAGGAACCGGTTGCGATGGGCATGGCGGCCGGTGGCCTGATGTTCCCGCAGATGGGGGCGCAAATGCTGGGCCTTCGTATCACCGCCAACGGCCAATGACAGCCGCAGAATAAAAATAACGGGCCGGATCGTGATGATCCGGCCCGTTTTCATGTTCGCGATCCAAGATCATCGAAACGCGCCAGTTTGTCGGGGTTTCGGTGGATGAAAACATCCGTTATTGCGTTTTGGTGCATGGCCATACTGATGGCGGTCGCCACCCGGTCGCCTTCACGCACAAGCACCCAGTATTCCCGCCCGTCAACGGCCCTGAATTCAATGTCGTACACCGGATTCTTGCGCCAGATACCGACAAAGAACCGCGCAACCTTATCTGCACCGAATATCGGATTAACCGCGGCACTTGCCTTGCCTCCGCCATCGGAATGCATGATCACGTTCGGGGCCAGTTGCCCGATCAACGCGTTCAGATCACCGTGGATCAGGGCATCGACAAAGGCTGTGACCTGTTCCCTGTTTGCGGTCTCGCTGTCTGGAACGGGGGTTGGATCACGGTCGTCTTCGCGGTTCACCTTGCGGCGTGCGCGAAACAGGATCTGGCGGGTATTGTTTTCGGTCCGCTCGATCACCGGGGCGATATCTTCGTGTGACCAGTCAAAAACGTCATGCAGAACAAGTGCCACCCGTTCAACCGGTCCCAACCGTTCCAGCATCATGACATAGGCCTGCCCCAGGCCATCCCGTTCGATCAGGTTGTTTTCCGCTTCAGGAAAAACTGGCGGCACCCAGGGTTCGGGCAACCATTGCCCAACATAATGTTCACGCCTGCGACGTGCCGATTTCAGAACATCAAGGCAGATATTGCTGCAGACCCGCACCAGCCAGCCGGTCGCATCGCGGATGTCATCCTTTGCCGCCGCCCGCCAGCGTAACCAGACATCCTGCACGGCATCTTCGGCATCGGCATGGCTGCCCAGCATGCGATAGGCAAGGGCATGCAGCCGCCCGCGATGGGTTTCGAAAACCTGATCTGCCATGCGATCCCTGTCAAACACATGAAGCGATACGGGACAGGCCCGTATCGCCGATTGGGTGGTCATCCTGCCCGATAGGTCCGTTGAAGCAAAGAGCCTTTCGGATCGGGGATTGCGATCAGGCAAGCTCATGCTGCGCAATACCAAGACGGTTCCATGCATTCATCGTTGAAATGATGCAGGTCAGTTCGGAAATGGCGTCTGCTTCGAAATGATCGACAAGATTGCGATAGCTTTGCGAAATGCGGTCCTGATCAACCGCTTCGGTCAGGCATTCGGCCCAATCAAGTGCGGCACGTTCGGCCTCGTCATATCCCTTGGCCGCGCGCCAGACCGCCAGCATGGTTACCTTGATGGCATCCCCACCGTGATCGGCATGGCTTTTGGCATGCATCCGCAGGCAATGCGAACATCCATTGATCTGCGACACCCGGCATTCCACCAGATCGCGCAAAACACGCGGGATTCTCGGGTTGTCGTCAAGCTTGCCGGCAAGTCCCAGCATGGCTTCGAAAAGTTTAGGGCTGGATTTCGGAAAGTCAAAACGGCTCATCATGTTTCGTCCTTGTTGCAAACCGGGGAAAATCCCCCTTTGCAATCAGGACGAGACAGCTTAGCCCCTTGTTACACACATGGACAAAACTTTGGCCGTCCGCAAAAACTAGACGATCCGCGCCTTTTTAAGCGCCTCGACCACCTCGTCATGCATGACCCAATGCCAGTCTTCGCTATTTTGCTGTTCACCATCTGCCAGCGTAAAGACCGCCGCCAGATAATCGCTGACATCGGATTTGCACATCGGCAATTCGGCCGCGAGGGCGATTTTTTGCGCCAGTTTGCCGTATTTCCTGTTCCCGATCCGGGACCCGAAATGACCAATCGTATTTGCCAGTTGATTACCGGTAATTTCGCGCCCCGGTGCCTTGGCATGGGCGCGCAGCATGTCGCGTTCGCAACTTGACATATCAATGGATTGAAGCGCCCGGACATAGTCCTCAATGCGGCCGATATGGGGGCCGGTACGATGGGTGATCTGGGTGGAATATGCACGTGCGCCCGGGGTTTCCCGGTGTGTCATGTTCTGCATGTTGTTTCCTCCCGAAGGAACAACCGGTTGGTCGCGTTCTACACCGTGCCGGTTGTTTCACGGTTCACGCTGTCCGGGCTCTTTGGCCCGTTAATAATTCTATATGGGTCGGACTGCCGCAAAACGACAGTCCGACCGATGCGTTTTTACGTAAAACGATAACCGGGTTTGGTGAAAACAAACTGCCCGACCCGCATCCCGCCACCGCCTTCACGCTCGTCAAAGGCATTGATGCAGCCCGCCAGATAAAACTCCCACATCCGTTTGAATTCGGTGTCGTATTTTTCCGGATCAAGCTGATCGGCAATCTCGCGGAACCGGTCGCGCCACGCAACCAAAGTTCGGGCATAGTTCAGTCCGGCATGGAAATGCGATGCTTCGACTTTAAGGTCGGCGTTTTCCGCGGCCTCGATCACTTCATGCACCGCCGGAATATAACCACCGGGGAAAATATAGCGATCAATCCACGGCGATGTGAATTCCGGGCGCGGCTTGATGATCGTATGGATCACCGCCCGCCCCCCGGCTTTCAGCAATTTGCCGACCTTCTCGAAATAGGTTTTGAACTGTGGCCGCCCGACATGTTCAAACATGCCAACCGAGACAACCCGGTCGTATTTCCCTTCATTCGCATCGGCAAACAACCGGTAATCCAGAAGATGATATCCAAGCCCTTCGTGGAAGTTGTCGGGCAGTTCCTCTTTGCGTTCCAGCGCCCAGTTATATTGCTCGGTCGAAAGCGTAATCCCGTGCACCTCCGCCCCGGTGGTCCGCCGGATAAAGCGGCTAAGCCCGCCCCAGCCGCACCCGACATCAACCACCCGAAGGCCCGGCTGGTCAATCTTCAGCCGCTGGGTGGTCAAAGTCATTTTGCGGTTCTGCGCCTCTTCCAGCGTCTGGGCACCATCGTCCCAGAAGGCGCAGGAATACTGCATTTCCGGATCAAGGAAACGGGTATAAAGGTCATTGCCGATATCATAATGATGGCGCACGCGCCGGGACGCGGCCTTGACCGAGGTAAATTGCGCGATCTGGAATTTAAGCGATTGCAGCTTTTCGATAAACAGGCCAAATCCGTTTGCCGAATGGCCGCCTTCGAAGTTAAGCCGCAAGACCCTGATCAGGTCTTCCATCTCGCCTGAAACAACGTCAAAACCGCCACGCATATAGGCTTCACCAAATCCCGGATCAGGACTTAGCGCCATTTTCAATGTGTCGGTCCAGTTCGGTACAGTCATTGTTGCCCTGGGATCGCTGCCATCCCCCAGAACAATCTCGTGTCTATCGTCCGCCCGGAATACCAGTGTTCCGCGCGTGACATGTTCCCGGAAAAAATCGAGAACCTTTTTCTGTGTCCAGTCCAATGTCATCGGGTACGTCATCTGCCGTCCTTTTTAAGCCGGAAATGCCATCGCCCCACATAAAACCCGTTTCCGGATTTCACATAAGCACCGGACCCTAAATCAGGATCGTCTGGTCAATCGTTCGAAAAAGGAAATGCGGAAACAGCACAGTCGCAGGCAACTTACCCACAGACATTGAAAACAGAAAACTCAAAGCCGGGGCCGAACGATTCTGATTTAGGGTTCGGTACTCGAACCCCGTGGGTAATTCTGCCAGAATTTTTTGCAATCTCAAGAGGTAAAAGCCAACGAACTCCTTGCGTGGTACTCGATAAAACCTTACATCTCGCCCCATACTGTACAGACGATTATCCACAGGCATATGCAAATCACGACGCCCCATACCAAAGAGGGGCAACGCGTATAAGCAATGCCAGAAAGACTGAAAGAGGCTCCTGATGGGCTATAAAATCGCCGTTGTCGGCGCGACCGGAAATGTCGGGCGCGAGATGCTCAATACGCTTGAAGAACGCCAATTTCCGGCCGATGAAATTTTCGCACTCGCCTCCTCGCGTTCGGTTGGCCGCGAACTGGATTACGGTGACAAGGAAATCAAGGTCGTAGATGCCGCAACCTTCGATTTTTCCAAGGTTGATATCGCGCTGTTCTCTGCCGGTGGCACAACGGCTAAAACGCTGGCACCCAAGGCTGCTGCTGCGGGTTGCGTTGTCATCGACAATTCCAGCTACTGGCGGATGGAGCCCGGTGTACCGCTGGTCGTGCCAGAGGTAAATGGTGCCGCGCTGGCCGGTTACGCCAAGAAAAACATCATCGCCAATCCGAACTGCTCGACCATTCAGATGGTCATGGCGCTTAAACCCCTGCATGACCTGCAACCGATCAAACGCGTTGTCGTTGCAACCTATCAGTCGGTTTCCGGTGCCGGTCGGTTGGCGATGGATGAACTGTTCAATCAGACCAAGGGCATTTACGTCAACGATCTGCCGGTCAAAGAACAGTTCACCAAACAGATCGCCTTTAACGTCATCCCGCATATCGACGAATTCATGGATGATGGTGCTACCCGCGAAGAGTGGAAAATGACCGCCGAAACCCGCAAGATCCTTGATCCGGATATCGCGGTCCATGCGACCTGCGTGCGGGTGCCGGTCTTTGTCGGTCATGCCGAAGCCATCAATATCGAATTCGAACAGCCGGTCACCGTCGAAGAAGCCCGCAAGGCAATGAAAGCTTTCCCCGGCGTTTCCGTGGTGGATTATCGCCAGGACGAGGGATATGTCACGCCGCAGGAAGTCCAGGGCGAAGACAATGTTTTCGTCTCGCGCGTGCGCAAGGACCCGACGGTTGAAAACGGGCTTTCGCTTTGGTGTGTTGGCGACAACCTGCGCAAAGGGGCCGCCCTTAACGCAGTTCAGATCGCCGAAATGCTGGTCGCGGAATATCTGCCAAAGAAATGATCGCGCGCCTAATAAACGTCTTTGAAACCCGCCGGGATCGGCGGGTTTCTTTTTGCCCGGATCATTCCCGCTGGTCAGAACCGCAAAAAAACGATAGGGAATTTATATCGATTAACCGGCGCTCCCGCCATCAGCGCTGCGATCCATAAAGAAAAATAAATCGAGGACAGGGATGGTAAAACGAACACGCAAAGAAGCTGCAAGGCTTGACGAAGCCGCCCGCGCGGGTTGGCTTTATTATTGCGCCGGCAACACCCAGGACGAAATCGCCACCAAACTTGGCGTTTCGCGTCCGACCGCACAGCGTCTGGTATCGGCCGCCATTAGCGAAGGTCTGGTCAAAGTCCGCCTTGATCATCCGATTGCGCGCTGCATGGAACTGGCTGCATCGCTGTGCGAGCAATTTGGCCTAGCCAACTGCGAAGTGGTGCCGACCGATCCCGCTGCCCCCGATGCCATGTTTGGCATGGCGCAGACGGCCGCGACCTATCTTGAACGCGTTCTGCAATCCCCCGATCCCAAGATCATTGCAATTGGCACCGGGCGTGCGATGCGCGGCATGGTCGATGAAGTTCAACGCGTCGATGCCCGCCATCACAAGATCGTATCCCTTGTCGGGACCATTGCCCATGACGGGGCTGCAAGTTTCTATGATGCGGTCACCGATCTGGCGGATCGCACCCGCGCGCCTCACTATCCATTGCCGATCCCGGTAATTGTCGAAAGTGCCGATGTGCGCGCCCAGATGCAGCAACAGCCGCCGATGGACAATATCATGCATCTTGCCGCCAAGGCCGATGTGCGGTTTGTCGGGGTGGGTGATCTTGGCGCCGATGCACCGCTTTATATCGATGGCTTCATCAGCAGGGATGAATTGCAATCCCTGCAAAAAAACGGCGGTATCGGCGAAGTCGTCAGCTGGTCATTTGATGAAAACGGCGCGATCCTTGATCACGATGTCAATCACCGCGTCACCAGTGCGCCAATCCATATTCCCGCGCAAAACACGATTGCTGTCGCCAAGGGGGCCAAAAAGGTCGCCGCGATTCGCGGGGCAATGCGCGGCAAACTGATCACCACACTGATCACCGACGAAGCCACCGCCGAAGCTTTGCTGCAAAGCTAGGCACCGCAAAACACGTTTTGAATCAATACAGAAATCAACCCCGCCAAAGCTTTTGGCGGGGTTTTCTTGTTGCAGCGCAAAAACGATTTCGTTTGACAAGGCATCCTTAAATTGAGTGAATGCTCATTACCTGAACAAATGATCAAACGGGCAAGATAATTTGCCCATCGGGTACACAGTCCTTTGGGAGGAACTATGAAACGCGTAACGGGAGCAGCGCTTTGCGCGCTGTTGGCAGGCGGTGTCGCATTCTCCGCCAATGCCGAAACAAAACTTACCATTGCTACCGTGAACAACGGTGACATGATCCGCATGCAGAAGCTGACGGATGACTTCACCTCCAAAAACCCCGACATTTCCCTTGAATGGGTTACGCTCGAAGAAAACACCCTGCGTCAGCGTGTCACCACCGACATCGCCACCAAGGGCGGTCAGTATGACATCATGACGATTGGCACCTACGAGGTTCCGATCTGGGCGGAAAAGGGCTGGCTGGCACCGCTCGATAACCTTGGTGCCGATTACGATACCGATGACATCATGCCCGCCATCCGTTCCGCCGTAAGCAACGATGGCAAGCTTTATGCGGCACCTTTCTATGCCGAAAGCTCGATGATGATGTACCGCACCGATCTGTTTGAAAAAGCAGGCATCACCATCAATGGTCGCCTGACCTGGGACCAGACTCTCGACATTGCCAAAAAGCTCCATGATCCGGATAACGGTGTTTATGGCATCTGCCTGCGCGGCAAGGCTGGCTGGGGCGAAAACATGGCGCTGATCACCACCATGGGCAATGCCTATGGCGCGCGCCTGTTTGACGAGAACTGGAACCCGACCTTCGACAGTGCCGAATGGAAAAACGCCCTCGACATGTATGTCGAAATCCTCGGCAAATATGGTCCTCCGGGGGCAACGTCGAACGGCTTTAACGAAAACCTTTCGCTGTTCAACTCGGGCAAATGCGGCATGTGGATCGATGCAACCGTTGCAGCATCCTTTGTCAGCAACCCCAAGGAATCGACCGTTGCAGACAAGGTCGGCTTCACCGAAGCCCCGTGCGCTGAAACCTGCACTGGCGCCAACTGGCTCTGGGCATGGAACCTTGGCATTCCGACCGGTTCCCAGAAAGTCGAAGCCGCCCAGAAATTCATCGCCTGGGCAACCTCCAAAGACTATCTGGAACTCGTAGCCTCCAAAGAAGGCTGGGCCAACGTTCCGCCGGGTACCCGTATGTCCCTGTACGAAAACCCGAAATATCTGGAAGCCGCACCGTTCGCTGACGAAACCCTTCTCGCCATCGACAGTGCTGATCCGATCAATTCGACCATGAAGCCGAAGCCCTATGTCGGCGTTCAGTTTGCCGCGATCCCTGAATTCCAGGGTATCGGCACCACGGTAGGCCAGCAGTTCTCTGCCGCATTGGCCGGTTCCTCGACTGTTGAAGATGCGCTTGCATCCGCACAGTCAAGCACCGACCGCACCATGCGCAAGGCTGGTTACTACTGATGCATGACAGGCCAGGATGCCGCACCTAGTGCAATGAATTCTGGCCTGTGCCTCCTTGACCTGATGAACTTGGGGTGGCGGCACATCTGACCGCCACCCTCTTTCCATCCGGATCGAGGCAACAGGGACTTCAAACAGGGAGCACATCATGTCGACACGGTCCTCTACCCTGACCGGGCGCATTATGTCTGCACCGTCGATCATCGCCTTGTTTTTGTGGATGATCGTGCCGTTGGGCATGACAATTTATTTTTCGTTCCTGCGTTACAACCTTCTTTCGCCCGGTATGGAAGAATGGGTTGGTACGCTGAACTATGAATTCTTCCTGACCGACCCGGCCTTCTTTGCGTCGCTGGCCAATACGCTTCTGCTCGTCGGATCGGTACTTGTGATCACGGTGGTCGGCGGTGTTCTGCTGGGCCTGATGCTGGATCAGCCGATTTTCGGCCGTGGCATCCTGCGCCTGCTGGTGATTGCCCCCTTCTTCATCATGCCGACCGTGAATGCGCTGGTTTGGAAAAACCTTCTGATGCATCCGGTATCGGGTATGTTTGCCTGGATCGCCACCGGTTTGGGTTTCCAGTCAATCGACTGGTTTTCCGAAGCCCCGCTAACGGCCATCATCATCATGGTGTCGTGGCAATGGCTGCCCTTTGCCGTGCTGATCCTGCTGACCGCTCTTCAATCGCTTGACCGCGATCAGAAGGAAGCCGCCCAGATGGATGGTGCCGGCCCGGTTTCGATTTTCTTCTATATCACGCTGCCCCATCTCAGCCGTGCGATCACGGTGGTCGTGCTGATCGAAACGATCTTCCTGCTGACCGTGTTTGCCGAGATTTTCGTGACAACAGGCGGCGGTCCCGGCCTTGCAACCACCAATATCGCCTTCCTCGTCTATACGCAGGCCCTGCTGCAATACGACGTTGGCGGCGCATCGGCGGGCGGAATCGTCGCTGTCGTTCTGGCAAATATCGTGGCGATCTTCCTGATCCGCCTCATTGGCAAGAACCTGGACAGGTAGGGGACACGAGATGGAAAACAAACAAACAGCCCTTGGCCATATCGGTTTTTCGATCTTTGCGTGGATTGTCGGGCTTCTGATTTTCTTCCCGATTTTCTGGATGGTCCTGACCAGCTTCAAGACCGAGCTTGAAGCCGTATCGATCCCGCCAAGCTTCATTTCGTTTGACTGGACTCTCGAAAACTACGCCGAGGTACAGGCACGGTCCGATTATTTCCGGTTCGCCATGAATTCGGTCATCCTGTCGGTTGGCTCTACCCTGGTGGGTCTGCTTTTTGCCGTGCCATGTGCATGGGCGATGGCCTTCAATCCGACCAAACGGACCAAGGATGCGCTTCTTTGGATGCTGTCGACCAAGATGATGCCGCCAGTCGGGGTATTGGTCCCGATCTATCTGGTGTTTCGCGACTGGGGCCTGCTCGATACCCGGTTCGGTCTGATCATGGTTCTGTTCCTGATGAACCTGCCGATCATGGTCTGGATGCTTTACACCTATTTCAAGGAAATCCCGGCCGACATCCTTGAAGCCGCCCGCATGGATGGTGCCACCCTGCCCAAGGAAATCATCTTTGTGCTGTTGCCAATGGCGGTTCCGGGCATCGCATCGACCATGCTGCTCAACATCATCCTGGCCTGGAACGAAGCTTTCTGGACCCTGAACCTGACCACCGCCGATGCTGCCCCGCTGACCGCTTTCATCGCCTCCTATTCCAGCCCCGAAGGGCTGTTCTGGGCAAAGCTTTCAGCCGCATCGACGATGGCGGTTGCGCCGATCCTTATCATCGGCTGGTTCTCGCAGAAACAGCTTGTTCGTGGCCTGACATTTGGCGCGGTCAAGTAACCGCCGCCTGATCGAAATTCAACAAGAAGGAACACCGAAATGGGTGCTATCCGACTGGAAAAAGTCAAGAAAACCTTCGGAACGCTGGATGTTATTCCGGGTGTCGATCTTGATATCAATGATGGTGAATTTGTTGTCTTTGTCGGCCCTTCGGGCTGTGGCAAATCCACTTTGCTGCGCCTGATCGCCGGTCTTGAAGACGTCACTGATGGCAAAATCCTGATCAACGGTACCGACGTCGCCAACGAGGCACCAGCAAAACGCGGTCTTTCGATGGTGTTTCAGTCATATGCGCTTTATCCGCACATGACGGTCTATAACAACATCGCCTTTGGCCTGAAAATGGCCGGGGAAAGCAAGGCCGTGATTGAAGAAAAAGTTCAGAACGCGGCCAAAATCCTTAACCTGACGGATTATCTGGAACGCCGCCCCGGCGCGCTTTCCGGGGGACAGCGCCAGCGTGTCGCAATCGGTCGTGCGATTGTGCGTAACCCGGCGGCCTTCCTGTTTGACGAACCGTTGTCAAACCTTGATGCCGCCCTTCGCGTCAATATGCGCCTTGAAATCACCGGCCTTCATCAGGAACTGAAAACCACGATGATCTATGTGACCCATGATCAGGTCGAAGCCATGACCATGGCCGACAAGATCGTCGTGTTGCAGGCCGGCCGGGTCGAACAGGTCGGCAAACCGATGGAACTGTATAACAATCCCGCCAACAAGTTTGTCGCGGGCTTTATCGGGTCGCCGAAAATGAACTTCCTCGGTGGCGACTACGCCCGAAAATATGACTGCCACGAAGTCGGTATTCGCCCCGAACATGTCGCTGTCAGTACCGAAAGCGGCGATCTTCCCGCAACCGTCAAGATTGCCGAACATCTTGGTGCCGAAACCTATCTGCACGTCAATGCCGACGGCTTTGGCCCGATGACGGTGCGCGCAACCGGCGAAGTCCCGCTGGGCGAACATGACAAAATCTGGCTGACCCCGGAACAGGACCGCATCCATCGTTTTGATGCGAACGGTATCGCTCTTGGAAACCCCTGAGACTTTCAAAAAACCGGATCGCATTGCCCCATACGCCATGCGACCCAGCCTGACCACCACAAGAATGTGAGACCAAAATGTACCTCAAAAAGTTCGATCTTACCGGACGCCGCGCCTATGTCACCGGGGGCGGTCGCGCAATTGGCCTGTCATGCTGCGAGGCACTGGCAGAAGCAGGCGCGCATGTCATTATCGGTGACATCAGCGAAGGTGTCGCCGAAGAAGGCCGTGATTACCTGAAATCAAAGGGTTACACCGCCGATATCGACATCATGGATGTCACCAACACCGATCAGGTCCGCACCAGTGCCGAAAAAATGGGCCGTGAAGGCGGCGTTGACATTCTGGTCAACAATGCCGGTATCGCACGTTCCGAAACCCCGGCCGAAACCGTCACCGATGAACATTGGCTTAACGTCATTGACGTCAACCTGAACGGCACATTCTGGTGCTGCCGCGAATTTGGCAAACAGATGCTGGCCAAGAAAAACGGCGTGATCGTCAATGTCGGCTCCATGTCGGGCTTCATCGTCAACAAACCGCAGGAACAGGCCTATTACAACGCATCCAAGGCCGCCGTGCATCATCTGACCAAATCGCTGGCTGCCGAATGGGGCGGGCGTGGCGTGCGCGTCAATGCGGTTGCACCGACCTATATCGCAACACCGCTAAATGAATTCGTGAAATCCAAGCCGGACATGTATGACGCCTGGATCAACGGCACCCCGATGGCCCGCCTTGGCCTGACCGAGGAAATCGGATCGGTTGTGCTGTTCCTGGCATCCGACGCGTCCAGCCTGATGACCGGCTCCATTGTCCTGGCTGATGGGGGTTATACCTGCTGGTAAGGCACAGGTAAAACTGTTGATCGCATTGTCCTGAAGCTTCTGCGATCAGGTCAGGACTGTGGTAGAACGGGGCGTGGTTGTGGGACCTTCGCCCCGTTCACCTTTTTAGCCTTGAATTTGTCGGCCAAGATACACCGAAAACGGATTGCACGGCATCACGACAACGCCTTGAAGCCCCAGAAACCGCGCCAGCCGCGACAGATGCACCACCAGACCGTCCGCAACGGTGGCCGCATCGCACCCGTCTTCCAGATGCGCGCTCTGCACCCGAAGAACCCCTTCCTGCCGATCCGCTTTCAGATCGACACGCGCAACAAATTCCCCATCCTTCATGAACGGCAGAACGTAATAGCCATATTGCCGCTTTTCCGCCGGGACATAGATTTCGATGCGGTAATTGAAGCCGAATATCCGTTCCACCCGGTCGCGTTCCCACATGATCGGATCGAACGGTACCATCAAGGCGGTCGGTTTTGCGCGGCACCGCGGGTTGACATGCGGACACAAATATCCCGGCTGTTTCCAACCCTCGACATTCGCCTGCAACAACGTACCGTCCTCGACCATTTCGGCAACGCGCGCCTTGGCATCGTCGGTCGGCAGGCGGAAATACTTCCGAAGATCGGCCTCGGTCGCGATCCCCATCGCGGCTATCCCGTTGCGGATCAGGGCACGCTGGGCCTCGGCACGCGGCATGGCTGGTTCAAGCGCCTCCGGGCCGATGATCCGTTCGGGCAGGTCATAAACCCGCTCGAAACTGGTGCGCCGTTTGCGCGCCATCACCTGCCCGCTCCAGAACAGGAATTCCATCGCGGTTTTGGTCTTTGACCATCCCCACCATTTCGAACTTGATGCGCCTTCCTGTTCCAGATCACTGGCGGCAAGTGCCCCTTCCTTTTCGATCCGGTCCAGAATGCTGCGCACAAATTCAGGATGATCACGGATCATTTTGGCGATCTGCCCCCAGGTGCCCTTGCCCTCGGCGGCATCCGCCATGCGCCATCGATAAAGCCCGTAATCCTCGACCGGAATCATCGATGCCTCGTGGCCCCAATATTCAAACAATCGCCGCTGCCGGGCGTTGCCCCAGCTCAGTTGATCAAGGTCCGCCGGGTCATAAACGCCAAGCCGCGAAAAGACCGGCATGTAATGCGCACGCGTCAGAACATTGACACTGTCGACCTGTAACATGCCGGTCTGGCGGATGGCTTTCATGATCCGGCGCTTCGTCACCGGGCGGCTTTCGTCCTGATCAAACCCCTGTGCGGCAAGGGCCAGATTGCGCGCCTGCCGGGCGGATACGGAAATCGCAGCTTTGTCGTTAATCATGGTGGCCTTTGAAAAATCGCAAAGAAAAACAGTGTGATGGTATCATACCCTCCTGACAATTATGTCAGTAGGTTGCAGGAACATTTCGGTGGGTCGGATCGTTCTTCGCTCCCGGTCAGTCCGTGCTGACCATGTTCTCAACCCGATGAAGCAACCAGACAGGCATCCATGGAACTCAAACAAATCCTGATCCTTGCCATTCTTGTCGGAACGGTCGTCATGTTCCTGTGGGGCCGCTGGCGTCATGACATGGTTGCGATGGCATCCCTGCTATGTTGCGTGGTCGCGGGGCTGGTGCCTGTTGATGGGGCCTTTCAGGGTTTCGGTCATCCGGCGGTGATCACGGTTGCCTGTATCCTGATCCTGTCATCGGCACTTCAGCAATCGGGCGCGGTTGACACCCTGACCCGGACCGTATTGCCACAATCGGCCGGTCCGGTCGTGACCATGGCCGCACTCAGCCTGCTGGCGGCCATCCTGTCGGCCTTCATGAACAATGTCGGCGCGCTGGCCCTTCTGATGCCTGTCGCCCTGCAAATCGCCGCCAAACAGAACCTGCCACCGGGCAAAATCCTGATGCCGCTGGCCTTCGGGTCGATCCTGGGCGGCATGACCACCCTGATCGGCACCCCGCCCAACCTGATTGTCGCCGGTTTCCGGGCCGAGGCCGGCGACGGCGGCTTTACCATGTTTGATTATACCCCGGTCGGGATTGTTGTTGCCGCCGCCGGTCTGATTTTCGTCATGGTGTTTGGCCGCTGGCTTGTTCCCACCCGAGAACGCGCCGGGGCGGAGGGCTTTGAAACCGGTTCCTACCTGACCGAGGCACGCATTGCCGCGGGCAGCAAGGCGATTGGCATGATGCTGCGCGATGTAAACCGCGAACTTGAAAAGGGCGACGCGCAGGTCATCGGCCTGATCCGCAATGAAAAACGCATCCCTGCCCCCAATCCGTTTCGCGAACTTTATGAAAACGACATCCTGATCATCGAAGCCGACCCCGAAGCACTGGCCATTGCCCTGTCCGCCCTTGATTTGAAGCTTGAGGAAGAATTACGCGATCTGGAGGCACAGGCAAAAGCGGCGGAACAACCGGAAGATAAAGGCGATACGGATGCACCGGAAGCCCCGGAAGCCAAAAATACAAAGACAATTGCCACCAAATCAGCAAAGGCCGAAAAGAAAGCTGACACGCCCGAAACCGATACGCAAAAGCCCGATGATGGCCGCCGCGGCGCGATCCAGTCCGATGACATTGCGCTTATGGAACTGGCGATTTTGCCGAACTCCGGCTTTATCGGCCGGTCCGCCACCGATATCCATCTGCGCACCCGGTATGGCGTAAACCTTTTGGCGGTGTCGCGGCAGGGGCAACGCTCGATGGCGCGGTTGCGTACCATGTCAATGAAGGCCGGCGACGTGCTTTTGATGCAAGGTCCACCCGAAGCCATTCATGATTTTGCATCGCGCCTTGGCTGTGTGCCGCTGGCGCAACGCGCGCTTCGCATCCCCGACAATGCACAGGCGCTAAAGGCCACGGGCATCATGGCCGCGGCCATCGGTGCCGCCGCCTTTGGCGTCATGCCCGCTGCCGTTGCCTTTGCCATCGGGGTTCTGATCGCCATGGTGACGCGCGTGGTCGCACCGCGCAATGTCTATGACGCGGTGGACTGGCCGGTGATTGTCCTGCTTGCCGCCCTGATCCCGGTGGCAAATGCCATGGAAACCACCGGCACGGCCGATCTGATTGCCCGCTTCCTGCTAAACTGGGTCGCACAGGGGAATGCCATCATCGCCCTTGGCCTGATCCTGATCATCACCATGACGCTCTCGGATTTCATGAACAACGCCGCCACAGCGGCCGTCATGTGCCCGATTGCAATTGGCAGTGCCGCGCAACTCAGCGCCAATCCCGACGCCTTCCTGATGGCGGTCGCTATCGGCGCATCCTGCGCCTTCCTGACCCCGATTGGTCACCAGAACAACACCCTGATCCTCGGCCCCGGCGGCTTTCGCTTTGGCGATTACTGGCGGCTCGGCCTGCCGATTGAAATCATAGTGGTGGCGGTTGGGGTGCCGATGTTGTTGTGGGTTTGGCCGCTGTAACGAGAAAGGGCAGCCCAAAGCTGCCCTTTTAAAATTCGATTTGATGACGACTTAGCTGTCAAAGCCAAGATTTGGCACCGCGAGCCCATTGGCACGACACGCCGAAATCAGAGTATTGTTCAACAAGCAGGCAATCGTCATCGGGCCAACACCGCCCGGCACCGGGGTGATCGCACCGGCGACTTTGGATGCGGTTTCGAACTCGACATCCCCAACCAGCTTCATCTTGCCCTCGGCCCCTTCGACGCGGTTGATGCCGACATCAATCACGGTGGCACCGGGCGCGATCCAGTCGCCCTTGATCATGTTCGGGCGGCCCACGGCGGCAACGACGATGTCGGCACGGCGGACTTCTTCGGGCAGGTCACGGGTGCGCGAATGCGCGATGGTCACCGTGCAGCTTTCTTTCAGAAGCAACTGCGCCATCGGCTTGCCAACGATATTGGACCGGCCAACAACCACCGCGCGCATCCCCGAAAGATCACCAAGCGTGTCCTTAAGCAGCATCAGGCAGCCATAAGGCGTGCAGGGCGCAAATCCCTCGCCCCCGGTTGCCAGTGCACCGGCATTAACGACATGGAAGCCGTCAACATCCTTGGCCGGATCGATGGCCGCAAGGATCGCCTGATCGTCGATATGTTTGGGCACCGGCAACTGGCACAGAATGCCATGCACATTCGGATCGGCATTCAGCTTCGCAATCAGCGCCAGAAGCTCTTCCTGCGACGTATCAGCCGAAAGCTTGTGCTCATACGAATTCATGCCGCATTCAAGGGTCTGCTTGCCCTTGTTACGGACATAAACCTGGCTTGCCGGGTCTTCACCGACCAGAATAACCGCAAGGCCCGGCGTGATGCCGTGCGCATCTTTGATCTTGGCCACTTCTGCTGCGATGTCGCCGCGCAATTTGGCTGCGAATGCTTTGCCGTCGATGATTTTTGCGTCGCTCATATGTCTTGTCCGCCCGTCAATTCATGAAGTTGCGCAATCAGTGCGTCCGGATCGCCTGAAATTTCCAGCACCTTGTTGCGGTCCGTATGCCCGGCAACAATTTCGACTGACGATTTAGGCCATTTGGCCGTTTTTGCCAAAAGCTTTATCAGGGCTGTATTCGCCTTGCCATTTTCAGGCACCGCCGTAACCGTCGCCCTGACCCGCTGCTGCCCGTTACCATCAACGCCCACCCCGGCAATCGCATTGCGCGAAGCCTTTGGCGTCAGTCGCAAAAACACCTTGATGCCGGTGCCATCCGAAAGCTTCTCGCAGAACGGTTTACCCATCTGCGGGCTTAGTAACCCAGCAACGCCGCGCGCACGTCTGTCTGGATCAGCATATTGGCAAACTGCAGGATCAGGATCAGGATGATCGGCGAAATATCAATGCCGCCCAGATTCGGAATGATCCGGCGGATCGGTCGCAATGCCGGTTCGGTAATCCGATAGAGGAAATCGCCAACCATATAAACGAACCGGTTGCTGGAATTGATCACGTCAAACGCCACAAGCCATGACAGGATTGCCGACGCAATCAGCATGAAAATGTAGATACCGATAACGGTGTCAATAAGCCAAAAAATCGCCAGCATCGCCGCTCCTTGTAGCAGTCGGTCCAGATCGGGCCGATCTGATCGGAATTGTGTTAACACGCTGCAAAACCTAGTCGGCCTTGGCTCCGGGCGCAAGCACAGAGCACCTATTTTCCGATGCTTTCATCAAGTTTTCCACATGATGTGACATGCTTCACCAGACATTGCGCGATTTTGGCACGACCTTTTCGCCAAAATGGTTCACAGAACATCCCCGCCCCGACAGTTTCTGTCAGGAGAAATGTCAGGATAAAGTCATCAGGCTTGCAAGGCCCACCGATCCCATCCAACAATGCCCCGCCATCAAATGACAAAGAAGGATCGACCATGTCGGCAAACACATTCCCCCGTTGCAAATGGGCCGAAACCCATCTCGACAAGCCGTTTTACGTCGATTACCACGATCAGGAATGGGGCGTTCCGGTTCATGATGACCGGCATTTTTTCGAAATGCTGATCCTTGAAGGCGCGCAGGCCGGTTTAAGCTGGCTGACGATCCTTGCACGGCGCGATACTTATCGCGCGGCCTATGACAATTTTGATGTCCAGAAAATCGCCAAGTATGACGAGGCCAAACAACAAACACTTCTGGCCGATCCCGGCATCATCCGCAACCGGGCCAAGGTCGCGGCAAGCATCCTGAACGCCAAGGCCTTCATCGAAATCCAGAAGGAATTTGGCAGTTTTGATGCCTATATCTGGGATTTCATCGGCGGCAAACCCATCATCAACCACTGGAAAGCCATGTCCGACGTGCCCGTATCCACCGCGCTCAGCGATGCCCTGTCCAAGGACCTCAAAAAACGCGGCATGAAGTTTGTCGGCACGACAATCATCTATTCCTTCATGCAGGCCACCGGCCTTGTGATGGACCACACCACCGATTGCCACTGCTACCCGGCACTTTCGGCTTAACGCGTCGATCCCCTGACAAGCAGACTGGTTTCAAGCACGCGGTTGTTGTCGCCCTGCGTTTCGCCAAGTGCCATTTCGGCGGCCAGACGTCCCTTTTCAACTGAATCCTGACGGATGCTCGATAATGGCGGGTCGGTGCGTTCGCCCTCCGCGATTCCGTCAAAGCCAATCACCTTAAGATCATCGGGGATTTTGCGCCCGCTTGCGCGTGCACCATCAAGTGCCCCGATGGCAATCACATCGGACATCGCCAGAATCCCGTCAATTTCCGGGTGGTCGCGTAACATGGTTTCGACCATTTCGGCACTGTGCGATGACATGTTTTCGCATTCGATATGGACGACATCCTCGATCGCGATCCCCGCCTTTTTAAGACTGGCGTGATATCCACCAAGCCGTTCGCGCACCACACGATGGCTGACCGCCCCGCGGCGCTTGGCATTCATCGGGCCGAAATTTTCCGCCTTGTTGGCCTGCAGGGACAGGATGGCGAATTTGCGCGCACCACAATCAATCAAATGCTGGGCCGCCATTTCCGCACCGGCAAAATCATCAAGCACCACGGTGCCCGCCGCCCCGGCAATATCGGTATCGATGCAGACCAGCGGCTGGTTGCGGCGCTGAATGGCGGAAATGATGTCATTGTCATCGGAATAGCAATGCACCAGAAAGGCATCAACCGCGGCATTGTTGATCGCGGTAATCGCCTGTTCGGGGTTTTCTGCGGAAATGATCATCATATTGACCGCCTGACGGGCACATTCCCGCCCGACACCGCGCAGAAGCTCAATCGCCACCGGATCACTGAACGCATATTCAAGGTTATCGGGAAACACCACGCCAAGCGCCCCGGCCTTGCCGGTGCGGAGCATCCGCGCCATCACATGCGGCCCGCGATAGCCAAGCTCTTTGGCAACTTCCAGAATGCGTTCCCGGACTTCCTTGCGGACCAGATCGGGCTTGCCAAAGGCATTCGATGCCGTGCCTTGCGATACCCCGGCCGCCTTGGCCACATCCAGAAGACGTACCCGTTCTGCCATGCTTGCGATGTCCCCCCTTCATTCACCCGGCTTACGGATTAACCGGCAATCACGTGACATTTTTTTGAATCGTTTCATCCCGATATTGACAGAACCCCTTTCGGACCGCCACACTGCATTCATTGAATCGATTCATTATTGCGCGCGCCGATTGCGCAACCACCGATATGTTTGTCCGTTTGCACCCCGGTGTTGACGGTTTTCCCGGCAATCTCGAATTGCTGACTTCAAGCCGCCCTGACCGGGGCGGCTTTTTTCGGAGCCCCCCGAACTCATCGACCGCGCACCTTGTTTTCCGGTGCGGTATGACGGAATGTCAGGTTGATCCGGGGCCCGATCTGGCGCGCGGTTTTGGGAATCTGATGTAACCAGTGATGCTGTGTCGCGCCCCGCATGATCAGCAGCGAATTATGCGGCAGATCGACACTGACCCGATCCCCGGTTTTCTTGTGCCGGAAATGGAACCGGCGTTCCTCACCAAATGACAGGCTGGCAATAACCGGATTTTCGCCCAGCACATCCTCGTCATCGGCATGCCATGCAACGCTGTCGCGCCCGTCGCGATACTGGTTCAGCAGAACCGTGTTGAACGACGCATCGGATTTTTCTTCGACCAGTTCACGAAGTGGCACGACAATTTTCGGAAATGGTGATGCCGGGTGATAGACACCGCTATAACGATAGGCCACATCGCCATACCACGCCGTCAATCGCGGCACGGCAATTTCGCGCCCCATCAGCCTGGCAACTTCCTGCTGCCAGACAATGCCGCTTAAAAGCCGCTCAAACGTTCGATCCGCGTCGCCTGCGGCCATAACCTCACGCAGCAGCAATGCCTCCCCATCAAAGGGCAGCAGATTGTGTGGTGGCTCATTGGCAAACAGATCGCCCGTCATTTTCTTCCCCGGTTCACGATACCCAAGACCTAGGCCGAACTGGCGGCGAAAACAAGCAACAGCTTATGGAAATCAGCGTTATTACAGATGTTTGGCGGCGCTAGCCATTATTCATGTCAATCCCGGCCTTGTCGGCATAACGTTCGACATCATCAACGCTAAGTCCGACCGCGGCATAAAGATTGATGGTTTCCAGTTCCAGATCGGTTTCCGCATCCGCCAGGTCCTGCTGCGACTGCGTCAGGGTGCGCTGAGAATCAAGAACATCAAGGAAGTTTGAAAGCCCCTGAACATACCGCACCCGCGACTGCTCGAACGCCTGACGGTGATACTGCACCGATGAAATCAGGGAATCGCGCTGCTGGACCGCCCCGACATAGCCGTAAATCGCACTTTCAACATCCTGAATGGCGACCAGAAGCGTCTGCTGATAGCCATAAAATGCCTGCTGCGCCTGTTGTTCGGCAACATCGATATCGGCCTGTCTGGCACCGCCATCATAAAGCGTCGCATCAATCAGCGCCCCGATGGCGGCCATTGCGGTACGGACAATCGGCCCGGTGCCATACCCCGTCGCCCCAAGGGCAAGTGACCCGTCCAGCGTCAATTCAGGATAAAGATCGGCGGTCTGAACCCCGATTTCGGCGGTCGCGGAAATCAATGAAAGTTCTGCCGCGCGGACATCGGGGCGACGGCGCAAAAGGTCGGCTGGAATGCCAATCGGCGGCGCACTGTCAAATTCCGGCAGGGGCTGCACATCGACCAGACGGTCGCGATAGCTTCCCGGCTGCGCCCCCAGAAGGATTCCAATCGCATTGATAGACCGATCAATATCGGTCTGCAATGTCGGCAATGTCGCCTCGATATCGGAAACCTCGGCGCGCGCGCGCGAAAGATCAAGTTCGGACGCCAGCCCCGTCTGCATCCGGACCTCAACGATGTTGCTGGTCTGACGTTGCAGATCAAGCGAACTGCGCAGCAATTCCTGGCGTTTCTGCGTGCCGCGCAGCTCGATATAGTTGCGTACGATATCGGCAATCACCGTCAGGTAAACGTCTTCGCGCAGATAAACCTGTTCCAGATAATCCGCCAACGCGACTTCGTCCTCGCGCTGCTGCCCGCCCCAGACATCCGCCGTCCATGAAAAATCAATCCCGGCCCGGTATCCGATATCGGTGGTCTGGCTGCCGCGTTCGCGCGACGATGTGCCGCGTTCGGCATCGCCGTTAACACTGGCACCGACCTCGATGCCATTTGCCCCCGAAACACCACGCGCCACCGCCCGGGCTTCTTCGATCCGGCTGGCAGCGATTCGCAAATCAAGGTTATTGGCAAGTCCAAGCGCAATCAGCTCAGAAAGAACCGGATCACGCGTACTTTCCCACCAACGGCCATGATCGGCCTGATTGGCGGCGATCACCGGTACTGCCGGGGTATAGGCCCCGACAAGATCAAATTTCGGCGCAACATAATCCGGGCCGACCGTCTGACAGGCCGAAAGTCCGATCATAAGCGGCAGGGCACAACAGATTGAAAGACGTTTTACAGACATTCTAGCTGGCACTTCCTTCGACCTCGCCCTTGTCCGGGATGCTTTCCGCAGCCCGCAACTGGCTTTGCAGTTTCTTGCCGCCATCGGCACGGGCTGACACCAGCGGCGCCAGCAAAAGGTATAAAACCGGTGTTAAGAACAGGGTAAAGACCGTCGCAAAACCAAGCCCGCCAAACACCACCCAGCCAATCGCGGCACGCGCCTCCGCCCCGGCCCCGGTGCCGAGCACAAGCGGCAAACCACCCAGCACGGTTGAAATCATTGTCATCATGATCGGGCGCAGGCGGATCATCGCCGCATCATGCACCGCTTCGCGCACGGATTTCCCGGCATCGCGCAACTGGTCGGCAAATTCTACAACAAGAATACCGTTCTTGGCCATAAGCCCGACCAGCATCACCAACCCGATCTGACTATAGATATTGATCGATGTGCCACTGATGCCCAGCGCATAAATCGCCGCCGCCAGACCGAACGGAACGGTCAGAACCACCACAAGGGCAGACATGAAGCTTTCAAACTGTGCCGCCAGAACCAGCAACACCACAAGAACCGCAATCAGGAAGGTGATCTGCACATCATGCGATGTTTCGCCCAGTGTCGCCGCATCGCCCAGGAACAGAACATTCACCCCGGGCGGCAGGACCTTGTCACCGACCTGATCAATATCGACCACTGCCTGCTGCAACGTATATCCCGGCGCAAGGTTGCCCGAAATTTTGACTGCGCGCTGCTGTCCCTCGCGATCCAGTTCCGATGCCACCGCCTCTTCGCTCAGATTGATCACCGAAGATAGCGGTAAAATACGACCATCCCGGTTGCTGACAAACAGATTCTCCAGATCCGACGGATCATTGATGCTGCCCGCACTGCTGCGCAGTTTGACCGGGATGTTTTCATCATCGACCGTAATCTCGGTAACTTCATATCCCTCGATCATCGCACGCAGCGTCGTATCAAGGCTTTCGATCGGAATGCCAAGGTCGGATGCCCGCTGCCGGTCAATATTGACCAGCAATTGCGGCTGTGTCGTCTGATAGGAAACCCGAAGCCCGACAAACTGCGGATAATTCGCCTCAAGCTCCTGCTGCATGGTGCGCGCATTCGCCGCCAATGTGCGGTAATTCGTCCCGGTCAGGGCAAATTCAAATCCTTCGCCGGTCCCGCCGCGAAGCCCAAGGCTGTTGGGCTGATAGACAAAGGCCTGCACACCGGGCAGTGCATCAAGCGCCCCACGGATCGAACCGGTGATTTCCTGCTGGCTGCGGCTGCGTTCATCCCACGGCACCAGGGGCGCAATCACCAGCGCACGGTTCGGGTCCCAAAGACCGACAATCGTATAGATGTTATAGGCATCGCCGGCCTCGACAATCGGACGCAGGATGTTTTCAACCGTTTCGACCTGCCGGTCCATGTAATCAATGCCAACCCCGTCCGGCCCGCGCAGCGACACCAGAATACGGCCGCGATCCTCGTCGGGCAGAAGTTCCTGCGTGACGCTGTTATAAACCCCAAAGGCCAGCACACCGGCAAAGATCGACACGATCAGGGTAATCAGCGGGAACCGCAAAACCCATTCAAGAATGTTTTTGTAAATCCCCGAACAGTAAAACCCGACCCGTTCCAGAAAATTCGGCTTGGCATCCTTGTCCCCGTCATGCGGGTCAATATGCTTTAAGCGCGACGCCAGCATCGGACACAGCGAAAGTGCCACGAACGACGACACCGCCACCGAAAACGCCAGTACGAACCCGAATTCCCTGAAAAGCCGCCCCGCCGTGCTCGGCAAAAACGAAATCGGCACGAACACCGATACCAGCGTCAGGGTGGTGGCAATCACCGCAAAAAACACCTGCCGCGTGCCCAGAACCGCGGCCGCCATCGATCCCAATCCCTGATGACGGCGGCGCTGGATATTTTCCAGAACCACAATCGCATCATCGACAATCATCCCCGTTGCCAGAACAAGCGCCAGCAATGTCAGGATATTGATCGAAAAGCCCATCATCCAGATCGCGGCCACCGTCCCGACCAGCGCAATCGGAATGGTCACCGTCGGGATCAGTGTTGCGGTAAAGGACCGCAGGAACAGATAAAGCACGCCGATCACGATGATAATCGCCAACGCCAGACTGTTCAGAACTTCCCAAAGCGCGCCTTCGATAAACACCGCATCGTCGGAATTCACGAAAACATTGATATCGTCGTACTGATTGTTCAGGCGTTCGGCCACCTCGCGAATGCCGTCCGATATCGCAATCGTGTTCGATTGCGCCTGGCGCACGACGCCAAGCCCGATCACGGTCCGGCCGTCCAGACGCACATAGGAGGTTGCATCATCGGGCCCGTAATAGACATCCGCCACATCGCCCAGCCGGACCTGATTGCGGATAAACATCTGTTTGACGTCTTCGACCTCCCAGACCGACGCATCGGCACGGACAAAAAGCTTCTGATCACTGGAATCAAAACTGCCGGCGGGAATGTCGAACTTGGCGGTTTTCAGGACATCCGCAACGTCCTGAACCGAAAAACCGTAACTGGCCAGTCGCAGCGGATCGACACGGACATGCAAAACCTTCTCGCGTTCGCCATTGACGGTGATTTCGGCCACACCGGGCACCGAAAGCAGCGCCGGGCTGATCTGGTCATCCACGATATTGGCAAGCTCTTCCTCGGTCAGGCGGTTGCTGACCACGGCAAGGCGCATGATCGCGCTGGCATCGGCATCGGCCTTGACCACGCGGACATCCTCGACCTCGTCCGGAAGGCTTCTTGACGCGCGGCTGACCGCCTCGCGGATGTCATTGGCGGCGTCATTGATTTCAATGTCGGGGTAAAATTCAACCCGAACCCGCGACGTGGCTTCTTCGCTGTTGGAACTGATGCGTTTGACACCGCTGACCCGCGATGCCGCCCCTTCTAGGATGCTGGTCACCTCGGCATCAACCGTTTCCGGCGAAGCCCCGTCATAGGTCGCATAAACTGTCACGGTCGGCTGATCGACGTTGGGCAGTTCACGAATTTCAACGCCGAGCATCGCCGCAAGGCCCGCCAGAATGATCAGAAGCGACACCACGGAAATAAGAACAGGGCGACGGATGCTGAGTGACGCCAGATCATTCTGGTTTTCGTTCTGATTTCCGTCCTGCATGTTACGACCCTTCGCCGGTGCCGTTGCGCTGCGCAACGCCGGTTTCATCGCCACCACGGATGGTTGCCGCCACATCCCTGCCGGGCCGCAGGCGAAGCACGCCTTCGACCACAATCAGATCACCCTTGGCAATCGACCCCTCAAGCAGGATACGCCCCTGTGTCCGCTTTACGACGCGGACCGGAACACGTTCGACCTTGTCATCCTTGATCCGCCAGATATAGGTGCCACCATCGCCCCACAGGACGGAAATTTCCGGCACCGACGGATAGGTTTTACCTTCGATATCGACATAAACCGCAAAGGACATGCCCGACAAAAGCCGCCCGGTCGGGTTCGGAATGCGCGCACGCACCTTGAAGGTGCGGCTTTCCGCATCAATACGGCTGGCGATGGAATCGACCGTGCCTTCAAACCACTCCCCCGGAAGGCTCCATGTCTCAACCCGAAGCGACTGGCCGATCTTCACATTTTCAAACCGGGTTTCGGGAACCTCGAAATCCACCAGAACACTTTCAACGTTATCCAGTGTCGCGATCAATGTGGAACTGTCCACACGGTCGCCCGGCTCCACCTGCGGAATACCAACCGTGCCGTTGAACGGTGCCAGAATGGTCCGGTCGGCCAGGTCCACTTCCGCCTGTTCCAGACGGATGCGCGCCTCGGCAAGGGCGGTGCGTGCCGCATCAACCTCGCTTGCCGATACCGCGCCAAGCGGCCTTGCCTGCTCGTAACGATCCAGAAGCTGCTTGGCATCCTTGACCTGCACGGACGCCAGATCCCGCGCCAGCCGTTCGCGATCCGAATCAAGGATCAGCAAAACCTGCCCGCGCGATACATTTTCACCGGCATGAAACAGAACATCACTGACTTCGCCCGAAACCGCCGGATAAATCGAAACACCCAATGTTGACCGGCCGGTTCCAACGGCTTCAACAACCGTCTTTTCTTCCATGATGCTGGCATATTCGGCAATCACCGGCAGCGCCGGGTTGCCGGTGCGCTTTGCAGCATCGCCTTCGGTTTGGCTTTTTGATGCAACAAAGGGCAGCATCCCTTTGTCATAGGCAAACCAGCCGCCCCCGACTGCGGCAATAATCAACAGAAATACGGCTAGCCTACCTGTGCGTGACATCAAATGCCCGTTCTTGTGTGTTCTGGAAAGATACAAAGACATCGCTGAATATGTCTTGAATTCAAGACTATAGAACTTACTTTAGTTCCCCAAGGGCAGCGACCGTAAAATTGTATCAGAAATGTCGCAACTTGTACTCATCAGGTAATAGGCTCCTTCAACCGATCCGGATCACTCCCGCCGTCCCAAAAGCACAAAAGCCCATGCACGATCTGCACAGGCTTTTGGCTCATCAACCATGAAATCCGTTGTCAAAAACGGCGAAAACCGTCTGGTTCAGGCCGCCCCGCGCATATACTGCGCCGGAAAATCAACAAGATTGGATTGCGCGTCCTTTTCGACGATGTCGGCATCATTCGCATCGCTGCCATCATCGCGGCTTTCGTCGCTGGCAGCCGATTCCACCGCCCGGTCAAGCGACCCCGAAAGTTCCGTCACATTACGGTCAACCTCATCGGCGCGACGGGTCAGATCAACGCTCAGTTTCCGCGTGACCTCGATATCGCGCGATACCTCCTGGATGGCGTTGCTGACATGAAGGGCCGCATCGCTCGCTGATGCAATCGCAAGGCTGATTTCCTCTGTCTCGCGGCGCTGATGTTCGACGTCACCTGCCACTTCTTCGGAAATCGACATCATGTCGCGCACGGTCACACCGACCTCTTCCATCGACCGCACACAACGATCCGTCACATTACCCATCGCACTGACATGGGCGGTGATCTGTTCGGTTGCCTGTGCCGTCTGGCCTGCAAGGTTCTTGACCTCGGCGGCCACCACGGCAAATCCTTTGCCCGCTTCGCCCGCGCGTGCGGCCTCGATGGTCGCGTTCAGCGCCAGAAGGTTGGTCTGCCCGGCAATCCCGCGGATCAGATCGACAATCTGCTCGATACTGGTTGCCACTTCGCGAAGGTCATCGACCGCCTCGGCGGATTGCTTGGTCGAACTAACCGCATTCTGCGCAATGGCGCGCTGCCGGTCCACCCGGTTGGCAATCGATCCGATGGCATCGGACAACCGCGTCGCCGCCTCGCTGATCGAATGGGCGTGCGACTGGCTTTGCGTGGCCGCACTGGTTGCCATTTCGGTCTGGCCTGTCACACGTTCTGCGGCGGCGGCCACTTCGCCAACCGCGTCCCGCATCCTTGTGACCTGATGGGTGACGGATTGTACAAGCCCGGCGGTTTCGCCTTCGATGGTTTCGGCCATTGCACCCAGCGACGCCCGGCGTTTTTCCTCTTCCTCGCGCTGAAGGGCGATGCGTTCCTCGGCCATCTGTTCGATCTTAAGGGCATTTTCGCGGAAAATCGCCACCGTGCGTGACATCGCGCCAAATTCATCACCACGATTGAAATCAATCAGGTCGATATCGGTGTTGTTTTCGCTCAACCGCGTCATATCGCCATTCACACGTCCCAATGGACGCAGAATGCTAAGTGCGATGCCAATCGCCAGACCAAAGGCAATCAGCGCCCCGATCCCGGCCACCACCATATTGGTGATCGCCTTGCTTTCGGACTCGCTATGCGCCGCCTCGACCAGCATGTTCTGACCGGCAACCGCTTCCTCGCGGATATTCTGGGTAATTGCCTGAACTTCGCGAACGGCGGATTTGAAGTCATCCATCGACTGACGGAACCCCGCGATCGACCCTTCAAGCTGGTTCGCCCCCTGCTTTAAAAGGTCATTATCGCGGATCGCATAGGAAAACAGCTTTTTATCCGCGCGTTTCAACCCATCGACCGAGCCTTTGATTTCTTCCTGAAGATCGGTCAACGCCGAGGTTTGCGTACGCGCCGTATCAAGCGATTCAGGTGTCCGCAGGATCGCATATTGCAGATTGTTCACAATTGCGCTCAGGTTGGCGGCACCAAGTTTATCGGCATATTTTTCCGCCAGTGCCGGATCACGTTTGCTGATGAAATCCACCAGCTCGCCTGCCGACTTGCCAAGCTGATGCGCACCAAGCAGCATGGTATCGGACGCTGCCGTCAAATTCTCGGCACGCAGGACAAGCGGCTCCAGGGTTGCGATATATTCCGCATTCAGACTTTCAAGCGCGTCGGCTTTTTCGGTATCGCCCTCGGCGCGAAGCTGACCAATCAGCGCGGCACCGCTGGCTTCTGCACTTTCACGAATTGTCGCAATACCTTCGCGGTCCAGCGGATCAACCGTCTGGGCAAACAGCAGAACCTGGTTCGACAACCGTTCAAGCTTCAACGCATATTCGTTTGCAAGCCCGACAAGCTGGGTGCTTTTGGCAATACGGTCCGCATGACCACCAAAACCCAGCAGATACCATGATGAAAGGGCGCTTAACCCGATCAGCATGATGACAAGCGCAAGAAACCCCGCAAAAATGCGGTAACCGATACGAATACGGTCAAGAAACATGGGATCTCCAATGATCCGGAATGGGGGACATATTTCCCGTGTCTCTAACCCGAGTTTCCCGTCGTTTTTGTAACAGTTAGATGAAATCCGCATTTGTCTATGCCAACACGGACAGATGGGGACTTTTGAATGTTCATTCGAACATTTGCCGCACCGCAAAATCCCCGACACGAAAGCACTCTATACCATCGTTCAGGCGCACCATATCCGTATGTCCGCGGCCCTTTCGGGCAAAATTTACACTCTGTTTACCGATTCGCTTCCGGTCGATCAAACCGGCAAAACCGGCAAATGTATCGGTGACAATATTGTCCAAGCCGAAAGGCCATCGGATGTTTATACTTGCGCCATGGCGCATTCACTTCGACATGATCCGTCGCGCGGCGCACGGAAATCAAACCCCTCCCGCGAAGTCGCCCGTCACTGGCGGGCGGCAGACGGCATTGATTTGTTCGAAGCCGATTACAAACGGTTTTCCTTTCCCAAACACAGTCATGATTATTATGCGTTCGGCACCATCCTGAACGGGGCCGAACAATTCATGACCGGCGGCACCAACTATGTCGCCCGGCGGGGTCAGTTGCTGATGATGAACCCGATGCAGGTCCATGACGGCGGCCCGGCATCCGATGACGGTTACCAGTATCAGATCATGTTTATCGCGCCTGAAATCTTTGGCGATCTGGTGGCCGAACTCTCCCCCAACAGCACCGGCCTGCCGTTTTTTGGCAATCATGTGGTCGATGACCCGGAACTGCATCTGCAACTGCAATCCCTGCACCGCATGTTCCGCCCCGACCTTGATCAGACAACAACCCTGCTCGAACGCGACAGCCAGCTTCTATACAGTGCCGCCCGCCTCGCCCTTCGCCATGCCGATGCGCCGCCCTTTTCCTATCAACCGGGCTCCGAAGACAAACGTGTGCGTGCGGTCATCGACTATATGGCCGACCATCTTGATGCCAACATATCGCTTGATGAACTGGCAAGCCTGACCGGGCTCAGCCGCTTTCACCTGCTACGCGTCTTCCGCCATGCCACCGGCTTGCCACCGCACACCTATTTCAATCACATGCGTCTGCGCCGCGCAAAACGCATGCTGTTTGACGGCTTTGGCATCGCCGATGTCGCGGCGGCCACCGGCTATGCCGATCAAAGCCACCTCAACCGTCATTTCAAAACCATGTGGGGTGTCAGCCCCGGTGCCTTCATCGCGGGACTTCCCCCCACAGCCAAAAAATCCCGCTAAAGCGTTTTGTGCCGCATCGCCTCGGCCAAGATTGCGAAACAGCAATATCGTCCAATATTCCTGTTTGGAACCGCCCTAGGTTCAGGGCAGGCTCCTCGCTCACCACCAGTAAAAATACAAAAATCAAACGGCTGAACCGGAAACGCACAAGATGTCTCGTCCCCAATCCGCCCCGACCCGGCATTTTGATGCCGACACCGTAAGACGCGGTGCCATCGCCTGTCTGCCCCTGCTGCCCAGCACCATGATCTTTGGTGCGGTGCTTGGCGTGCTTGCCACCCAGCGCGGTCTGTCGCTGGGTGAACTTCTGTTCATGAGCCTCACGGTCTTTGCCGGATCGGCGCAATTCGTTTCGGTCGATCTGTGGCGCGAAACCATCCCCAGTATGACGATCATTGTCGCAACCGCGGTGATCAATCTGCGCTATGTCCTGATCGGGGCGTCGCTGCGCCCGGTGTTTCGTGGCCGTCCGCTCTGGGTCAAAATCTGCGGCATGCATATGGTGGCTGATGAAAACTGGGCGGTGACCATGACCCAGGAAAACCTTGCCAATCCGGGCTTCCTGCTGGGCGGCGGAATTTTTCTTGGCGTTGTCTGGGCGGCGGGCAACACCATCGGATATCTGCTGGGCGGGGGCATACCCGACCCGAATGTCTATGCGCTTGATTTCGCCTTTACCGCGGTCTTTGCCGCACTCACGGTTGGCATGTGGAAGGGCCGGGTTGATCTTCTGCCGTGGCTGGCCGCCGCCATCGGATCATTGATCGGACATTACACCTTGCCCGGCACATGGTCGATCCTTGCCGGAGCCGGGGCCGGGGTGATTGTGGCCGCCCTGACATGGCGCGAGGACATGGACGACACCGCACCCGAAACTGAAATAGCAGCAGATGCTTATAGCGCCCCCGAAGGCACCTATTCGACGGAGGCTGGCAAATGATGAGTTTCGCTGATCTGACCACCTTCAGCACCGCCTCGGTCCTGACCATTCTTGGCATGGCGGCAGTAACCTATGGCATGCGCCTTGGCGGCCTTCTGATGGCCGACCGCCTGCCGCAACACGGCCGCTGGGCGCATGTGCTTGAACGCCTTCCGGGTGCGGTCCTGATTTCCGTCTGGGTGCCAAGCGCCCTGTCCGCCGGGCCCATCGGCATCGCTGGTGCCGCCGCCACCGTGATTACGATGATTGTCGTGCGCAACCTGTTTGCCGCGATGGTCGCGGGCATGGTTCTTGTCGCGGCGGGGCGGTATTTCCTCGGCTGACGACACAACACGCAAACAAAAGGCCGCCCGGAATTTTCGGGGCGGCTTTTTGTCATCCTGATTACGCCCCGTGTCGGGCAACAACCAAGCTATTCGCAGGCGGTCAGTGCTGCGCGGCCATTCAAAATTGCACCCCAAACAATCCGCCACCCGGTTGATCAGATAACCGGGTCTTCAGAATAAAATCGTCTAAATCGAAATCATCTGAAAAGTCTGCATCAAGTTCAGCTTCAACCTTCTGCAAGTCATCCGAGTTCATAGCCACTATATACTGCACGCCAAGCTCTTCACATTTTTGATGCGCCAATCGCAATGCCAATGCAATTTGACGAGCATCCACACCATCGAAGATATGACTGTCGTGAACCAAGAAGCCTGGGAAGCGATCATTCTTTTTAGCCATCTCGACCAACAACCAGTCAAAGCAAAACACTTGCATGTGGTTCTTGCCGCCACTCTTTTTGCCTGCAATGTCTGTTTCTATTGAAAGACCGGCAATACCTCTTGATCGTCCAATGATAAGCTGCCCTGCGTCATCATAAAGGGCTTGGGATGTCTCTGCAAAAATCTGTACTGCCGCCTTACGAGGTGCGGAGCGCTCCATTACATCTTGCTCTATTAAGTCAACAAGATCGTCAATTTCGCGCTTCAAACGCTTCTGGTCTTTAGCAACATTCTGAAATTTTGGGATTTGTTGTTGTAAATCAGCATGCTCAACCTCGAGAAAATTAAGTTCCGATTGCAGAAGACTTAATCTCTCAATCGCCACGCCAGAACGCAAAAGCGCTAGTTTTTCTGAAAGGGAAAGTTGCAAACGAGCAATTTCAGACCTGCGGAGTTCAATACGGTTCCGAGCATTTTCCAATTCCTTCTTCAAATGGGTTTGCCGGTTCTTTGAAACCTGCCGATGAAACTGTTCGACTTGCTCAAACCGCTTTTGAACCTGATTGGGAAAGAAAATGCCAACCTGTTCGTAAAGAGAACGCACATCACTGATATCTGAATCTTCTACTTCTACCAACGCAAGCTCAATGTCTTCACACAAATCCATATCTTCAAGATTGGCTTCGTTCATATCACGAATTTTGGCTGTCAGTTCGTTCGCCGAGATCTCGTGACTACGGTATCCGTCAATCACCGTAGCTGATGTAACTTCTCTGCGTTTTACTTGAATCTCAGAATCTAGCAGGTCTGCGCGGGCCTGCATTTTCTTAAGGTCCAGTTCCCCATCTGTGAGGTAACCGCTTTTGATCATACTGCTGAGGGCATCCGCGTTTTTCTTTTCATCTTTTTTTAGTTGGAGTTTCTGCGGTAAATGCCAATCAAAACCCAACAAGTACGATAGACACACTTGACTATCCCAAGGTTTTTGGGAGGTGCTATTCAAAACAGGATCGGCAAACCCACCGTTTCTCTCCTTGCGAATAAAATAGGAAAGAAGCGCACCAAACTTCGGACTATATTTTTGTGACGTGATTTCTGAATTTAAACCAAACCAAGTTTGAGAAAGCTCAGATCGCAAATCTATCGCGGCGACCTCTCTCCCATTGACCAGCAGGTGATCACTAGCCTCTCCCGCTGTTTTCTCAATAGTTAGTTGTGAGCCACTGTTATCAAAAATCACTTCAAACTTATTGTTGATCAGTGAAGGGTTGTGAAAATCGTCTTCCTTGTTCCGCTTTTCTGCTACCAGAAAATGCAGTAGCTCAATGAAACTCGTCTTCCCGGTCCCATTTCGCGTACCACGCACTCCAGAGCTTTCATGCCTCTCAGCCAGCAGAATGTTAAGCCCCGGATTAAATTCCAGCGTCTTAAATGTAGAAAGTGAACTGGATAGCTTTATAATCATTGGTTCATTTTCTTTAAAACACCCTGCTCGAACCGAACAGCCCCAACAGAAAATAGAAAATCAACAACTAACAAGAACCAGTCAAAGTGAATGGTAGAAAGTTGTTTCTCTGTTCGAATCTGTTGCAGGTCATGGAACAATCGCGAGACTGTTTTATCATGATCCAGCAGGGCTAAAACGTCAGCACCGATACCAATAATTGCGTTTTCCGTCTTTACATGTTTGGTCGGCATCAACATAGCGCGTCATCCGGGACATTTTCAAAAATGTCGCATGCATCGAAAAAATATGTAACTATTACATAGGCAGCAGCATTCTCTGCCGGAACTGTACTTCCACCAACAAATTGAATTAACTCACCCAATATCTCATCCGAGTTATACTCCATATCCTTAGCTTCCTCGTACTTAGACCTCATTTGGGCCTGGATCTTGGATGCATTTTGAGGGTTATTCATCCCTGTCAAATATCGCTCGACAACATCAACGTGAGGACGGGCGCGCTGCAGATTAAACTTGGCGTCAGGGCTAAGTGAATTGAAGTCTATTTTTGCTTCATCTGGCAAGTCACCGAAATCAAGTGCATTAACAGAAACCGTGCTTCTATGGTTCATCACTCGCCTAAGCAAGGGACGAATATCTGCCATCGTTACATTCATGAAATTCATGCTTGCTGATGGATATATGTCGATCAGCTGCTGGAGCGTCAATTTGTCGTGAAAATTGTCTTTCAAGAACCTGCGGGGCGATGGGGCAAAAATCCTGATGCTTGGATATTGCTTCCTAAGCTCCTCCAATGCATCACTAGCACTAGTTGGCAAACCTGCCACATTGTTGTGAACAAAGACCCACTCTTTCAGATTTGGCCAATAGGAAATCACATCTGGGAAACTGTCTAGTATTTTTGCTTTCGCATTTTCAGCAAAGGTCCGCGGAGATTCAGGTGCATAACATTGATAAATTGTTTCGGTCGAAATTCGCCTACCGTCACTTTTCTTATCACCATGTATTCCACCAGCCTTGATTGACTCAAAGTCAGTATCGAACACAGATGCCGCCATATCAGCAAACCATTTTTCGAATTCTGTATGATGATAATTACCGAATGCAAAATCAAAATGAAGGTTAAAATCCGACTTTTTCATGACCCCTACTGCACCCATTAATCCATCATTTTCACAACCATAATTTCAGCAGACGAACAATAAAAGCAACATATGATTGCGCTACATTATAAAAAAATTAATAAAGAAATCCTTATGCAAATCAGCAACAAACGTAAATGCATCTAAAAAAGAAACCTTAGCGAATTTATTCCCCAAAAGCAGAAAAGCCGCCCAGTCAGGCGGCTTTTCATATAAGCACTCAAACTTCGCCTTAAGCAGCAACCATATTCTGTTCACGCGTCGCTTCGAATTTCAGGTTCGGCCAATCGCGTTGCGTGGTTTCAAGATGCCAGGCATTGCGCGCGATAAACACCAGCGTTTCGTCGTGATCCTCGAACAGAGCCGACTGGTTGGCATCGCGGAATTTCTTGATTTCCAGCGGATCGCTGCCCATCACCCAGCGCGCGGCATAGGCCGGGGTTGGTTCGAAATGGACCTTGATGCCGTATTCGGCGGCAATACGTTCTTTCAGAACCTCGAACTGAAGCTGCCCGACCACACCAACGATCCAGTCCGCCCCCATCATCGGCTTGAACACCTGTGATGCGCCTTCTTCGGCAAGCTGTTCAAGCGCGCGCTGAAGATGTTTGCCCTTCAGCGGATCATCAAGGCGCACCTTCTGCAACAATTCCGGGGCAAAGGCCGGAACACCCCGGAAACGAAGGTCTTCGCCCTCGGTCAGGGTATCGCCGATGCGCAATGTGCCGTGGTTCGGAATGCCGATGATATCGCCCGGCCAGGCTTCTTCGGCAATGTCGCGTTCATTGGCAAAGAACAGCATCGGGTTATGCACCGCCATCTGTTTGCCCGCGCGCACATGCTTCAATTTCATGCCGCGTTTGAAATGGCCGGAACACAGGCGGATGAACGCAATACGGTCGCGATGGTTCGGGTCGATATTGGCCTGCACCTTGAACACAAAGCCCGAAACCTTTGTCTCGTTGGCCTCAACCAGCCGCGTTGCCGCTTCCTGCGGGCGCGGGGTCGGTGCGATATCGCCAAGTCCGCGCAGCAATTCACGCACACCAAAGTTATTGACCGCCGAACCAAAGAAGACCGGCGTCAGATGCCCCTCCCGGTAGCTTTGCAAATCAAATGGCGGGCAGATTTCGCGCACCATTTCGACTTCTTCGCGCAGCTTCTCCAGAAGGTAATCCGGGATCAGTTCATCAAGCTTCGGATCATCAAGCCCCTTGATCGGAATGGCTTCCTTGACGACATTGCCGCCTTTTTCCATGAACAGAAGCTGATCATTGACCAGATCGTAACAGCCATGGAAATCCCGGCCCGATCCAATCGGCCATGTCACCGGCGACACATCAAGCGCAAGGTCACGTTCGATCTGATCAATCAGTTCAAAGAAATCACGTGATTCACGGTCAAGCTTGTTAACAAATGTCGTGATCGGCACATCGCGCAGGCGGCAAACCTCAAACAGCTTGCGCGTCTGGGCCTCGATCCCCTTGGCACCATCAATCACCATGACGGCGGAATCAACTGCGGTCAGAACGCGGTATGTATCTTCGGAAAAGTCTTCGTGGCCCGGCGTATCAAGCAGGTTGAAGATGTTCTTTTCAAACTCGAAGGTCATGACGGCGGATGACACCGAAATACCGCGATCCTGTTCGATCTTCATGAAGTCCGAACGTGCGCCACGCTGTTCCTTTTTCGCCTTCACCGCACCGGCCATCTGAATGGCACCCCCGAAAAGCAGCAGCTTTTCAGTCAGTGTCGTTTTACCCGCATCCGGGTGGGCAATGATGGCAAAGGTACGGCGGCGCGATACCTGCTCGTCGATCGTCGGCATGGTTCATCCATTGATCATGATTTCGGGTTGGCGCGCACTGTACTGATTTTTGGCGCGCGTGCCACCGTGAAATCGTCATATCGGGCATGATCGCATCCATCGCTGAAACAAATTCGTCATTTGACTTCTGCATAACATGTCAATATTTCCCGACATATGGAAATAAATACAGCAATCAGCGCCCTTGGCGCACTGGCACAGGAACACCGTCTGGCAGCATTCAGGATTCTGGTGCGCGTGGGCGAAGACGGCATGGCCGCAGGCGACCTCGCACGCAGCATTGCGGTCCCGCACAACACCATGTCCACCCATCTGTCGGTTCTAAGCCAGGCCGGACTGATCACATCGCAACGCAATGGCCGGTCGATCATCTATCGGATCGTCCCCGATGTTATGCGTGATCTTTTGGGATTTCTTGCCGATGATTGCTGTCAGGGCCGCCCGGAACTTTGCGGTATCGCGGTTTCCGGCGAAACATCGACCTCGACCTGCTGTTGAAACGCCAAACCGGCATAACCGGACGGAGACATCATCATGACTGGCGGTACCTATAACATCCTGTTCCTGTGTCAGGGGAATTCCGCACGTTCCATCATGGCCGAGGCCATCATGAACCGTGAAGGCGCAGGGCATTTTCATGCCTATAGTGCCGGGGCACATCCGCGCGGCAATCTGCATCCCTATACAATCGACCTTCTCAAAAGTCTGGGCGATGATCCGTCTGTCTTTTCCTCCAAGCCGATGGAAGTCTATTCCGCGCAGGACGAAATCAAATTCGACTTCATCTTTACGGTCTGCGACCAGACGGCAAAGGAAAGCTGCCCGATTTTCCCCGGCTCCCCGATGACCGCCCATTGGGGCGTACCCGATCCGGCAAGTGCCACCGGAACCGAGGCCGAAATCCGCCTTGCCTTCGCCGATGCCTATCGCATGCTGCGCAACCGGATTTCAATTTTCATGAGCCTGCCTTTCGCATCCCTTGACCGGATGTCGCTGCAACAGAAGCTCGACGACATTGGCAAAACCGGAATGCCCGCGAACGAAAGCGCATAAAACGCGAAACGGTCACTAACGGCCCCCGTTAGTGACCTGATATTCAGGAGTCCTCGAAATGAGCCGCAAAATCCGTATCGGCATCAACGGCTTTGGCCGCATGGGGCGTCTTGCCTTGCGTGCAGGCTGGGGCCATCCCGGCCTTGAATTCGTCCATATCAACGAAATCAGCGGCGGGGCGAAAACCGCAGCCCACCTTCTGGAATTCGATTCCGTGCATGGGCGCTGGGATCATCCGGTAACCTGCATTGATGATACGGTTGTCATTGATGGCCAAAGCACCCTGACCTTTTCGGAAAATGCCACACCGGGCGATACCGACTGGGTCGGGCAGGGTTGCGATATCGTTTTCGAATGTACCGGCAAATTCAAAACCCCCGAAACGCTTCAGCCCTATTTTGATCAGGGGGTGAAAAAAGTCATCGTCGCAGCCCCGGTCAAGGAAGGCGCGCTTAACATCGTTTATGGCGTCAATGACGATCTCTATGATCCGGCAATCCATCACCTTCTGACCGCAGCAAGCTGCACGACAAACTGTCTGGCCCCGGTGGTCAGGGTCATCCACGAAAAACTGGGTATCGTGCATGGTGCCATCACCACCATCCATGATGTGACCAACACCCAAACCGTGGTTGACCTGCCGCACAAGGATCTGCGCCGCGCACGGTCCAGCCTGCAATCGCTGATCCCCACCAGCACCGGCTCGGCCACCGCCATCACCATGATCTACCCGGAACTGGCCGGAAAGCTGAACGGCATTGCCGTGCGCGTGCCGCTGCTGAACGCATCCCTGACCGATTGCGTGTTCGAAGTCGCCTGCGACACCGATGTCGAAACGGTCAATAACCTGCTGCACACCGCCTCGGAAACCTATCTTGCCGGGATTCTCGGATACGAGGAACGCCCGCTGGTCAGTTGCGATTATCTGAACGATCCCAGATCTTCGATCATCGATGCCGGATCAACCATGGTGATCGACAAACGGCAGGTCAAAATATTCGCCTGGTATGACAATGAATGGGGCTATGTCTGCCGGATGGTTGATCTGGCCGCCAAAGTCGCCCAAAGCCTTTAGGATCATTTTCATGTCATCGGCCATTCGCAATTATGCCCTTGTCACATCCGCCTATTGGGGATTTACCCTGACGGACGGGGCTTTGCGCATGCTGGTTCTGCTGCATTTCAATGATCTTGGATATTCGGCCTTTGAAATCGCCCTTCTGTTTGTCCTTTATGAATGTGCCGGGGTCATCACCAATCTGGTCGGTGGCTGGCTCGCACAGGCGCGCGGGCTTCGCTTTACCCTGTTTGCCGGGCTGATCACCCAGATCGCCGCCCTTTCCGCCCTGTCTCTGACCAATGAAAACTGGCTGCCGTGGATATCGGTTGCCTATGTCATGGGCCTGCAGGCCGCATCGGGTGTGGCCAAGGACCTGACCAAAATGTCCAGCAAGTCGGCCATCAAGGTTCTGGTGCCCGAAAATGCCGACGGGGCATTGTTTCGCTGGGTGGCCCTACTGACCGGATCGAAAAACGCGCTCAAAGGGGCCGGTTTTTTCATGGGCGGTGCGCTTCTGGCCTGGCTTGGTTTTGGCGGGGCGTTGCTCGCGATGGCAACCGGGCTGACCGTCATCCTGATTGCGGTGGCCCTGTCCATCGGTCCCGAAATGGCCGCCCCGGCCAACAAACCGAAACCCAAATTCCGCGAAGTCTTTTCCAAGGATCGCAAGATCAATATCCTGTCAGCCGCCCGCATGTTCCTGTTCGGATCGCGCGATATCTGGTTTGTCGTCGGATTACCGGTCTTTCTGGCAACCCATCTTGGCTGGGGCCATATCGAGGTCGGCACCTATATGGCGCTGTGGGTGATCGGCTATGGCTTCATCCAGACGATTGCGCCCAAAATCCTGCGCGCAGGCACGCGCACCCCGGATGGCCAAAGTGCGCGCCTGTGGATTTTCGCCCTGATCATCGTGACCGCGGGCATTGCGGCCGCCGTGCAGTTTGATATCTCGCCCGAAATCGCCGTTCTGGGCGGCTTGATGGTCTTCGGTCTGGTCTTTGCGGTCAATTCATCGCTGCATTCCTATCTGATCCTTGCCTATGCCGATGGTGACAGGGTCGCGATGAATGTCGGCTTCTATTACATGTCCAATGCCGTCGGGCGACTGACTGGCACCATCCTGTCGGGACTGGCCTATATGTATGGCGGTCTGGTTGGCTGTCTGGTGGTCTCGGCCGCCTTCCTTCTGATCGGCTGGATAATCAGTTTTGGCCTGCCAAAACACCAATCCGGGACGCCCGAAGCACTGCATTAGAAAAAAGTTATCTCGCAGATGCGGCATAAATCTATGAAAAGATTCACTTTCCGATTTCATTTAAATTTAATCAGATAAAAAACAGTGACAAAACACAGGATGTAGGCGTACGATTCTGTTGTACGGTCAATAACTGGACCGCAGGAGGGGTTCCCGAGTGACGCGAGAGCACGTTCTAAAACGGAATTTTTCGCCCCCCGGATCGCAGATGCAACATGTTGCTGCGAACGGCGGTGAACCCACCCGCCACTTCCATCGCAAGATGAAAATTGAATGCGCGCCTTTCCATGATGGAATGGCGCGTTTTGCTTTATTGGCACAATTGATGAGGTGACTTATGGGTAAGCGCGCAGCACGCCGTCGTAGCCGTCCGCAACAGGCAGACACCAACGTTCACGAGCTGTTTGACGGTGACAAGTCAAACTGGCATCCCCTGAACGGTCAGGGTGACGTCCCTCAGAACGGCCAACGCGATCAAAGCTTCCGCCGCCACATTCGCCCGAAAAGCGAAAATCAGGCGGCCCTGATGGAAGCAATCGATGCCTTCAACCTCATCCTTGCACTTGGCCCGGCGGGAACCGGGAAAACCTTCATCGCTGTTTCCAAGGCCGTCGAAGCACTGGACAAGGGCGAAATCGGCCGCATCGTTCTGGCCCGCCCCGCGGTCGAGGCTGGCGAAAATATCGGCTTCCTGCCCGGCGACGTCGAAGCCAAAATGGCCCCCTATCTTCGCCCGCTTTACGATGCACTGAATGACCGCCTGGGTGCCAAACGCCTGCGGCAGTACCTTTCGGACGGCACGATCGAAATCGCGCCAATCGGCTATATGCGCGGTCGCACACTCAACAATGCCTTCGTCGTGATTGACGAGGCCCAGAACTGCACCTACGGGCAGCTCAAGATGCTGGTCACCCGCCTTGGCTGGAATTCAACCATGATCCTGACCGGCGACCCGGACCAGACCGACCTTCTGCCGGAAATGTCGGGCCTGTCGGAAATGTCCGACCGTCTTGAAAATGTCGAAGACATCGCCTGCGTCAAACTGGCTGATCGGGACATCGTCCGTCATCCGCTGGTCGCCAGCATGCTGACCGTCCTTTAACCTTTCGGCACGGCAAACCAAAAGAAGAAGGCGGGTCCGTCACCGGGCCCGCCATTTTCACAGGCTTATTTCCCGTTGTTTCGGGGCATGTATAAATCCCCGCCATCACGGTATTTTTCCGCCATCGCCGCCATGCCTTCCTTCTGCACATCGGCCCGGATTTCATGCGAAATTCGCATCGAACAGAATTTCGGCCCGCACATCGAACAGAAATGCGCAACCTTGTGCGCCTCTTTCGGCAGGGTCTGATCATGAAATGCCCGTGCGGTTTCCGGGTCCAGCGACAGGTTGAACTGATCTTCCCAGCGGAATTCAAACCGCGCACGCGAAAGCGCATCATCGCGTGCCTTCGCCGCCGGGTGCCCCTTGGCAAGATCGGCGGCATGGGCAGCAATCTTATAGGTGATCACCCCGGTCTTCACATCATCCCGGTCCGGCAGGCCCAGATGTTCCTTGGGCGTCACATAACACAGCATTGCAGTCCCGAACCAGCCGATCATCGCCGCCCCGATCCCCGATGTAATGTGATCATAGCCGGGCGCAATATCGGTGGTTAGCGGGCCCAGCGTGTAAAACGGTGCTTCGCCGCAAATCGACAATTGCTTGTCCATGTTTTCACGGATTTTATGCATCGGCACATGACCCGGCCCCTCGATCATCACCTGGCAATCGTGATCCCACGCGATGCGGGTCAGTTCGCCAAGCGTTTCGAGTTCGGCAAACTGGGCAGCATCATTGGCATCGGCAATCGATCCGGGCCGCAATCCATCGCCCAGCGAAAAGGAAACGTCATACGCCCGGCAGATATCGCAGATCTCGGCGAAATGCTCATACAGGAAACTTTCGCGATGATGATGCAGGCACCATTTCGCCATGATCGACCCACCGCGCGATACGATGCCGGTCACCCGGTCCACTGTTAACGGGATGTGATGTAACCGCAATCCGGCATGGATGGTGAAATAATCCACACCCTGTTCGGCCTGCTCGATCAATGTGTCGCGGAATATTTCCCATGTCAGGTCCTCGGCAATACCACCAACCTTTTCCAACGCCTGATAGATCGGCACCGTCCCGATGGGCACCGGCGAATTGCGGATGATCCAGTCGCGGATATTGTGGATATTGCGCCCGGTCGACAGGTCCATCACCGTATCCGCCCCCCATCGCGTTGCCCAGACCATCTTTTCAACCTCTTCGGCCATTGATGATGTCACCGCCGAATTGCCGATATTGGCATTGATCTTGACCAAAAAATTCCGCCCGATGATCATCGGTTCGGCTTCGGGATGGTTGATATTGGCCGGGATGATCGCGCGCCCCCGTGCAATTTCTTCACGCACGAATTCGGGCGTCACATGATCGGGGATCACCGCCCCGAATGCCTCGCCATCACGCTTGGCATTGGCGCGCATTTCCGCCCGGCCCAGATTTTCACGGATCGCGACATATTCCATTTCGGCGGTAATGATCCCGGCCCGAGCATAGGCCAGTTGCGTCACTGCCCGCCCGCCAGTTGCGCGCAACGGCGCATGGCTTTGCGGAAATGCCGGAACCGCATGGCTTTCACTTTCGACAAAGCCGTTATCTTCGGGTTTGATGTCGCGCCCGGCATATCGTTCGGTATCAGCACGCGCCGCGATCCAGCTTCGGCGCAGTCGTGGCAGTCCCTTGGCAATGTCAATCGTAACATCCGGGTCGGTATAAGGCCCCGACGGATCATAAACCCTGATCGGTGGTTCGCCTGCGGTGGGATGAACCGCAATTTCACGCATCGGTACGCGAATATCGGAAAAGTGCGATCCCGTAATGTGGATTTTGCGCGATGCGGGCAACGGCCCGGTTGTAACATCGCTGGTGACATCAATACTGATATCGGTTTTGGTAGATGGAACAGACATAAAAGGCCCCTTTGCAATCAAGGCAATGGAGACCCAGTTCTGCGAGAGGCTGCTGATGAAAAATGCCGACCGGTGATGGGAAAACCGCCATGACAAACAGGCACTGCCCACGGGTCAAAACAGTTTAAATATGCCGGCATCCGCACCATCCCTACGCCAGTATGAACTGGATCAGGTTCAAAGGGTCACTGCGCTGCAAAGCCAGCAGTTTCTCAGCCCCTTGTCGGGGCTCCCCAGGTGATCGATTGCAGGGTTACAAGTTATGCGGGTAATGTCAATTGGTGGAAAACACCCGCCCCCCGAAACCTAGCGCCCCGTCGCCAGCTCGCCATTTGACGCCGGAATACTGTCCTGACCGGCCTTGCGCGCCCGGCCCGTATGCCAGAATTCCGGGTCTTCGGTATAACCGCTAAACTCGTCGAGATGGATGTCTTCGGGCGGTTCGGGATGGATCGTGATATCCAGATCGGGATATTCCGCCCGGATGCTGTCCATCACCTGATGGCAGATGGTGTGCGATTCCCGCATCAGCATCCCGCCATCCATGATCAGTTCGATCTCGGCAAAGCGATGCACGCCCGATGACCGGGTGCGCAGACGGTGAATGCCGATCACGGACGCGTTTTTCATCGTCAGTTCGATGATCCGCTGGCTGTCCGATTCCGGCAATTCCTGATCCATCAGGACCGAAACCGAATTGCGCCCGACCTTGACCGCGGAATAAAGCAGGAAAAGCGCCACCATGCCGCCAATCGCCGGATCGGCCCAGTTCAGGCCGGAAAAACCTGCAACAAGGGCAACAATCACCGCCAGATTGGACAGGATGTCGCTGGTGTAATGCATCGAATCGGCGTCAACCGCCAACGACCCGGACATCCGCACCGCTTTTCGTTGCAGCAACACAAGCCCGACGGTCATGACAAGCGAGATCGACATGATCCACACGCCTTCAACCGCAAACCGGATCGGCTGCGGTTCGGCAAGCCGCGATCCGGCCTCCGCCAGAACCAGAATGGCCGCCCCGATCATGAAGGCAGACTGGAAAAGCCCCGCCAGCGGTTCGGCCTTGCCATGGCCAAAACGGTGATCGTGATCGGCCGGGCGCCATGCGCTTCGGACCGCCATGAAGTTGATCACAGACGTCCCGACATCAAGCATGCTATCAATCATCGAAGACAGAAGGCTGACGGAATCGGTCATGAACCAACCGGCGGCCTTGATGGCAATCAGCGTCGCAGCAATGACAATAGAGGCCGTGGTTGCCCGACGTGCCCATATTTCCCTTTGCGCGATGTCAATGACAGGACATTGACTCATGTTCTACAGACCCTTGGTCTTCAATTTCCGCTCGCTGATTGCGGTTTTATATCGTGAATTGGCGTAATATGTAATGACTATTGCCATACTTTGACCTTCGCCTGTGCAGCAAATAGCGCATATTTGATATTCCGCAAGGTTTTCAAACCAGACCGGAGCGACTATATCAGCCCCGCAGGCGGATAAGAGCAAACAACAGGCCCACTTATGATTGTTGAAATCGGACATTATGCCCTGGTGCTGTCACTCGTGGTGGCATTGGCACAGTCGACCATCCCGTTTCTGGCCGCATCGCGGCGTGATGTCGCACTTCTGAAAATTGCGCCACGTCTGGCAATTGCCTGCTTTGCCCTTGTCGGTACAAGCTTTGCCGCCCTGACATATGCCTATGTCACATCCGATTTCTCGGTCGTCAATGTGGTCGCCAACAGCCACACCTCCAAACCGCTGATCTATAAAATCACCGGCGTCTGGGCCAACCACGAAGGCTCGATGCTGCTCTGGGTGATGATCCTGACCCTGTTTTCGGCTGCTGTCGCGGGCTTTGGCCAGAACCTGCCGCCAAGCCTTCTGGCGCGCGTCGTTGGCGTCATGGGCTTGATTGCCCTCGGCTTCCTGCTGTTCATCCTTCTGACGTCTAACCCGTTCGAACGCGTGATTAATCCGCCGCTCAACGGCGAAGGCATGAACCCGCTGCTTCAGGACCCCGGCATCGCCATTCACCCGCCGTTCCTTTATCTCGGCTATGTCGGTTTCTCGGTGGCCTTTGCCTTTGCCGTCGCCGCGCTCATCGAAGGTCGGGTTGATCCGGCATGGGCGCGCTGGGTCCGTCCCTGGACACTGGCCGCATGGATGTTCCTGACCGCCGGGATCGGGCTTGGCTCCTGGTGGGCCTATTACGAACTTGGCTGGGGTGGCTGGTGGTTCTGGGACCCGGTTGAAAACGCATCCTTCATGCCGTGGCTGGCCGGAACCGCGCTTTTGCATTCGGCGATTGTCGTTGAAAAACGTGACGCGCTCAAAAGCTGGACGATCTTCCTGTCGATCCTTGCCTTTTCCTTCTCGCTGCTCGGCACCTTCCTTGTGCGGTCGGGCGCGCTGACATCGGTTCATGCCTTTGCCACCGATCCGACGCGCGGGGTGTTTATCCTGTTCCTGCTGTGTCTGACGGTGGGCGGGTCGCTGGCCCTTTATGCGTGGCGCGCGCCAACCCTGAAGGGCGGCGGTCTGTTTCAGCCGATCTCGCGCGAAGGCGCACTTGTTTTCAACAACGTGCTGCTCTCGATTGCCGCGGCCATGGTGCTGCTCGGCACCCTTTATCCGCTGCTGCTTGAAACCCTGACCGGTGAAAAGATTTCGGTCGGCGCGCCGTTCTTCAATTCCACCTTCGTTCCGATCATGACGCCCCTGATCATTGCCATGGCATTCGGGCCGATGATGCCTTGGAAACGTGCCGATCTGTTTGCGGTTCTGGGCAAGCTCAAAATCGCCATTGCCGCCGTGATCCTCGTTCTGATCGTCACCTACTGGCTTGCCGGTGGTCCGGCCTTTGCCCTGTTTGGCATGGGGCTGGCGATCTGGCTGTTTGTTGGAACGATGCTGGAATGGGCCGGACGGATCAAGCTTTTCCGCGAACCGCTCTCGACCAGCTTCCGCCGGATGCGCAATCTGCCACGCTCGGCACACGGCACCATGCTGGCTCATGCCGGGATGGCGATTGTCATTGCCGGGATCACCGGATCACAGGCATGGACCGAAGAATCGGTTCAATCGCTTGCCATCGGTGAAAGCACGGTTGTTTCGGGCCATACCTTCACGCTCAGCAGCCTTCGCGAATATCAGGGGCCGAACTTCTTCGCCCGCGAGGCCACCATCACCATCGCAACCCCGGGCGAACGCACCATAACGCTTACCCCGGAAAAGCGCGTCTACACCGTCGAAGGCATGCCCACGACCGAGGCCGGAATCCGGTCCGGTTTCACCGGCGATATCTATGCTGTCATCGGCGATGAAGACGCCAGCGGCAAATGGGTGACGCGCTTCTATGTCAAACCGATGATCCCGTGGATGTGGGCCGGTGGCATCATCATGGTGCTGGGTGGTCTGATGTCGCTCTCCGATCGTCGTTATCGCGTCGGTGCCCCTGCCCGCTCCACCAAAACGGTTCACACCGTACCCGCCGAATAGGATTCTCAATGACCATCTGGATTGTTCTTGGCGCCTTGACGGCTCTGGTGGCGGGTTACGTCCTCTGGCCGATCTTGCGAAATGCGCGTTCCGCCAGTGCCGATGCGGGTGATGATCACCTTGCCGACATGGACGAAGACGAACTGCAACGCGATCTTGCGGTTTACCGCGACCAGCTTGCCGAAATCGGCCGCGACATCGAACGCGGCGTTCTGACCGGCGAACAGGCCGACGCCGCCCGCACCGAAGTCCAGCGCCGCATCCTTGCCACCGATCAGCGCATCAGCACCCGCCAGCAATCCGACGAGGCCGCAACGCGCATCTCCCGCCTGCGCCCGGCTGTTGCGATCTTTACCCTGCTTCTGTTTGTCGGCGGTATCGGCCTTTATCTGGATCTTGGCCGCCCCGACCTTCGTGATCGCCCCATTGCCAGCCGTACTGACGAAATCATGGCCGCCCGGCAGGCCAGCGAAAATGACGCCAGCCGCAATGACGCGCTGAACCGCGCGGTACAGGACCTGTCAAACCGCCTGCTTGAAAATCCCGATGACCTCAAAGGCTGGGAACTGCTTGGCGCCAGTCTGATGGCGCTTGGGCGCGCCGAAGAAGCCCAGACCGCCTTCCTCGAAGCGGTCAAGCAATCCGGTCGCGATGGTGATTATCTGGCGATGTATGCCGAAAGCGTCATCCGGGCGAATAACGGCCAGGTCAACACAATCGCCCGCGGCGCACTCGAAGAAGCCGCCCAATCCGGCAGCAAGGACCCCCGCATCCAGTATTTCCTCGGTCTTGCCGATGCGCAGAACGGCAATGTCGCTGCCGCGATTGATCGCTGGATCGTGCTGGTGAATGGTGCGCCGTCCGATGCCGGATGGCTTCCGATGGTGCTGGCCCGGATCGACGAAGCCGCCCTCGCCCAGGGGATCGACATTACAGGCCGGATCAAGATCACCCCGCCAATGGCCTCAAACGCCCCTGCCGGGCCTGGGGGACCCTCGCGCGAAGACATGGAAGCAGCCGCCGAAATGTCGCCCGAAGAACGTCAGGAAATGATCCTTGGCATGGTGTCACAGCTGGCCGACAAGCTGGCGGAAAACCCGGAAAACCCCGAAGGCTGGGCCCGTCTGATCCGCGCCTATATGGTGATCGGCCAACCCGATCAGGCAAAGCAGGCCTATGACAACGCCCGACAGGTATTTTCCGATGATACCGATCTCCTGACCCGCTTTGCCGGGTTGGCCGATGAACTGGGCATCCCTGCGAATTGACCGGCCCCAAACGGCCACCATCATTCATCACCCAGAATCGAACGCACCGTGAAAAATCGCGGTGCGTTTTTTCTGTTTACACCCATACGAATGCAGCCAGCCAAATAATACGCAAGGATAGTATTTTGATCAAACTTTCGCCTGTATCCTATTGATTTGGCGTTCTGTTTCCTCAAATTTGACCCATTGAAAAAGTGAACCGGATTCAGAAATTTCAAACTTTTCGCCTACAAGATTGAATTTATTCTGTCTTTTTCTTCAATTCCCCTAAAAGATTGACTATAATTCTCATCTATCAAAAGGGGGAGTTTCCGACATTCCCCATCCAAAAGAATAAGGACGTCGCATGATCGCCGGTGCAAGCGGGGCCGTAAGCAATTTGCTGCTGATAGAAGACAATCCGGGCGACGCCCGATTGGTTCAGGAAGCGCTCCGTGAATTCACCCACCCGGTTACGCTGCATCATGTCAAGGATGCGATGACCGCGCGCCAGTTCCTGCAACAGGATGGCCCCTATCGCAATGCGCCAAGACCCCGCCTGATCCTGCTGGACCTGAACATGCCCCGCAAGGATGGCCGCGAAATGCTGCGCGAAATCCGGAATGATCCGTCATCCGCCTCGATCCCTGTGATCGTGCTGACCACGTCGGGGGCCGAACATGATGTGGATCTGTGCTATGCGGCGGGGGCGAACTGCTATCTGCGCAAACCGGTCGATGTCACGGAATTCATCGAACTGATGAAGATGATCGAATCTTTCTGGCTCGGTCTTGCCCTGACCCCGTCCCCCTGATCCCGCCGCCGGTTACGGCTACCCCCATCACGCTTTCCCAATCAGCCCTTCTGACATGCCAAAAGCAGAAAGGCCGCTGTCTGCACAACAGCGGCCTTTTTAACAAAGTCGAAGATCGATGATCAGTTGGACAGTGCGGCAATCTGCGCACGGGCAACCTCAAGCGCACGCTCGGCATTCGCCTTGTCATGCGCCGTGGTTGCCGCCTTCAGATCCGCCTGCGCGGTCTCAAGACGTGCCTGGGCTTCATCGGCCTTGATATCGGAAACCGGAACCGCTTCTTCGGCCAGAATGGTGCAACGCTCGGGGTTAACCTCGGCGACGCCACCGGCAACGAAGATACGTTCGGAAACCTTGCCACCTGCATAGATGTCGATGACACCGGGGCGAATGGTCGAGATCATCGGCGAATGCTTCGGCAGCACGCCAAAATTCCCGTCCGTGCCCGGAACAACGACCATCTCGACCGGCTCGGATTTGAGCAGGGCAGACGGCGAAACAAGTTCCAATACAGTCGTATCAGTCATGACAGTCCTCTCTCCCGTATGGGAAGGGGGACCGAAGCTGCCTTAGGCAGCTTCGGCCATCTTCTTGGCTTTCTCGATGGCTTCTTCGATGGTGCCGACCATGTAGAATGCCTGTTCAGGCATGTGGTCATACTCACCAGCACAGATGGCCTTGAATGCCTTGATGGTGTCTTCGAGCTGAACGAACACGCCCGGAGTACCGGTAAAGACTTCTGCAACGTGGAACGGCTGCGAAAGGAAACGCTGGATCTTACGGGCACGGGCCACGACCAGTTTGTCTTCTTCCGAAAGCTCGTCCATGCCGAGAATTGCGATGATGTCCTGAAGACCCTTATAGGTCTGAAGGATACGCTGCACTTCACGGGCGGTCTCGTAGTGTTCCTTGCCGATAACGCCCGGATCAAGCGCACGCGAGGTACTGTCGAGCGGATCAACAGCCGGATAGATGCCAAGCTCGGCAATCTGACGGTTGAGCGTCGTGGTCGCATCAAGGTGGGCAAACGAGGTTGCCGGTGCCGGGTCGGTCAAGTCATCGGCAGGGACGTAAATGGCCTGGACCGAGGTAATGGAACCTTTTTTGGTCGAGGTAATACGTTCCTGAAGCGCACCCATGTCGGTTGCCAGTGTGGGCTGATAACCCACGGCAGACGGGATACGACCCAGAAGTGCCGACACTTCCGAACCCGCCTGGGTAAAGCGGAAGATGTTATCGACGAAGAACAGAACGTCCTGGCCTTCTTCATCACGGAAATATTCCGCAATCGTCAGACCGGTCAGAGCAACACGTGCACGTGCTCCCGGGGGTTCGTTCATCTGGCCATAAACCAGTGCGGCTTTGGATGCACCTTCCGGGTTGATAACGCCCGAATCCATCATCTCGTGATAGAGGTCGTTACCTTCACGGGTACGTTCACCAACACCTGCGAAAACCGAATAACCGCCGTGGCCTTTTGCCACGTTGTTGATCAGTTCCATGATGAGAACGGTTTTACCCACGCCCGCACCGCCGAACAGACCGATTTTACCACCCTTGGTGTACGGCGCGATCAGGTCGATGACCTTGATGCCGGTAACCAGGATTTCGGTGTCGGTTGACTGATCGGTGAAGGACGGTGCTTCACGGTGGATCGGAGAGGTCATTTTTGCGTTGACCGGACCACGTTCGTCGACCGGCTCTCCGATGACGTTCAGGATACGACCAAGGGTTTCCGGACCAACCGGAACCAGGATCGCGTCACCGGTATCAATGACTTCCTGACCGCGACGCAGACCTTCGGTGGTGTCCATCGCGATGGTACGGACGGCATTCTCACCAAGGTGCTGTGCAACTTCAAGAACCAGACGCTGGCCGTTGTTGTCAACATGCAGCGCGTTCAGAATGGGAGGCAGATCGCCGTCGAATTTAACGTCGACGACGGCGCCCATAACCTGGGAAATTTTCCCCGCCTTCTTGTTCGCCATAGGTATTGTCTCCTGCTCGGACAAAACTATCCGTTAGTTCCTGCGACCCGCTTACAAAGCCTCGGCGCCGGAAATGATTTCAATCAGTTCGTTGGTGATCTGGGCCTGACGTGAGCGGTTGTACTGGATGCTCAGTCGGTCGATCATATCGCCGGCATTGCGGGTTGCGTTATCCATCGCGGACATACGCGCACCGTGCTCGGATGCACTGCTTTCCAGCATCGCACCGAAAATCTGGACCCCGACATTACGCGGCAGCAGATCAGCCAGAATGGCTTCTTCGGACGGTTCATATTCATAAACCGCAGAAGAACCGGTAGCTTCTTCCTGCCCGTCGGCTTCCGGCACCGCGAACGGTACCAGCTGCTGTTCGGTCACGACTTGCGAAATTGCTGACACGAACTTGTTATAGAAGATCGAGCAGACGTCAAATTCGCCTTCTTCGTACAGCGCCAGAACTTTGTCAGCAACGTCGGTAGCAGCAGAGAAATCAATCCCCTTCTTGCCTTCGACGCCAGTATACCGGGCGACAATCGCGTCACCAAATTCACGCTTGAGCGCATCGGCACCCTTGCGGCCAACACAGATCAGCTTCACCGTTTTGCCAGCCGCGCGAAGGGCGCGGACCTTGATACGGGTTGCTTTGATGATCGATGCGTTGAAACCACCGCAAAGGCCACGGTCCGCGGTAAAGACGACGAGCAGATGCACATCATCCTTGCCGGTACCTGCCAGAAGCTTCGGTGCCCCCTGTGCGCCACCAACCGCGGCTGCAAGCCGTCCCAGCATCGTCCCCATGCGATCCGCATAGGGACGGGCTGCTTCTGCTGCATCCTGCGAACGGCGGAGCTTGGAGGCCGCCACCATCTTCATCGCCGAAGTAATTTTCTTCGTCGATTTGACGCTGGCAATGCGCGAGCGCAGATCCTTCAAACTAGCCATTGCGTTTCCTCCTTCGCCTAAATTTCAGACTTACGCGAAGGTTTTCGCGAACTTGTCGAGGAACGCTTTGAGCTTCGTTTCGGTGGCTTCCGAAAGAACCTTCTCGGTGCGGATCGCATCAAGAATGTCAGAACCGGTCGAACGGATATCGTTCAGGAACTGTTCTTCGAAAGCACGAATTTTGCCAACTTCCACACCGTCAAGGTAACCCTTCACACCGGCATAGATCACAACAACCTGTTCTTCCACTTTAAGCGGCGAATACTGCGGCTGCTTGAGCAGTTCCGTCAGACGTGCGCCACGTGCCAGCAGTTTCTGGGTCGCCGGATCAAGATCCGATGCGAACTGTGCGAAAGCTTCCATTTCACGATACTGGGCAAGTTCCAGCTTGATCGAACCGGCAACCTGTTTCATTGCCTTGATCTGCGCGGACGAACCCACACGCGAAACCGACAGACCAACGTTCACAGCCGGGCGAACGCCCTTATAGAACAGGTCGGTTTCAAGGAAGATCTGACCGTCGGTGATCGAAATCACGTTGGTCGGAATAAACGCCGAAACGTCGTTACCCTGGGTTTCGATAACCGGCAGTGCGGTCAGCGAGCCAGCGCCGTTTTCGTCATTCATTTTCGCAGCACGTTCCAGCAGACGGGAGTGCAGATAGAAAACGTCGCCCGGGAAAGCTTCACGTCCCGGCGGGCGGCGAAGAAGCAGCGACATCTGGCGATAGGCAACAGCCTGTTTCGACAGATCATCATAGAAGATGGTGGCATGCATGCCATTGTCGCGGAAATATTCACCCATTGCGCAGGCAACGAACGGTGCCAGGAACTGCATCGGCGCCGGATCAGAAGCGGTCGCGGCAACAACGATGGTGTTTTCCATCGCACCACGTTCTTCAAGAACCTTCACAACCTGTGCAACGGTCGAACGTTTCTGACCAACCGCAACATAGATGCAGAACATCTTGTCGCTGTCGGATTTCGCTGCATCGTTCACCGGCTTCTGGTTCAGGATGGTGTCGATGATGATCGCGGTTTTACCGGTCTGACGGTCACCAATGATCAGCTCGCGCTGGCCACGGCCAATCGGGATCAGCGAGTCAATCGACTTGATACCGGTCTGGACCGGCTCATGAACCGATTTACGCGGGATGATGCCCGGTGCCTTGACGTCAGCAAGACGACGTTCTTTCGCACCCAGTTCACCTTTACCGTCGATCGGATTGCCAAGCGCGTCAACAACGCGGCCCAGCAGCTCCTTGCCAACCGGCACGTCAACGATGGCACCGGTACGCTTGACCTGGTCGCCTTCCTTGATGGTACGGTCGGAACCGAAAATAACGATACCGACATTGTCTTCCTCAAGGTTCAGGGCCATGCCCTTGATGCCACCCGGGAAGTCGACCAGTTCACCGGCCTGAACATTGTCAAGACCATGAACACGGGCGATACCGTCACCGACAGACAGAACCTGACCGACTTCGGCAACTTCGGCTTCAGCGCCAAAATTGGCGATCTGATCCTTAAGAATAGCGGAGATTTCCGCGGCGCGGATTTCCATCACGCAACCCCTTTCATAGCGAGCTCGAGCTTCTGCAATTTGGTACGAAGCGAGGCATCAAAAACCCGGGAACCGACCTTGACGACAAGGCCGCCAAGAACCGCCGGATCGACATTCAGGTCCACTTTGACAGTGGCACCGACAACTTCTTTAAGAGCGCCGGTAACGGCTTCGATTTGCTCTTTCTTCAGCTCGGAAGCCGACGTCACCTGTGCGGTCACTTCGCCTTTGAAAGCTGAGAGCATGGAAAGGTAGGAACTGATAACATCCGGCAGAACGAAAAGGCGGCGTTTCTGACACAGAACGCCAACGGTCTTCTTGGTCAACTCGGAAACGCCAAGCTTGTCCAGAAGGGCCGCCATTGCCTTGGCCTGCACATCCCGGGAAATCACGGGACTACGGAGCACATTCCGCAGGTCATCGCTTTCGACGATGGCCTGGTCGAGCAATTCAAGATCGCTTTTGACAGCATCAAGCGCATCGGCCGACTGGGCCAATTCGAATAATGCTGTGGCGTAACGCCCTTGAAGCCCGGTCGCGGCAGTATTTTGGGACACCGGTGAAAGCCCTCAATTCTGGTTATGAGAACGACTCGGATACGTATAAAAAAATGGTCTCTCGGAAGGTGTTCCCGCCGAGAAGCGAGCGTTTGGTATCACATGTCCATGACAGGGGCAACCCCCGCGCAACGCCATTTGGGCGGTCTTTTTCATTCTTTACTGAAGTTGGGGCAAAACAGCCCCGGATCGCTCGCGTTTCGAGGCTTTTTACAACTATTTTATAATGCCACCTCTCCCGCCATCGGCGGATTCTGTCTTTGGGAAATCACCTTTAAGGAACGAATCCCCGATTTTTTCGACGATGCCGTCCGTACAACCCCTGATCGATAACCGTTTTTTCCGATCAAAAAGTGTAATCGACATCACATTCGAACCTTCCCGGCGTCAATTCCGGACACCCATGTCATCCCCAAGGAGGTTCAAATGAAACTGCCCTCGATGTCCCCTCTGGCCGGCCTGCTGATTGCAGGCCTTGCCCTGCTGCTTCCGATCAATGCCTTCGCATGCAGCACCGGCTATTTCCGTTTTGTCGAAACCGGCACCGCCAGCCCCTTCGTGCCATCCGCCTCGCGCGCCTATTACGATGATCAGGATCAGGCCGGAACCGCAATTTCCGTTTTTGTCGATCTGACATCGGCGGATTACAGGGCCATGGCTGATAGCCGCCTCAATGCATTCGGCGGTAAAACCACGGTTTACAAAATCGCCTGCGATGCCGTGACCGCCCCGCTGTCCGAAACCCCGGCCGAAGACGTACCCTCCGATAGCTGGATGAGTGCCGAGGGCATCAGCCCCATCCACGTCTATCTCGAAGCCGACAATTTCAACAGCGCCACCGTCGGCACCAAAAAGCAATCCATCCCGGCCTGGCTCACCAGCAAGTCCAGCAAGGTCTACAGCGCCAACTGATATCATCGCGTCGGGTCACCCTACCGGTGGCCCGATCCGCCAATCAGGGTCAGGACCCTAGATATGCGACCCGGTGCCATCGCCCTTGGCCGACCATTGCCGCGCCCGGTTGATCGCCATTTTCGCCTGCACTTCGTGATCAAGGTCCAGACCGAACTGATCGACCAGCCGATACAGCAAAATGATCACATCCGCCGCTTCGCGCCCGATTTCCGAAAGATCGCGGTCAACAACCGCCTCATCAAGTTCCTTCATCTCCGTCATCGCACGCGTGACAAGCGCACGGGGATCGGCCACCGGGCCAAAAATCTTTTCGGCCCAGTCACATATGCTTTGCTGGCTTTCGCTCACGCTTGTTGAATTTTTAACATTCGTCATCAAATCTTATCCATGGGATTTAAAAATCTGGGCTATCCATAACCCGCAAGCATGACGGGAGACAATATATGGCACGATGCCGGAAGTTCGTGCATATGGCGAGGTTGCTCCGATATCGCCTAGAGAATTTGTGCGCCCTGACCGCAACATTGTGCGTTATTGCTTTTCCTTTGGCCGCAAATGCCCGCACCCTGATCATCGAAGGCCTGTCCGAAGCCCCGCTGAAATGGATGGTCGACCGTGATCCGCGTGGCATTGATATCGACATCATGACCGAAGTGCTCAACGATATGGGCATCACCGATTACCGCTTTCAGCTTGTCGATAATGGCCGCCGCCTTCTGCATAATGCCCAGAACGGCAGCAGCGACATCATCCTGACCCTGTCGCAAAACGCCGAACGCAGCCAGTATCTGAACTACCCCGAAGAAGCCCATCTTCTGCTCGATTGGCGCTTTGCCGTGCGGATTGAAGACCGGGACCGGATCACGTTTAATGATTTTTCCGATCTGGCGCGTCATCGCGTCGGGGCGGCGGCGGAATATTCCTATACCGATACCTTTTGGCAATCCGGGCTTGATATCGAAATCGTCGCCAAGAACGATCTTCTGATCCCGATGCTGCTGGAAAACCGTTTTGATGTCGTGCCGGTCAATTACCTCAGCACGCTTTACGAAACCCTGCGCAACGGGCAACGCGAACAGATCGCCTTCATCTATCCGCCGCTTCGCCGCGCGCCCTATTATAACGTGTTTTCAAAGGCGTCGGATTACCCGGACAAGGACGCGTTTCTCAAACGCTATGACCAGATCATCCGCGAAATGCGCAATGATGGCCGCCTTGCCACCATCTTTCAGGATTACCTCGGCCCGGACGGGCTCGACTGGTGGCAGTCGCAATATCAGAACTGAATCCGAACTGACCCTACATAAAGCTGTAAGGATCAATATCGATCTGTACCCGGACACTGCCCGGTGTTTTCACCTTTGATAACCAGTCATGGATCATCGCCTGCAACCGCACCTGTTTATCCGCCCGGATCAGGAAACGGCGGCGATACCGCCCGCGCAGCAACGATAACGGGGCCGGGGCCGGTCCCAGAACGACAATGCCATCACCGCGCGGTGCCGCCCGGCCAATCCGCCATGCGGCTTCATCGACCTCGTTTTCCTTTTTCCCCGAAATGATCAGGGCCGCCAACCTTCCATGCGGCGGCATGCCATGCGTCATGCGCTGGGATAATTCAACCTCGTTAAACGCATCTCGATCGCCCGCGGCAATCGCCTTGATCACCCGGTTGGACGGGTCGGCGGTTTGCAGCAACACCGTGCCGGGTCGATCCCCGCGTCCGGCCCGCCCCGCCACCTGGGTCATCAACTGATAACTGCGTTCGGCCGCGCGCAGATCCCCACCCGCAAGGCCAAGATCGGCATCGACCACCCCCACAAGGGTCAGCATCGGGAAATGATAGCCCTTGGCCAATATCTGCGTACCGATCAGCAAATCAACCTCGTGATTATGCACCCGATTGACAAGCTCCGCCGCCGCCTTTGGCCCGGCGATATTGTCCGATGTCGCGACCTCGATCCGGATTTGCGGGAATGTCTCGACCGCTTCCTCATAAAGCCGCTCCACCCCCGGCCCGCACGCCGCAAGCTTTTCCTCCGCCCCGCAGGCCGGGCAGCTATCGGGGGCCTTGGCCTGATAGCCGCAATGATGGCATTGCAATTTGCCCCATGCCCGATGCTCCACCAGCCACGCGGTACAGTTCGGGCACTGGAACCGGTGCCCGCAGGCCCGGCAAAGGGTCAGCGGCGCATAACCCCGCCGGTTTAAGAACAGCATCGCCTGTTCCCCGGCGGCAAATGTCTCCGCCAGCCGCTTTTTCAAGGTCGGCGTGATCCAGCGTTGCCGTTCCGGCCTGTCCTGCCGGATATCGACAATCTCGACACTTGGCAAAACCGCCATGCCGTGGCGTTCCGAAAGCTCGACCCGCTCATACCGCCCGGCTTCGACATTCGCCAGGGTCTCAAGCGACGGGGTGGCGGACGCCAGAATCGCCGGTATCCCGCCCAGATGCGCACGCGCCACCGCCATGTCACGCGCATGATAAATCACGCCGTCTTCCTGCTTGAACGCATGTTCGTGTTCTTCATCCACCACGATCAGGCCCAGATTGGCATAGGGCAAAAACAATGCGGATCGTGCCCCGACCACAAGCTTTGCCGATCCATCGGCCACCGCCCGCCATGTATCGCGCCGCCGCGCCTGCCCGACTTCGGAATGCCAAAGGGCCGGCTCAACGCCGAATCGGTCGCGGAACCGCTGCAACCATTGCGCCGAAAGGGCGATTTCCGGCAACAGGACCACCACCTGCCGTCCCGCCTCCAACGCGGTTCGAATTGCCTCGAAATAAACTTCGGTCTTGCCCGACCCGGTCACGCCATCCAGCAACGTGACCGAAAACCCATCCCCCGCCACCTTGGCACACAGCATGTCCGCCGCGCGTTCCTGTGCCTCGGACAAATGCGGGCGCTCAATATCAAGGTCGGGGTCGTCAAACGGCGATGGCGGGGTGACCATCAAACGCCGGACGACGCCTGCTTCGACCAGCCCCTTGATCACGCTGGCCCCGGCACCGGTTTCGCGCATGATATCAGCCTGTTCCATCGGCGGATGGTCACGCAGAAACGCCATCACCCGCTTGCGCGGCGGTGTCATGCGAAGGCTGCTTTCGCCATCGCCTTCCCCTTCTGCCGGATCGGCAAGGGTAAATCTGAAAATCGGCTTGGGCGGCTCCAGCGCGTCGGCAACACTCATCGCCATGCGCAACACCGCCCCCTGCGGTGCCATGGTATAGGCCGACACCCAATCGACGAACTTTCGCGTCACATCGGCCATTGGCGGTGCCTGCAAAACGCCATAAATTTCGCGCAGCTTGGCCGGGTCGACGTCGCCCCTGGCCTTACCCCAGACGACGCCGCGCTGGGTTTGACGGCCCAGTGGAATTTCGACAAAGTCGCCGGGCTGAACGCTCAGACCCTCGGGGACAAGATAATCATACGGGCCCGCCAAGGGCAGCGGCGGCAGAACACTGATCGTTTCACCCGTCACCTGAAAGGCCGGATCATTACCAAACAGATTTCCCGATATGGCCTTTGCGGCGCTCATATATTATAAACCCCGTCAGGATGCCTCTGGGTTGGTCGCATGATTATGCATAACCGGCTTGTGGCACAAAAGAAAACGGTCCCACAGCACTGGGCGTCTGGTACCGTCATTTGAATGGAACCGGACCCTATCAGCTAACCGCATCATCGAACAACGATCTTCAAAAGCTCCTGAGCAGGAAATCCAATGAAGTTTTTCATCGACACCGCCGACATCGACGCAATCCGCGAAATCGCCAAATCCGGCCTCGTTGATGGCGTGACCACCAACCCGTCGCTGGTTGCCAAAACCGGCCGTTCGTTCCTTGATCTGATCAAGGAAATCTGTGACGTGGTTGACGGCCCGGTCAGCGCCGAAGTTGCCGCGACCGACTATGAAACCATGGTTGCCGAAGGCCGCAAACTTGCGAAAATCGCCGACAATGTCGTCGTCAAGCTGCCGCTGACCCCGGACGGGCTCAAAGCCTGCCGCACCTTCACCGACGAAGGCATCCAGACCAACGTCACCCTTTGCTTCTCGGTCGGTCAGGCCATTCTGGCCGCCAAGGCCGGTGCGACCTATGTCTCGCCATTCGTTGGCCGCCTTGACGATATCTCGTCCGATGGCATGCAGCTGATTGCCGACATCGCCGAAGTTTACAACAACTATCCGAACTGGCAGACCGAAATCCTCGTCGCGTCCGCACGCGGCCCGCAGCATGTTGTCGATTCGGCCCGTCTCGGTGCCGACGTCGTCACCATCCCGCCGCAGGTTCTTGGCCAGCTGTTCAAACACCCGCTGACCGACAAGGGCCTTGAAACCTTTGTTGCCGATTGGGCAAAAACCGGCCAGTCGATCCTCTAAGACCGACAAATCAGGCCAAGGATCAGGTTTATCACCGGTCCTTAACACGCATTTAACCCGGCAGCCCGCATTGTGGCTGCCGGGTTTTTCGTTTCACTGCAAATTACCGGATCAGATGGAAAAGACAGCATTGCGCGCCGACGACGTCGCGGCCTACCTCGCCGAACATCCCGACTTTTTTGCCAACCGGCCGGACCTGCTTGACAGCCTCGACATGCCGGTGCGCGAACTGGGCTCAGGCATTGCCGACATGCAGCAATATGTCGTCACCCGCCTGCGTGATGAACGCGAAAAGCTGCGCGGTGCCACCAGCGAACTGATCAATATCTCCAAATCCAACCTCGAAACCCAAAGCCGCATCCACCGTGCGGTTCTGGCCCTGCTCAATGCACGCGGCTTTGATGTCTTCGTCGAAGCCCTGCAGGACCTTGTGCCCGAACTGCTTGATCTTGACGCCATCGCATTGTGCTTTGAAGAAAGCGAAGACGCCACGGTGCCGCGTTGCGGCGGCCGTGTCCGTCGCCTGACCGCCGGTGCGGTTGATCAGGTCCTGGGCGAGGAAAACGATGTCTGGCTTCTGCCCGACAATGCCGGGGACGAGGCGATTTTTGGCCCGCAGGCCGATAATATCCGCTCCGCCGCCATTGTCCGCGTCGCACCCTTTTATGGCGATCCGGTCGGGATTGTCGCCTTTGGCGTCGCCGAACCCGATTATTTCAGCCCGGCACAGGCTCATGACCTGATCATGTTCCTCGCCTCCGTGATCGAATTTGGTGTGCGTCGATGGCTGACACCGGCGCAATGAATAAGGGGCTTATGGCCCTGACCCTGCCCGAAGATGTGCGCGATGCCATTGCCGACTGGCGGCAATGGCTTTCCGCCGAACGGCGCGCCTCCGATCACACCACCGAAAATTATCTCGCCGATCTCTATGCCTTCCTTGGTTTTGTCCGGGGGCATAAGGGCGACACACCCGATATTACCGTTCTTCTGCAATTAAACCCGCGCGACTTCCGAAGCTGGCTTGCCCGGCGCAGTATGGATGGTATGGCCAAAAGCTCGACTGCGCGTGCGCTGTCATCACTGCGCAATTTCTATCGCTTTCTGGATCGCACCGGGCGCGGCCAGAACGCGGCGGTCAATTCGATCCGCAATCCGAAACTGCCGCAATCGGTCCCCAAACCGTTAAGCCCCGCCGATGCGATGGCCGTCCTTGACAATGCCGGCGCGTGGCAGGATGAACCGTGGCTTGCCAAACGCAATCTGGCGCTGTTCACCCTGCTTTATGGCTGCGGGTTGCGTATATCCGAGGCACTCGACCTTAATGCCAATCAACGCCCGACGGGCGATTCGATGGTCATCACCGGCAAGGGCAACAAACAGCGCCTTGTCCCGGTCCTGCAAATCGTCCGCGATGCGATTGATGATTATGTCCGCGCCTGCCCCTATGCGCCGAACGGCAATGAACCGCTTTTTGTTGGCGCGCGCGGCGGGCGGCTGGTCGCACAGGTCGCCCAACGCGAAATGCGCAAAATACGCAGCCTTCTGAACCTGCCCGATACCGCCACCCCGCACGCCATGCGCCATTCCTTTGCCACCCATCTTCTGGCCGGTGGTGGTGATCTGCGCACCATTCAGGATCTGCTGGGCCACGCCTCGCTCTCGACCACCCAACGCTATACCTCGGTCGATACCGAACGCCTGATGGCCGTCTATCATGGCACCCACCCCCGCGCTCGGCGATAGGCCACATATTCAAGAACGTTTGCCGCCATCATGCGTTACGGAAAAACAACCCACCCCAAAACGGGAGCCACGCATGAAGCTTTTCCAAAGCCGCCGTTTTGACGCATCCTCACGCCACCGGCAGGTCTATAGCGCCTATGAAATCGCCTATACCACCGTCGATTGGCTGGCCGCGGTTCTGTTCGTCATCGGCAGCATCATGTTCCTTTATGACGATCTGATGCACACCGGAACGTGGCTTTTCATCATCGGGTCGGTGTGTTTTGCCCTGCGGCCCTCCATCCGCCTGGCCCGTGAACTGCACCTTGCCCGGCTGGGCGAAACCGGCACAGAACAGGGCAATTCCCCGGATTACCGTCGGAGTTGATGCCCCTTTCCCGGCCAGATTTCCACAATCGCGAAATTTGGGGTTCTTCGAAACGGCATTTCCCCCTTACACTGCGTTCAAACTGTTGAATTATATCGAGGCACCCCAATGATCCTGCGCTCCAGCGACCCGTCCCCCTTTGGCCGCAAGGTCAAGATTGTCGCCAAAATTCTTGGCATTTACGATCAATTGACCATCGAGCTGGCCAACACCAACGATCCGGCTGACAGCCTGCGCGCACAAAACCCGCTTGGCAAAATCCCGATCCTGATCCTTGATGATGGCCGCAAGATTTTCGATAGCCGCGTGATCTGCGAATATCTTGATGCGCAGGTCGATGGCGTCACCCTGCATCCGACCGAAGGCGACGCCCGGTGGGAAGCATTGACCCTTCAGGCGCTGGGCGATGGCATCGTCGATGCCGCAATCCTGCAAGTCTACGAAAACCGCATGCGCCCCGAAGAAAAACGTTCATCCGACTGGCTGTCCTATCAGTCTGACAAGGTCAAACGCGCCCTTGATCAGCTCGAAGCCAGCCCGCCGTCACTGGCTGGCGACCTGACCATCGGCCATGTTGCGGTTGCCTGTGCGCTCGGTTATCTTGATCTGCGCTTTGATGGCAAATGGCGCGAAACTTACGCCGCCCTCGTCACATGGCTCGATGCCTTCCGCGCCCGCGTCCCGGCCTTTGACGCCACGATTTTCAAGGGCTGATACCCCGTTCAAAGCCCCCGGTGCGGGTTAACCACCTTGCACCGGGCCGCTTTCGGATGATATCGCGATTTCACCCTCACCGCCCGGAGAACAAGAATAAATGTCCCGCCTTAACAGCGTCATCCGCCGCCTGCAGGCCCAGCGCGACTGCCTGAATGCCGCCGCCGAAATGATCAAGGACCATGACGGTATTGTTCTTGAAATCGGGCTTGGCAATGGCCGCACCTTCGATCATTTGCGTGAAATCATGCCTGATCGCGAAATCTTTGTCTTTGACCGCCAGATCGCTGCCCACCCGAAATGCATCCCCGATGACGATCACCTGTTTCTGGGCGACATTTTCGAAACCCTGCCAATGGCGGTTGAACGCTTTGCTGGCAAGGTCGCACTGGTCCATTCCGATGTCGGAACGGGGGACGAGGCGCTCAACGCTAAAATCGCCTCTTTCATCGGCAAAACCCTGCCGCCGTCCCTGATCAAGGGCGCGATTGTCGCCTCCGATCAGAAAATCGACGTGCCCGGCACCATTGCCGAACCGCTCCCCGAAGGCGTCCCGCAGGATCGCTATTTCTTCCGCCGTTATCAGGGCTAAAACCAAAACCGCCCCCCATCAGGAATACCACCCGTGTCCAGCACCAACGCCCCTGCCCCCTCATCCCCCAGCGGCTCCAATATGTCCGAGGCCGCGGCATTCCTTGCCAAATACCCCGATGTCGAGGCCATCGACATCATCCTGACCGATTTTCACGGCATCGGACGCGGCAAGATGATCCGCCGTCACGAGCTTGAAGGCATCTATAAATCCGGGCGCGGATTGCCGACCTCGATCTTCGGCCAGGATGTCACGGGCGAGGATGTTGATGATTGCGGGCTGGTCCAGACCGGCGGCGGCGGCGATGGTCGTTGCTGGCCAGTACCCGGAACGCTCGGCTATCTGCCCCACACGGGCCGCGGGCAGCTCCTGATCAGCATGTATAACGAGGACGCAACCCCGCACGATGTCGATCCGCGCAATGTGTTCTTAAATCAGGTCAAGCGCGCCAATGATCTCGGGCTTACTCCGATGGGCGCGTTCGAACTGGAATTTTATCTGGTGGACCGGGATGCCGACGCGGGCGGGCTTTATCACCCGGCATCCTATGCCATGACCAAACGCCGGTCACCCCTTCGCAACACCATGTCGGTCGATGAAATCGATGAAATGTCGCCGCTTTTTGATGCGGTTTACGAAGGTGCCAAGCATCTTGATCTGACGCTTGAAACCCTGATTTCCGAATATGGGCCGGGCCAGTATGAAATGACCATCCGCTATCGCGATCTGATGCGCGCAGCCGACGATGTCATCATCGCCAAACGCCTGATCCGCACCTGCGCACGCCGTTTCGGGATGGAGGCCGTCTTCATGCCCAAACCGTTTGGCACCGAAGCCGGTTCGGGCATGCACCTGCACCTCTCGCTGGCGGACGAAAACGACAACAACCTGTTTGCCGATCAGGCGGACGGAAGCTTGAGCCCCCTGATGCTCAATGCCATCGGCGGCATTCGCGGCACGATTGGCGACACCATGCTGATCCTGGCCCCCTTCATGAATTCATGGCGCAGATTTGCATCCGCCATGTATTCCCCGGCATCCGATGACTGGGGTGTTGAAAACCGCACCGTGGCGCTTCGTGTGCCGGGCACACCGGGCAAAACCCGGCATTTCGAACACCGCATCGCGGGCGTTGACGCCAACCCCTATCTGGTCGCCGCCGTCACCCTTGGGGCCGCCCTTGACGGCATCGAAAACAAAATCGATCCCGGCCAGCCAAGTACCGATGAAATCGGCCATGACAAAGGCCCTAACGACCTGCCGCGCCATTGGCTTGACGCCATTGACCGCTTCGGTGCGTCCGATTTCAACAAACGCACGCTCGGCCCCCGCTTCCACACCGCCTTCACCCGCATAAAGCAGGCCGAATACGAACATATGGCGCTGAAGGTCAGTGCAGCGGAATGGGAATATTACGGGTTTTCGGTCTGATTGATGGGGCCGGTGTGCCGGTCAGGCTTTCCTGACCGGGTACCAGAATCAGAAGACGCGTTTGGCGCGGTTGTTGGATTTGTGCGCTGAAAACGCCACCCGCGGACGGGAATCCATCATTTTCTGATCGCGCAGATGCGCAACTTCAAGATCACGCGGATCGACATTCATCATGCGGATGTCGCCCGCACGGTCCGCATTGGCATGCAGATGCATCTTGGTCGAGACCCACTGATAGGTCGGATAGGTCACGTTTTCCGGAAGCGATTCTTCAGTAATCACCTTATAGGCCCCGGCCGGCAGAACTTCCGCAAGCCCGCGCAGACTGAACGGCCGCGCAAAATTCAGGATTTTCGATGTGGTACGGTTTGTCAAAAAAGTGCTCCTACCGCGCAAGGGCGCGTTGATCCGGGAAAATCAACGGGATCATTCCCGTGGCCAGCTTTTCAGCTTTTGTTTTCCTCACGCGCGACGCTTGCGAATTCCTGATCGAACCCGCATTGCCACGTTTGATTTCAAACAAAAATTGAAATGACCATGAAATTTGGAAATAAATATCCAAGTCTGATCATATGAATATTTTTTGATTTTATACAACGAACATATTTTTTATTTTTATATCGCCTTGAATAGATACAGAAAACCATCGCACCGAAAATGATGCGGCGCGCGGCAATCCGATTTTATTTTGCGATTTATTTATCCTGCTCTTTAACCCGGCGATGATCAGTAGCTCAGATCAAGCCCAAGCATACTGGAAAGCCCGAAGGTCACCGCCCCAAGGATAACAACCGCCAGCACGAAAATCGCGACCATCTTGGCGCTGGCGCGAAGGACAGCCCGCATGCCGATCTTCTTGCCCTGATCGTAATGCCACTTGATGGCAAAGAACATGCCCGTGCCCAACGCGACAACCTTGATCGTACCAAAAACGAACGGAACCCAATCCATATCAAAGACTTCCTAGTGCATCAGATCAGTGGGTTATGGCCGCATCCTGCGCAAATGCACACTTCGCGTTCTGCAACGCTGATATGTACCATCCGTCCCGGCTGGTTTGGCGCGCCAGATTCCTATTCGGCCTTCCTGCCTGCCATCGCCTGCAAATAGGCGATCACATCACGGATTTCCGCATCCGAAAGCTGATCAGTCGTAAATCCATGCATCTGCATATCGGGCCAATGGCGCACCGATGCCGGATCACGGATCAGCATCACAAGTGCATCGGGCTTGAAATAATCCACCGGGTTCATCGGCAGGTTCAGATCCGGCCCCAGTTCGGTAATCCCCGCCCCGTTCATCCGGTGGCAGGCAAAACACTGATCAATGAAAACCGCCTGCCCGCGCTTGGCATCTTCCGCGGCATCGTCACCAAGTGCCAACTGCGGCCACCGTGCTGCCGGAAAGGCGGCATAACCGATTTTCGCCACCTGATAGGGCCACTGTTCCGACCGGATATGCGATACCGCCGCATCAACCCACACCAGCGAAAACGGCCCGGCCGAAACCTCCTTGCCCGGCAGGTTCGGCCAGCGCGCATCTTCGGGCTCAATGGCGATCCACGCCTGTGCAGTTTCATCGCCCTCAAGCAACACAAGCGGCAGGGGAATATTGGCAACAAACCCGTCAAGGGCTATGACCTCAAGCCCCGTCTCGTCGTCCACCGCACCCGCATCCCCGATCAGGGACGCAACCGGCACCGCGCGATAGGTCATATCGCGGCCATAGGCCGCGTCATCGACCACCGTAATCTCGCGCGCCGCCGCGTGGCTTAACAATTCATCGGTCTGATAAACCGAAACCTCTCCCGTGGGCGTCGTCACCTGCAATTCCGCGGCACTGGCGGCCTTGCCCGCAACCGAAAGCAAAACACACAGCAGCAGCCAAACCCCATATCCCCGATACGATTTCATGCCCGGTCCCCTCTCTGGCGATCTGTGGCAAATTGTCCCGCAACAAGAATACCATAACCGCCGCAAACTGATGATCGCGTATTCACAAATGCCGTCGCGAACGCATGGCTGCCCTTCATCGCCGCCCAATTCCTTGCCATACCGGCCCAATGGCGATATTCAGGTTTCAAACTGTCATTAACTTGCAATGCCGGACCCCGCTGCTTATCTCCGGCTTGCAACAGGCGAGATGAGACGACGCCATGAACCAGATTGCCACCATCGCCGAGGCCGCGCCCGGCGCAATGTCTGAAATGCAGATTGATCCGACCCTTGATCTTGAAGCGGAAATCGCCCGCCTCAAGAAAGAGAAAAACGCGATCATTCTGGCCCATTATTATCAGGACGGAGAAATTCAGGATCTGGCCGACTTTGTCGGTGACAGCCTTGATCTGTCGCGCAAGGCCGCCGAAACCGATGCCGATGTCATCGTGTTCTGCGGTGTGCGCTTTATGGCCGAGGTCGCCAAAATCCTCAGCCCGAACAAAACCGTGCTGCTGCCCGATTCAAAGGCCGGCTGCTCGCTCGAAGATTCGTGCCAGCCCGAACCGTTCCGCAAATTCCGCGAACAGCATCCCGATCACGTATCGGTCACCTATATCAACTGCTCGGCCGAGGTAAAGGCCGCCTCCGATATCATCGTGACCTCGTCGAACGCGGCTGAAATCATCGATCAGATCCCGCTTGATAAACCGATCCTGTGGGCACCGGACCGTCACCTTGGCACGTATCTGGCCAAAAAAACCGGCCGTGACATGACCCTGTGGAACGGCTCGTGCATCGTGCATGAACAGTTTTCCGAACGCGAACTGATCCGCCTTAAAACCCAGAACCCGGATGCCAAAATCGCGGCCCACCCGGAATGCCATGACGGCATTCTCAAACATGCCGATCACATCGGATCGACCCGCGCCATTCTGGAATATGTGATCAACGGCCCGGATCAGAAATACCTGATCGCGACCGAACCCCACATCATCCACCAGATGGAAAAAGCCGCCCCGCACAAGGAATTCATTCCCGTGCCCGGTGCCGATGGGTCCTGCGCGTGCAACAACTGCCCGTTCATGGAACTGAACACACTTGAAAAACTTTATCTGTGTCTGGTCAATAACGGCCCGCAGATCATCATGCCCGAAGATTTGCGTGTTGCGGCGGTCAAGCCGCTTGAACGGATGCTGGAAATGTCAAAGGGCATTCCGCTGAAAAAAGAAAACGCGGCCTAATTCGACCTTATCAACAGCCCCGCAGAAATCTTGTTTTGCGGGGCTGTTTTCCATCCCCCTCCCCCAAAAAGATGCGCCCCACCATGACCGTCCTGACCCAGGCTGAAATTTCCGAATTCATCGACCGCGCCTTTGCCGAGGATATCGGCACCGGTGACATCACATCGGACAATGTCATCCCCGCCGATGCGCGCCTGCGCGTCGCGCTTGAAACGCGGGAGGATATCGTGGTCGCCGGTCTGGATATCGCCCTTGAATGTTTCCGCAAACTGGTCCCCGATGCCAAAATCACCAAGCATTGCGAGGACGGCGATGCGATTGCAGCCAAGGACGTGCTGGCCGTGGTCGAAGGCAATGCACGCGGCATCCTGACCGCGGAACGCACAGCCCTCAATACCCTGCAACATCTGTCGGGCATTGCCACCACCACACGCAGCTATGTCGCGGCGATGGGCAATACGACGGCCAAATTGCTTGATACCCGCAAAACCCTTCCGGGCTGGCGCAAGATGGAAAAATACGCCACCCGCATGGGCGGTGCGCAGAACCATCGCATGGGTCTTTATGACGGGGTGATGATCAAGGATAACCATATCGGTGTGGTCGGCTCGATCACCGAATGCGTGAAATCCGCCCGTGCGGCAAACCTGCCGAAAATCGAAGTCGAATGCGATACGCTTGATCAGGTCCGTGAAGCCACCGATGCCGGTGCCGACATCATCCTGCTTGATAACATGGGCCCCGATATGCTGCGCCAGGCGGTTGCGATTGTGGCGGGCCGCTGCAAGACAGAGGCATCCGGCGGTGTGAACCTGCAAACCATTGGCGCGATTGCCGCCACCGGGGTTGATTATGTCTCGGTCGGGCGCATCACCCAATCGGCCCCGGCGGTCGATATCGGGCTGGATGTCGCCATTCTCTGATCGGGGCGGATCACGATGAACGCTATCAGACCAGCCCCAAGGATTGTCGAAACCGCCAACTGGATTTTCCGCGACGGCGGCAAAGTCCTGTCGGTAAGAAGCCACGGGCGGGATCGTTTTTACCTGCCCGGTGGCAAGATCGATGCGGACGAAACCGCCATCGAAGCCCTGATCCGTGAAATCCGTGAAGAACTGGGTGTGATGCTGATCGAAAAATCCATCCGCCCGCTGGGCATCCATGCCGGCCACGGCCATAACCAGCCATCTGGGGTTATTGTCCGCATGCAATGCTTCGCCGCACGCTTCACCGGCACATTGACCCCGTCGCGCGAAATCGCCGAAATGCGCTGGCTCTCGCAACGCGACCGTCACCTGATGGCCCCGATGGGCCAAAAGATCACGGCCGCCCTTTTCGATATTTAATACCGCCCGATTACCTGCTTAACGTGGCCCATCCCCGTCCGCATCACCCCCGGCATCGGGGATACTGCGCGCAGCCGCGTCCCTGTCGCGGTTTTCATCCTTGGCGGTCGATGGCGGTGTGGCCGGGTCGGCTCCCTCGCCATCACCTGTTTCGGCATTCGCCTCAGGCACTTCATCCTTCGCCTCGATTACCGGCTTGGGGTTGCCATGCCCGGCATCGCGGATGGCGGCCGCCAGTCTGTCGATATCGCGGAAATGCACATCCTGCTGCGGGAACGGAATTTCAACACCTTCGGCTCGGAACCGTTCAAGGATCTCGAACCGCACCGCACTGCCCACCGATAGAACATCACCGATATCGCGCAGGAAATAGCGCAATTCGAAATCAAGCGAGCTGGCCCCGAAATCCATAAACACCACCTGTGGGGCCGGATAGCTCAGGATTTCGCGGCGCTTGTCCGCGATCTCCAGCAGGATTTCACGCACCTTGTTGGCATCCGATCCATACGAAACCCCGATACGGATAATCCCCCGCCCGCTGCGATCCTTAAGCGTCCAGTTCATCACCCGGTTCGAAATCAGTTCGGAGTTCGGGATCACCACCGATGACCGGTCAAAGGTTTCGATCTCGGTCGCGCGCACCCGGATATCCTTGACCAGCCCCTGATCGGCCCCGACCACGATCCAGTCACCCACCTTGATCGGTCGTTCGATCAGAAGGATCAGGCCCGACACAAAGTTACTGACGATACTTTGCATGCCAAAACCGATACCGACCGAAATCGCACCGGCAATGATCGCAAGGTTGGACAAATCCATCCCCGCCGCCGAAATCGCCAGCAACACCGCAAGGCAAATCCCGGCATAGCCGAAAATCGCCGAAACCGAATGCTGCAAACCTTCGTCAAGCTTGGTGTTGGGCAGAACGCGCGTATTGAGCATCCGCTGGAAAAACCGCATGACGCCCAGAACCGCCAAAAACAGCAAAATCGCGATCAGAATGGCGCGGAGCGAGAAATTGATCCCGCCCACCTGTATCCCGATAAACGCCTTTTCGGCGGCATCAAGCAAATCCGCCCACGCAATGTCGGTAAAGATCAGCACCGCCAGCGGCACGGCAACCGAAAACATCACGACATCAATCGTCACACGCAGCCAGAAATAAAGCGTGCCATGCACCGCATCACTGGCCCCGTCATCATCGGGCGATGACGGTTTCACCAGATAGGTATGCACAAGGGCGCGCGCATAGCCACGCAACAGCCAGTAACTGGTGATAAACGCAAGCCCGGTCATCAGGTTTTCAAGGATGAACCGTGCGAGCGCCACATAGCCCAGAAGCGTCAGCACCGGCAGCAGGACCGCCACGATCCGCAATCCGCGGCGCGACCGTCTTTCGACCTTGGCCCATAATTCGTGCCGGTCCGGTTCGCCATGTTCCCAGAACACGCCAAGCGAACAGACAAACAGAATGACCGAAATCAGGAAAACGTTGGAAACACTTTGCACCAGCGCGATTTCAAGCGACGTGCCAAGGGTGGTAGCGCCTTGCAACAGCACCAGATCGGATGCGTAAATCACCGCCGCCAGCAACGATAAAAGCCCGACAACCCGCGCCCCCGTCGCGGTCGTGCCCGCGCGCCGCATCCCCGGCAGGAACGGGGAATAAATACTGCGGATCGCCGCCCCGACAAACAGCAGGAACAAAAGGGCGGCAAAGCACTGATAGATGAAATCACCCATGCTTCCGGCCAGAAGATCGGGCTGTCGATTAACGATCTGATAGGCAATGACAAGTGCGATACCCGGCACCATCGCCGTAAACAGGAACCGCGTCCCCGATATCAATGAAACCCGGTCTTCCTTTGGCACATGCTGCCATCTTTCCGGCAACCAGCGCAGCACCGCGACCTCGCCGCCGATCAGGGCGGCCATCACGATAAACGCCAGCAACACCAGCCCCGGCGCGACCTCTGCCAGCTCGTCGCCAATCTGGCCTTCAAGATCAAGATCGGCATAGCGGCTGCGCACCATGTCGGGCAGTTCAATCGCGCCCGACCATACCTGGCCCCAGGTTTCCCCGTCCCACGGCACGTCAACCCGGCCCAGAATACGCCGCGTAAACCGTTCGCGCGAAATCCGCGCCAGATGGTCGGAAACCTCGGTCGCACGAAAATCAACCAGTTCAACCTGCTTGATCACGCCGCTGATCTCGGCAATCGCATCGTTAAGACGGGATCGTTCGGCGGCAACCGCGGGGACTTCGCTTTGGCCTTCGGCGGGCGGTTCGCCCAGTTTGCCAAGGGCGGCATTCAGGCGGTTCAGACGCTCCGCCGCACTTGACTGCAATGTCGCACTGCCCTCGGTGATCTTTTCGACCTGGGCCCGGCTTTCATTTAACAACCGCCCGCTGACTTCGCCGTCCGACAGGGCCGCATCAATGTCATCAAGACCGTCATTCCAGCCAGATATCAGTTTCTGGCTTTGATCCAGTTCGATCTTCTGGGGATTTTCCTGTGTCTTGTCCTGCGCATATGCGCCGCCACTGATCAGGATGGCGGACATTATTGTCGCCATAATCCACACTACAATCGGTCGAACTGTCGTCATGATAGATATTCCATACTGACCTCTGGCGGGCGAATGCCCAAAACCCGTTTTTCCTGATTTGCAAACAGGTTACACTGTCGTCGATAACGAATCACGTCCCGTTTCGTTCCCGGACCGGCCCCAACCTGTCTTCAAGCACCAGACGGAGCCCCACATGCCTTCATCCGCCCTGATCAATGCTTTCAAACTCGATAGCGACGGCAACGGAACGCCCCTTGAATGGCAGGACATCAGCAAAAACCTTCCCCAAACCGGTGAACATGAATTTCTCTGGGTGCATCTCGACTGGATGGCCGATGGCGTCGGGCGCTGGCTGATCGACATTGTCGGACTTGACCCCACCATCGCCGATAACCTGTCCACGCGCGGCACCCGGCCATCGGTCTTCTTTTATGATCATGGCTATTCGATGAATTTGCGGGGCGTCAATCTGAACGCCGAAAATGATCCCGCCGATATGATTTCGGCCCGCTTCTGGGTATCGGGCAATCTGGTGATTACGCTGCGCAACCGGTCGCTGAAGGCATTTGATGATATCCGGGCCGCGATTGCGCAGAATAACGCGCCGCGCAATCCCGATGATTTCGTCCTCACCGTCGCCGAACGGCTGGTATTTCGCGTCGATAATGTCGTGCTTGGCCTCGAAGACGAAGTCGACACCATCGAAGACGATCAGGAAGGCACGCCTGAAAACAAAACCCTGCCGCTGCGTCGGCGCTGTTCGGATGTCCGCAATCAGCTTTTGCGTCTGCGCCGCCATCTGTCCCCGCAACGCGATGCGCTGGCGCAATATGTCGAACATAAAACCGGCTGGCTTGATAAACGCTATAAACGCCGCGCACGCACGCTGACCGATAAAACCATCCGCCTGGTCGAAGAATTTGACTCCCTTCGCGAACGCATCCAGATCGTCAATGAAAACATGATGGCGCTGGAAACCGAACGCATGAACCGCACCATGTACTGGCTGACCGTGATCGCCGGTCTGTTCCTGCCAATCAGTTTCGTCACCGGGCTTCTGGGCATCAATGTCGGCGGAATTCCCGCCGCCGAAAGCCCGTTTGGTTTTGCTGGCGTATCGCTCATTCTCGCCGCAATCGTCGTCTTTGAAATCTGGCTGTTTAAAAAGATGCGCCTGATCTGACCATTCTTTAAATACCCCCCGATAAACAAGGGAATCACTGACAAGCGCTCAAAGAAAGCTCCCCTCACACAGCAGATTGACCCCAAAAGGAAAATGCCACGCGAGGGGAGAGTTAATGCTCTAAGGGAGGCGGAGCATCAGATAGGCTGAAGAGAAAAATCACTTACTTTCTCTGGTGCGGCTGATTTCAATACATTCACCGAACGCTGAACCCCTTCCGCACATGACAGCACGGGATCTTCATGTTCGATTGACAGCCAACTGTCATACCCGACAAGCCGCAACCTGTAGCAAAACTCTCGCCACCAGCTTTCACCGTGACCATAACCGATGGTGATATAGGACCATGCGCGCTCGGCGACATCGATCATCGGTCCGGTATCTAGCCGTGAAATTGTTGCGGCCTTGTCGGGATTGATCCAGGTATCCTTGGCATGGACATGATGAATGGCATCCCCGAGTGCGGATACAGCCTGCAGCGCATCAGCCCCCATCCACATCAGATGACTCGGATCAAGGTTCGCGCCAACCGATTTGCCAACTGCATCACGTAACCGCAAAAGGGTTGGCACATTATACACCAGCTGATTTCCGTGAAGTTCGATGGCAAACTTGTCGATACCAAGCTCCATGCCATTGTCGACAAGTTTACGCCAGTACGGCAGCAAAACCTCATTCCACTGCCAGGCAAGTATTTCACTCGTTTCCGGTGGCCATGCGGAAATAATCCAGTTCGGGGTCTTGTCCGTCGGAGCCCCGGCCGGAAGACCAGACATCAGGCAAACTTTATTGCACTCCAGTTCAGAGGCGAGCCTGATTGTCTTCTCGACCACGGATGATTGGCGTTGTCCGTCCGTTGGGTGCAATTGATTGCCGTTGCAGTTCAACGCAATGAGACTCAAACCACGACTGGTAATCGCGTTCATGAATCGTTTGCGTGCGTCAGAACTCGCCAGCATCGCGTCCAAATCTATATGTGGCGCGGACGACCAGTTGCCCGTGTTGATTTCAACACCTTCTATTCCCATTCCCGCGATTGTATCCAGCGCCGTTTCAAACGGTTGATTGGACAAAGAGTCTGACACGATCCCGATTTTCATTTTTGTATCCTCATTCAAAGCGCAATGGTGCGACCGGTTTCAAGAGACTGATAGGCCGCCTCGGCAAGCAGCAAAGCTTTGCGGCCATCTTCACCGGATGGTGCCGGCGCAACTTCACCCTTCAGAACACGGACAAATTCTTTCCATTCTTCGGCATAGGATTCCGCATACCGCTCAAGGAAAAAGAACAGTGGCTTTTCACGTGTAACGCCGTCCTCACGTTCCTGCACAAGCATGGTTTTGGGGACATTCTCCGTGCGCAAGGTACCAAGCGAACCGTGGGCCTCGACACGTTGGTCGTATCCAAAGGACGCACGCCGCGAATTGGTGATGACGGCAATTTTACCGCTGGCTGTCTGCAGGGTTACAGATGCCGTATCAATGTCACCCTCCGCCTTGATAGCCGGATCCGTTAGCGTCGATGCCAGAGCAGTCACACGTACCGGCTCTTCGCCCAGAATGAAGCGTGCCATATCGAAATCGTGAATTGTCATATCGCGGAACATACCACCCGATACTTTGATATAATCGATGGGCAACGCACCCGGATCCTTTGAAACAACGGTGACCAGTTCCAGGTCACCAATCACCCCCGCATCAAGCCGGCGTTTCAATTCAGCGACTGCCGGATCAAACCTGCGATTAAATGCGACAAAGAGCCTGTTTTCCTGTCCTTTGATCGCCTCAAGCGTGGCATTCACGCGACTGATGGACAGATCAACCGGTTTTTCGCAAAACACTGCTTTGCCCGCGCGTATCCCGCGTTCAATTAAATCCGCATGCGTGCTGGTAGCCGAGGCGATTACGATTGCATCAATATCGCTGCTCGACAGGGCATCTTCCAAAGAACGTACCGAGGCCCCGTAAGCTTCTGCAAGTTGCCGGGCAATCCCTTCCTGCGGGTCCACGACGGTGGACAACCTTGATAGGGGATGGGCGGCGATATTTGCCGCATGCACCTGTCCAATTCGGCCTGCGCCCAAAAGCGCAATATTATAAATTTTGTCCGTCATGTTTTTAGATTTCCGAGTTGAGATTAGTTTTTCAAAGACCAACGGCGCAGTGTTCGGTCGCCCAGTGCTGCAAAAACAACAATCAGGCCAAGAAGCAAAATGAACCATTGCGGGCGAACACCGGTCACCACGAGATAGGATTGAACCGAAGACAACACGAACGCGCCCAAAACAGCTCCGGGCAGGGATATGCGACCACCAGCAAGAACACATCCGCCAAGCACGCAGGCCGCAATTGCCTGAAGCTCCATCAATCGGCCCATAGAGCCATCGGCGAAGCCAAGCTTGCTGGCCTCGAGGGTCCCGGCAAAGGCGGCAAGCACACCACAAACAATAAAAGCCGAGAGTTTTATGCGTTCGACACGAACACCGCGCGAATGTGCGCTGGCGGCGGAGCCCCCGACAGCCAGAAGCCGATTACCCCAAGGCGTCATTTTCAGAGCAATCAGCAAAACTGCCAGTCCGGCCACCAACCAGTAGAACCCGGTATTGATGCCTAGGAACTCGGTTCCCCCAAGAACGGAGTACGAAAATCCATCCCGCTCCTTGTAAGGGACCGAGAATGAAAATCCGTCTGTCAGCGCAATTGCCAGCCCCCTGAAGATCATCAGAGAACCAAGCGTGATGATCAGCGACGGGGTTTTGGTACGGGTTACCAAAATGCCATTGAAGGCCCCGATCAAAGCACCTGCGCCGATGGCAAGAAGCGCGGCAAAGACAGGATCAATGCGCACGGCAAACCACAGATAAATCAGGGCACCTATGCCAAAGGTTGATCCCACCGAAATATCGATCTCACCCGTTCCGATCACCAGCGCAACGCCAAGCGTCATCAACCCCAACGTGGCAGTTACCTGAAGAATGGTGCCAATATTATAGGCATTGGCCCATCGTCCCTCGGACGTAAGGGTAAACAGCAACACCAGACACAGGGAAATGACCAGAATACCGATCTCGGTATGACGCCTTACGAGACGTTTGATTTCGCTCTTCAGCATCAGACCGCATCCCGTTTTTCGACAATGCGCCCGCCCTGGCGAATGACTTCCTCCAGTGCCTCGGCAGACATTGTCTCAGTGGATGCGTCTTCTATTTTTTCGCCGTTCTCCATAATCACGATGCGATCAGCCAGCCTGTGGACCTGAAAGATGTCGTGGGTGATATAGATCACCAACAACCCTTGATCGCGCAATTGAAGCGCCAGTTCGTTGACATGCTCGCGTTCGCGGACCGAAAGATGGTTTGTCGGCTCATCCATGATCACAACACGGTTCTTGAATTCCACCGCCCGGCCAATTTTGACCGACTGACGTTCCCCACCTGACAGGCGTTCGACCTCATCATCAACCGAGACATTTTCACGAAGACCGAATTGCCTTATCACTCTGCCGCTCATCTCGCGCATCTTCGCAAAATCAAGCAGCGGCAAACCGCAGAACCGTTTCACAGGCTCTCGCCCAAGATAAAAGTTGCGCGCAATGGACAGGTTGTCGCAAAGCCCGACGGACTGCTGGATTGTTTCAATTCCCTGATCTATGGCCAGTTTTGGATGAAACGTCTTCACACGGGTTCCATCGAAATAAACTTCACCGGCAGAAGGGGTGTGGATACCGCAAAGGACACGGATCAATGTGGTTTTACCCGCACCATTGTCCCCGACAAGCCCCACCAATTCCCCTGCATGAAAGTCTACGGACACATTTTTAAGTGCGTGAAAAGCACCGAAATGAAGGTCCAGATTCTTGATCTGGATAAGGGGTGTTTGTTTGTTCATTGTTTCCTCCTTCCCGGTCACAGACTATGTCCGGCCGCGCGCGCCAGTTTCTGGTTGAAAATGACGGCGATAATCAAAACGATCCCGACAAAGGTCATGAACCACGAGGATGGAGCGCCCAGCGCAATCAGCTCATATCGGAAACTCACAACGATCAGCGCGCCAAGAACGGCACCAAGCAAGGACCCGCGTCCCCCCGATAGAAGACAGCCGCCAATAACGGCTGCGGCGATTGCCTCCAGTTCCAGCAATTCTCCGAGTGTGACATGGGTTTGAGGACGGTCTGCAAGGGTCACAATCCCGGCAAAACCGGCAAGCAGCGAACAGATCACAAAGGCGATCGTTTTGGTCCTGTCTGTTTGAACACCTTGGGATTTGGCGCTGTCGAGATCACCGCCAGCCGCCAGCAAATGGTTCCCGAACTTCGTTCTCCATAGCAGAACGCTTAGAATTGCAAGAAGCACAAGCAGCCAGAAAAGCGAGGCTTCAAGCCCCAGAAACTCCCCACCCAGCATTCGGGTAATCCAATGTGATCTGGCTTCTTCCGGAAATGCGCGGACAGAACCGCCCGTCCAGACATAAATGATCCCGCGGACAGTAAACAAACCACCCAGCGTGACAATCATCGACGGCAGGGCGCCTTTCAGTACGGCCATTGCCTGAAGAAAACCGATCAATGCCGAAATCAGAAGTGCCGCAACAATTGCGCCTGGAACACCGAGGCCGGGTTGCAATGTGATGAAGGCGATACCCGCAAGGCCATAAACCGATCCAACAGACAGATCGATTTCCTTGGACATGATGACCAATGCCTGGCCCATCGCGATCAACCCCAATATTGAGGCAAAGTGCAGCACGTTGGTGACGGTCTGAACTGTCCACCAGCCGTCAAAATCAATGACCGTAAAGACGGACAGCATTAACGCGACACCGACGACAGCACCAAAACCGGCACCGCGAGAAAGAGAGGTCGGAAAAAACATGGAAACTTACTTTCGGCACATTACCTGTGGCTGGACATTCGAACACACGTATCGGGCATCATCCGGACCGAAACGGCACGAGCTGGCAGTTTCGGTCCGGCGCTATCATGCTCGGTTACCAGGTGTTCTGTTCGTCGTACGCATCGCCGAAAATATTGCGTACCAAGCCTTCCCAGTGATCAATGTTCTCGATGTCGACAACGATCGGGCCGGTCAGGATATCAGACTGCGGCTCATACCCCAGTTCATGTTTCCAATAGAGCCATTCCATTGGCGCATAGCCCTGCAACCAGAAGCCCTGACTGTTGGTCGCCAGAACATGCCCCGCCTTAATACCAGCCAAGGCAACAGGGCTCGCATCCACCGTAATGATGGTCACGCCCTTGTCATCGACATCAGGAGAAAGCCCCATATCGTTTGCAACACCCCAGGCCCAGGGAGCAGACCAGCTTGCAACAGTGAAAATGTAGTTGGTGTCAGGGTTGGCCTGAAGATATGACTGCAAGGTATTGCGTGCAGTCGCTGGCTCTGCGGAAATAAACAGCTCCTCAAACTCTGCCCCGGCGGCCTCCATGGCATCCTTCATGCCAGCACAACGGGCCTTCAGCCCCTGATGGGCGGAGTCATGAGTTGCGCAAACTACGCGTTTGGGGGCCGGCAGGTCGGCTCGGGAAAGCGCATATTCGCCCAGCTTCTTGCCGGTAAGATATTCATCGCCACCGACATAGGTAAGATAGGGAATACGTTCGCCTTCCGGGCGGGGGTCCGGAATGTTGAAAGCAACAACCGGGATGCCCTGTTCAATTGCTTTGCGCAGTGGCACCTCAAACGCATCGGTACTGACAATGGGCACCGCGATGCCGTCCGGCTTCGTGGCAATTGCCTGTTCAAGCAGTCGCACATGCTCCTGAACCGAGTAGTTATTGGTCGAGATATATTCCGTTTTGACGTTCGGATACTTTTTCTCGAACTCCTCAAGCGAGAGCGTCAGCCATTTCATATTCGGATCATTTGATCCGATATGCGACACCATAACAAAGCGATAGTTGTTTTCGGACTCTTGGGCCGTTGCTGTTTGCGGTGCTGCCATTGCCAGCATGGCACACGCTGCCAGCGCATTTATAACCTTTTTCATGTTGGTATCCTCCCGATATTTGATTTTTATTGATGGATAACGAAGACATCAAAACACATCTTTAAAAATCAAATAATCAGAAAATCGCTCTATTTTGATTGAAATCACATCAAAATAGAGCCGATAATTGGTCCCACGCTGTATCGAATCGATATTCACATTGACGTGATGTTAGTTTCAGGAATAATCCATCAAATGGCTGATAAAATTGATGCGACCGACATTTTTGATGAACGAGGCAATTGGCGATCCCCCACGATCACCGAAATCGCACGCGCTTCGGGCTGCAGCACAGCAACCGTTGACCGGGTTCTGAATGAAAGACCCGGCGTACGCGAAGTCACACGCAAACGGGTGCTTGATGCCCTCTCATCTCTGACGATTGAAAGCCCAACTGACGCTTCATCCTGCTTGAAAATCGCGTTTCTCTCGGACTCTGGCGCAGCATTCAATCAGTCGCTGAGGGAAGGTGTTAATGCCTATCAGGCTGCTTACCCCAACCTCGAACTATCCTTCTATTCTGTTCTGACGACAGAAGTTAAACCCGTACAGTTTGCCCAACAGATCGAGCGAATTTCACAGGATGTCGACGGTCTGGTTTTGGTCGCGCGCGAAGACTTGATAATCAATCGAGCCGTTCGCGCAGTATCAGCGCGCGGCGTGCCTGTCGTATGTGTAACAACTGATCTGCCGAATTCCCGGCGAATAGCCTATATCGGCAACGATCAAACCGGAGCAGGCTCGACGGCAGCATGCCTCATGGGAACATCGATCAGTTCTTCCAACAGCAGAGTTTTGCTTGTCATTAGCGCCCCGTATCGTTGCCAGGAAGAACGTGAACTGGGCTTCAGACGGGTTCTTCGCTCAGAATACCCATCCCTGACGGTAGAAGAGCGCGTCAGCAGCAATGATGATTTCGAATATTCCTACAGGAACGTCCGAAATTATATTCGTGATCACGGCCCCCCTGGCGGCATTTATAATGTAGCAGGTGGCAATACGGGGATCGCGGAAGCTTTACGTGATGAGGGGCTTAGTGGCGAAGTGACGTTTATTGGCCACGAACTTAACAGTAACTCCAGAATCCTCCTCGAAACAGGTGGAATGGATTTTGTAATCGGCCACGATCTGGATCGGGAAATCAGCTTCAGTATCGAATGCTTGCGTGCAAGCCTCAAAAAACAGGATCTTCCCAACATTCCGTCAATGCCGGTTCGCATTTTCACGAAATATAACTGCTTCTGAATGTCATCTTTTGCGGCACGGGACACTTCTGCACATCGCGCAAACTGGGGCCAGGTCCCAGCCATGCGACACAGCCTTGTTGCATTGCAAAGCAGCTTGGCGCTATGACTTTGACCATCCGCCCTTATTCACCTTCACTGCATGACGAGATCCTTGATGACCGACGGCCCGCTTTCACGTTACCGCGCGAAAATCACCGCGGGCGAACTGTCCCATGATCCCATGCAGGAACTCTGTGCCGAAAAACTGCAAAGCCTGTTCAAGGCGCTGAACCATTACGAACCGCATACCGGGTCGGGCGGCTGGCGCGAACGGTTTGGCCTGACGCGCCGCCGCGAAGAACCCGAACCGCCGCAGGGCCTTTATATTTACGGCGAAGTCGGGCGCGGCAAATCGATGCTGATGGACCTGTTTTACGAAACCGTTGCCGTGGATCGCAAACGCCGGGTGCATTTCCACGATTTCATGCAGGACGTGCATGATCGCATGCACCGTTTCCGCAAAACCAAATCAAAGGACGATGCCGACCCGATCCCGCCAATTGCCAAGGATCTGGCCAATGATGCGTGGCTTCTGTGTTTTGATGAAATGCAGGTCACCGACATCACCGATGCGATGATTCTGGGCCGCCTGTTCGAACAGCTTTTTGATCATGGCGTGGTGATTGTCACAACGTCCAACCGCATGCCCGATGATCTTTACAAGGACGGCCTGCAACGTCAGAACTTCCTGCCCTTCATCGACATGATCAAACAGAAACTTGATGTGCTCGAACTCGCAAGCCCGACCGATTACCGCATGCGCAATCTGACGGCGGCCGATGTCTTCCTGTTCCCGGCAGGTCCCGATGCGAAAGCGAAAATTGACGAGATGTTCGCAACCGTCACCGAAGGTGCCCGCGTCGCCCCCGACAGCCTGACCAACAAGGGCCGCAAGATCGAAATTTCCGCCGCCGGGGCTGGTGTGGCGCGCTTCACCTTTGACGAACTTTGCACCAAGCCGCTCGGACCGGGCGATTACATCGCGATTGCCACCCATTTCCATACCATCGTCATCGACCTGATCCCGAAACTGCCGGACTCGCGCCGCGACTGGGCCAAACGGTTCGGAACCCTGATCGATGCGATGTATGAACATAAAACCAAGCTGATCTGTGCGATTGAATGCGATCCGTCGGAAATCTATACCGACGGCGATTATTCGTTTGAATTCCAGCGCACCGTGTCGCGCATGACCGAAATGCGCAGCCAGGAATATCTCGACATGCCGCATCTGACCTGACCCATCTGACGCCCCATCTGATGCCCCTGTAGTCCGGGCGAATTTGAACGCCTCAAAAACGACTCCACCCGCACGGCTTCAATGATGGCACAAAAAATCACCAGCAGGTGCGGGTTGGCATGCCGATTCTTGCGTCTGGCGTGCATTTGTCTTTGCAAAAATGCAGAATCTGCCTGAAGCACGATTTCCTCATGCACCGCCTGCCGCATGGCAGATGGCCGTTTCCTGCAAGGCTTGACGTCAAAAGATAAGATCATGCGCATCAATTCGCGGCAAAAGCGCGACCTGCCTTTCCTTTAGGCAGCGCCAAGGCGCAAACAGGCTTTGGTTTTGCTGCCGATTTGCATTTATTCGCATCTGCAACATGATTGGTTTTTAAGCGTTTAGACAATAGTTGCAACAAACCGGGAACCGGCGGTTTTCCTCGTGAAAACAGCGGCGTTTCCCCTTGTAAAAGCGGCCGAATCAGTTTACGACACTCGGTGTTTACGAACGATTCTTTCGCGTTCGCAGGTTTAAATTTTCAATCGCGCTCCCAAGTTGAGTTTCGACGCCTCGGAAGCGCAATAGGGAAGAAGGTAACGGAATGGCCCGCAACAAGATCGCGCTCGTCGGTGCCGGCAATATTGGTGGTACTCTGGCCCACCTCGTCGGCCTGAAAGAGCTTGGCGACGTCGTCCTTTTCGACATCGTTGATGGCATGCCACAGGGCAAGTCTCTCGACATTGCTGAATCCTCCCCCGTCGACATGTTTGATGCCGACCTCAAGGGCACCAGTGACTATAAGGACATCGCAGGCGCTGATGTCGTTATCGTGACTGCCGGTGTGGCCCGCAAACCCGGTATGAGCCGTGATGACCTCATCGGCATCAATACCAAGGTCATGACCCAGGTTGGTCAGGGCATCAAGGAACATGCCCCGGACGCATTCGTCATCGTCATCACCAACCCGCTTGATGCGATGGTCTGGGTGATGCAGCAGGCAACCGGCTTCGATCCGAAAAAAGTTGTCGGCATGGCTGGCGTTCTGGACTCTGCCCGCTTCCGTTACTTCCTCGCCGAAGAATTCAATGTATCGGTCAAGGATGTCACCGCCTTCGTTCTGGGCGGTCACGGCGATACCATGGTCCCGTCGATCCGTTATTCGACCGTTGCCGGTATCCCGGTTCCCGACCTGATCAAAATGGGCTGGACCACCCAGGAAAAGATCGACCAGATCGTTCAGCGCACCCGTGACGGTGGTGCTGAGATCGTCGCTCTTCTCAAAACCGGTTCCGCTTTCTACGCCCCGGCTGCTTCGGCAATCGCGATGGCCGAAAGCTACCTGAAAGACCAGAAACGCGTCATGCCGGTTGCTGCTTACCTTAGCGGCGAATACGGCGTTGACGGCCTGTATGTCGGCGTCCCGGTCGTTCTGGGCGCTGGCGGTGTTGAACGCATCGTCGAAATCAACCTCGACGAGTCCGAAAAGGCAAACTTCGACAACTCCGTGAACGCAGTTCGCGGCCTCGTCGAAGCTGCCAAGGGCATGCTCTAAGATCGCGAAGCGGGCTGGTCAGTGACCGGCCCGTTTTTCATTCATTGTCGTTATTATAACGTCAATGAACGCGGGCCTCGCAACAACGTCCCGTTATGAAGCAGGGACATTGAAACCACGATTTCTGACCCACAGGAAATCGTACGGAAGGCAAGAAAGCGACCGAACATGAATATTCATGAGTACCAGGCGAAAGAAATTCTTCGCAAATACGGTGTGACCGTGCCGAACGGCAAGGTTGCATACACCGCTCAGGAAGCCACCGAAGCGGCCCAGTCCCTGGCTGGCCCGGTTTACGTGGTGAAATCACAGATCCATGCAGGTGGCCGCGGTAAAGGCACCTTCAAGGAAGCAACCGCTGGCGATAAGGGCGGCGTTCGCGTCGTCAAAAGCGTCGAGGAAGTCGGCACCAATGCCGGCCAGATGCTCGGCGCGACCCTGGTCACCCACCAGACCGGCCCGGATGGCAAGGAAGTCAAACGCGTCTATATCGAAGAAGGCTGCGACATCGCACGCGAACTTTATCTTTCGCTGCTTGTTGACCGTGCCACTTCGCGCGTGATCTTCATGGCCTCCACCGAAGGCGGCATGGACATCGAGGAAGTTGCCGAAGCAACCCCGGAAAAGATCGTCACCGTTGACATCGATCCGGCTGCCGGTTTCTCGGGCTTCCATGGCCGTAAACTCGCATTCGCACTGGGCCTCGAAGGCAAACAGGTTTCCAAGGCCGTCAAATTCATGACCGCCATGTATAACTGCTTCCTCGAAACCGATGCCGCCATGGTTGAAATCAACCCGCTGGTCGTTACCGGTGATGGCGACATCATCGCGCTTGATTGCAAAATGAACTTCGACGACAACGCGCTGTTCCGTCATCCCGACATCGAAGAACTGCGCGACGAAGACGAAGAAAACCCGGCCGAGCTCGAAGCTGCAAAACACAGCCTCAACTACATCAAGCTCGACGGCACCATCGGCTGCATGGTCAACGGCGCAGGCCTTGCCATGGCAACCATGGACATCATCAAGCTTTATGGCGGCGCACCGGCAAACTTCCTTGACGTTGGCGGCGGTGCCACCAAGGAACGCGTGACCACGGCCTTCAAGCTGATCCTGTCTGATCCGAATGTCGAAGGCATCCTGGTCAACATCTTTGGCGGTATCATGCGCTGTGACGTGATCGCAGACGGCGTTGTGGCAGCAGCCCGCGAAGTCAGCCTGAACGTTCCGCTGGTCGTTCGCCTCGAAGGTACGAATGTCGAACTTGGCAAGAAAATCCTCGAAGAATCGGGTCTGCCGATTGTTTCGGCCGATAACCTTGCCGATGCCGCCGAAAAGGTGGTCAAAGCTGTGAAGGAGGCCGCGTAACTATGGCTGTTCTCGTCGATAAAAACACCAAAGTTATCTGCCAGGGTTTCACCGGTTCGCAGGGTACCTTCCACAGCGAACAGGCAATTGCCTATGGCACCAAAATGGTTGGCGGCGTGACCCCGGGTAAAGGCGGCACCAAGCACCTTGACCTGCCGGTCTTCAACACCGTTGACGAAGCGGTCCATGTGACCGGTGCCAATGCATCGGTGATCTATGTTCCGCCGCCCTTCGCGGCTGATGCGATCCTTGAGGCCATCGACGCCAAAGTCGAACTGGCTGTCTGCATCACCGAAGGCATTCCGGTTGCCGACATGGTTCGCGTCAAGCGCGCCCTTTCGGGTTCGAAAACCCGTCTGGTCGGTCCGAACTGCCCGGGTGTCATCACGCCGGACGAATGCAAGATCGGCATCATGCCGGGCCACATTCACCGTCGCGGCAAAATCGGTATCGTTTCCCGTTCCGGCACGCTGACCTACGAAGCAGTCGCACAGACCACCGCCGCAGGGCTGGGTCAGTCGACCTGTATCGGTATCGGTGGTGACCCGGTCAACGGCACCAACTTCATCGATTGCCTTGAACTGTTCCTGAATGACCCTGAAACCCAGGGCATCATCATGATCGGTGAAATCGGTGGTTCCGCCGAAGAAGAAGCATGCGAATTCCTGCAGGCTTCCAAAGTCAAAAAGCCGGTTGCTGGCTTCATTGCCGGTGTCACCGCACCTCCGGGTAAACGCATGGGCCATGCCGGTGCGATCATCTCCGGCGGTAAGGGCACTGCGGATGCGAAAATGGAAGCAATGCGCAGCGCTGGTATTCTTGTTGCCGATTCCCCGGCAAGCCTTGGCTCGACCATGCTCAAGGCTTTGAACGGGTAATCAGGGTAGTCAGAGGAAAGGCAGGGGGAGGCGTGGTCTCTTTCGGGACCATGCCTTCCAAGACCACAAATGAAACCTCAAGATATCGACACGATTCTGAACGAGTCGAACGCAACCTACATCGCTGAACTTTATGCCCGGTATCAGAGCAACCCAACTGCGGTTGATCAGAGCTGGGCCGAGTTTTTTGACGGGTTGCAGGACGACGCCTCCGATCTCCTTGCCGAAATGCAGGGACCCAGCTGGCAGCCGCGGGAAACCAAGGTTGTTGGCGGTATGGAAGGTTACGACGTCTCACAGGGCCACGCCGAACGTCCCGCCAATGGCGGTTACGCACCGGCGGCCCACGCCGCACAACAGACCGCGCCGGTCAGCTCCGACGCCATCCGTGCCGCGGCACATGATTCGATTCGCGCCCTGATGCTGATCCGCTCCTATCGCGTGCGCGGCCATCTCGAAGCGAATCTTGATCCGCTGGGCCTTGCCCCGCGCGATCCGCACCCGGAACTCGATCCGAAAACCTATGGCTTCACCGAAGCCGACATGGATCGCCCGATCTACATCGCCAATGTTCTTGGCCTTGAAACCGCGACCGTTCGTCAGATCGTATCGTTGGCCCGCAAAACCTATTGCGGCTCGATCGGCATCGAATTCATGCATATCCAGGAACCCGAACAGAAATCCTGGATTCAGCAGCGCGTCGAAAGCATCGGCAACCAGACGCAGTTTACCGCACGCGGCAAGGAAGCCATCCTTGAACGTCTGGTCGAAGCCGAAGGTTTCGAAAACTATCTGCACACCAAATATGTCGGCACCAAGCGTTTCGGCATCGACGGTGGCGAAGCCCTGATGCCGGCCCTTGAACAGATCCTCAAACGCGGCAGCCAGCTTGGTATCCGCGAGGTCGTGTTCGGCATGCCGCACCGTGGTCGTCTGAACGTTCTGGCCAACGTCCTGAACAAACCGTTCCAGGCGATCTTCTCGGAATTCATGGGCAACCCGTCCAAGCCGGACGACGTGATGGGCTCTGGTGACGTCAAATATCACCTTGGCACGTCCGCTGACCGCGAATTTGACGGCAACGTTGTTCACCTGTCGCTGACCGCGAACCCGTCCCACCTCGAAGCGGTAAACACCGTCGTTCTGGGCAAGGTCCGCGCCAAACAGGCACAGCGCAAGGACACTGCACGCGAACAGGTCATGGGTATCCTCCTTCACGGGGATGCGGCCTTTGCCGGTCAGGGTCTTGTCGCTGAAACCTTCGATCTGTCGCACCTCAAAGGCTATCGTACCGGCGGTACGATCCACTTTGTCGTCAACAACCAGATCGGTTTCACCACCAAGCCGTCCGATAGCCGTTCTTCGCCTTACTGCTCGGATATTGCCAAGGTCGTTCAGGCGCCGATCATCCATGTCAATGGTGACGACCCCGAAGCCGTGGTTCACGCCGCACGCATCGCGACCGAATTCCGTCAGGAATTCAAACAGGACGTTGTCATCGACATGTTCTGCTATCGCCGCTTTGGCCACAACGAAAGCGACGAACCGGCCTTCACCCAGCCCAAGATGTATGACGTGATCGGCAAACACCCGACCACCAAGGACATCTACGCCCAGAAGCTGGTCAAGGAAGGTCTTCTGACCGAAGAACGCGTCAAGGAACTGGATCAGAAATTCCAGAGCCACCTTGACGACGAATTCAAGGCCTCCGAAGCCTATCGCCCGAACAAGGCAGACTGGCTCGAAGGCAAATGGTCGGGCCTCGCCTCCTCGCACGGCGAAGATGCGGACTGGACCGGTCAGACCGGTGTGGAAAACGACTTGTTGCAGGAAGTTGGCCGGGCGCTTTCGACCCCGCCCAGCGACTATGACATCAACAAGAAAATCCTGCGCCAGCTCAAGGCCAAGGCCAAGATGTTCGAAACCGGCGAAGGCATCGACTGGGCAACCGGTGAAGCCCTCGCCTTCGGCACCCTGATGTGCGAAGGCACACCGGTGCGTCTGTCCGGTCAGGATTGCCAGCGCGGCACCTTCTCGCAGCGTCACGCAAAACTGGTCGATCAGACCAACGAGGCAAAATACACCCCGCTCAACAACATCCGTACCGGCCAGGCCGAGCTTGAAGTCCTCAACTCGCCCCTGTCCGAAGCCGGTGTTCTGGGCTTCGAATATGGCATCACCCTTGCCGAACCGCATTCGCTGGTTCTGTGGGAAGCCCAGTTCGGTGATTTTGCCAACGGTGCACAGGTCATCATTGACCAGTTCATCAGCTCGGGCGAAGCCAAATGGCTGCGCATGTCGGGTCTGGTGATGCTGTTGCCGCACGGTTACGAAGGTCAGGGCCCGGAACACAGTTCCGCCCGTCTGGAACGGTATCTGCAGCTTTGTGGTGAAAACAACATGCAGGTGGCCAACGTCACGACCCCTGCAAACTATTACCACATCCTGCGCCGCCAGATCCGCCGTTCGTTCCGCAAGCCCCTGATCCTGATGACGCCGAAATCGCTTCTGCGTCACAAACAGGCGGTCTCCTCGCTGTCCGAATTCGGACCGGGCACTGTCTTCAAATCAGTGATCAGCGAAACCGGCAAACTGACCGATGCCAAAAAGGTCAAACGCGTCGTCCTGTCGGCGGGCAAGGTCTATTACGATCTGCTCGCTGAACGCGAAAACCGCGGGATTGACGATGTTGCCCTGGTGCGCGTCGAACAGCTCTATCCGTGGCCGGCCAAGGAACTGGCAGAAGAACTTGCCAAATATCCCAATGCCGACGTGGTCTGGTGTCAGGAAGAACCCGAAAACATGGGGTCCTGGTACTTCGTCGATCGTCGTATCGAAGGCGTGCTGTCTGAAATCAAACACAAGGCCGGACGCCCGATCTATGTCGGTCGCAAGGCTGCCGCGTCCCCGGCAACGGGCTTGCTCAAGGCTCACCTGCGCGAACAGGCCGAACTGGTCGATGCCGCGCTGAGCGTAAAATAACTTTATCGGACGGGCGGGAAACCGCCCGTTCGACCCGCACATTCAGAATTCATTCGTATTCGGGCAGGCCCAAACTGTCTGATTGAAAAAACGGTCGAGGAAAAAATGGCGACTGAAGTTAAAGTTCCCACGCTGGGCGAGTCTGTTACCGAAGCAACAATTGCGAAATGGTACAAAAAAGTCGGTGATGCAGTTGCAGCCGATGAACCGATTGTCGAACTTGAAACCGACAAGGTCACCGTCGAAGTCAACGCACCGGTCGCTGGTGCGATTGCCGAACTGGTCGCCCAGGAAGGTGACGAAGTCGAAGTCGGCGCCCTGATCGCCATGATCAAGGAAGGTGCCGAAGGCGCTGCTCCGGCCAAGGAAGAAAAAGCCGAAGCCAAGGAAGAGCCAAAGAAAGAAGAGCCGAAAAAAGAAGAAGCCAAACCGGCTGCTGCCCCGGCAGCAAGCGCACCGGCGGCTTCGACCTCGGCCAATGCCGATCATCCGCTGCCGCCTGCCGTTCGCAAACTGGTCGAAGACAAAAATCTCGATCCGTCGAAAATTCCGGCATCGGGCAAAGACGGCCGCCTGACCAAGGGCGACGTTCTGAACTTCCTCGAAAATGGTGGATCGGCGCCGCGCGCAGCGGCTGCTGCACCGGCGGCACCTGCTGCACCGAAGCCCGAACGCGAACTGCGCGAAGGCGAAGAACGCGTCAAGATGTCCAAGCTGCGCCAGACCATCGCGCGCCGCCTGAAAGAAGCCCAGAACACCGCGGCCATGCTGACCACTTATAACGAAGTGGACATGACCAACCTTCTGGCCTGCCGTAATCAGTACAAGGACGGCTTTGAAAAGAAACACGGCGTGAAGCTCGGCTTCATGTCCTTCTTCATCAAGGCCTGCACCACGGCGCTTAATGAATGGCCGGCGGTCAATGCCGAGATTGATGGCAACAGCTTCATCTATAAAAACTACTGCGATATCGGCGTTGCCGTTGGTACCCCGCAGGGTCTGGTTGTTCCGGTGATCCGTTCGGCGGAAAAGAAAAGTTTTGCCGACCTCGAAAGCACGATTGTCGATTTCGGCAAACGCGCACGTGACGGCAAACTGGGCATGGATGAAATGACCGGCGGCTCGTTCACCATTTCGAATGGTGGCGTGTTTGGCTCCCTTCTGTCATCCCCGATCCTGAATGCGCCGCAGTCCGGTATCCTCGGCATGCACAAAACCCAGATGCGCCCGGTCGCCATCGACGGCAAGGTCGAAATCCGTCCGATGATGTATCTCGCACTCTCCTATGACCACCGTATCATTGACGGCCGCGAAGCCGTTTCCTTCCTGGTACGCGTCAAGGAATGCATCGAGAACCCGGAACGCATCCTGCTCGACATCTGATCAGACAAAAGGATCAAAGAACTCATGGCTGAGAACTACGACGTTGTCGTGATCGGTGGCGGTCCTGGCGGTTATGTTTGCGCCATCCGCGCCGCACAGCTTGGTCTCAAGGTTGCCTGCGTTGAAAAACGCGGCACCCTTGGCGGGACCTGCCTCAATGTGGGCTGCATCCCGTCCAAGGCCCTGCTTCATTCCTCCCACCTGTTCGAGGAAGCGACGGAACATTTCGATACCCATGGCATCGAAGTCTCCAAGCCGAAGGTCAATCTCGAAAAGATGATGGCCCGTAAGGACAAGGTCGTTGACAGCAATGTCAAGGGCATTGAATTCCTGTTCAAGAAGAACAAGGTCACCTACGTCAAGGGTGCCGGCGAAATCACCTCGCCGACCTCGGTCAAGGTTGCCCTTCTGGACGGCGGCGAAGAAACCCTGAATGCCAAGAACATCGTGATCGCCACGGGTTCGGAAGTCACCCCGCTGCCGGGTGTCGAGATCGACGAGAAAAACATCGTCTCCTCGACCGGTGGTCTGGTGCTCCCGAAAGTGCCGAAAAAGATGGTTGTCATCGGGGCGGGCGTGATCGGTCTCGAACTCGGTTCGGTCTGGCGTCGGCTTGGTTCCGAAGTCACCGTGATAGAATATCTCGACCGCATCCTGCCGGGCATGGACGGCGAACTGGTCAAACAGACCCAGCGCATCTTTGCCAAACAGGGCCTTGAATTCAAACTGGGCCACAAGGTCACCGGTGCGAAAACCGGCAAGTCTGGCGTGACGCTCACGGTTGAACCGTCCAAGGGCGGCGATGCCGAGGAAGTCAAGGCCGACGTCGTTCTGGTCGCCATTGGCCGCCGTCCGTTCGTCAAGGGCCTTGGCCTTGATAAGGTCGGCGTCGAACTTGATGATCGCGGTCGCGTCAAGACCGACGAACATTTCCAGACCAACGTGCAGGGCATCTTTGCCATTGGGGACGCCATCATCGGTCCGATGCTGGCCCACAAGGCCGAGGAAGACGGTGTTGCGCTGGCCGAAATGCTCGCTGGCGAAGAAGGCCATGTCGATTACGGCAAGGTCCCGGGTGTTGTCTACACCTGGCCCGAAGTCGCCGCTGTTGGCAAAACCGAAGAGCAGCTCAAGGAAGAAGGCGTCGACTACAAGGTCGGCAAATTCCCCTTCACTGCCAACGGTCGCGCCAAGGCAATGGAAAGCACCGAGGGCTTCGTTAAAATCCTCGAAGACAAGAAAACCCACCGCGTCGTCGGCGCACATATTGTCGGCCCGGCGGCTGGCGATCTGATTGCCGAGGTTGTGCTGGCGATGGAATACGGCGCCTCTGCCGAAGACATCGCCCGCACCTGCCACGCCCACCCGGCCCTTGGCGAATCCGTCAAGGAAGCCGCCCTGGACGCCGACAAACGCGCGATCCACATGTAATCCTGATTGGGAAAACCCGATCCGTGAAACGGCCGCTCCAATGGGGCGGCCGTTTTTTTATGTCCGCCGCAACACAAAAAAAAGAAGGTCCGCGATATATCATGGCGGACCTTTTATCTTGGATACGACACAATATCGTATGAAAGCTATATGATATGATTAATGGCCGGAATTTTTCGCCACCCATTCACTGACCATACCAGCAATTTCCGCACTGTTGTCATCCATCATCGGCACATGGCTATTGCCACGAATACCCTCCGCCGGAAGATCAAGCAGATCGGAAACACCGCCTTCATCCCGCAGCGCAGTCATAAAGCTGTCCGCCCCATCGCGATACTTTTTCCACGCCGGAACATCCTCAATATAATCCCCCCACACAAACAGATGTGGGATATGCGCGATGCCCGCCAGATCGTGCTTGCTCAGACTTGGCGCACCAGCCGGTTCGATCACCACAACGGATTTGATCAGCTCGGGCGCGCGCAACACCATATTCAGGGCAAACCAGCCACCCTGACTATGGGCCACAAGATGCACCGGGCCAACCCTGCGCAACAACGCCTCATAAGCCGCAAGGCTCTCCGCGTCATGGATCGACCAGCGCGGGACAAGCTGCGCGCCAAGCGCATCAACCCCCGACATCGGAAACCGCTGCCCATCGAACGCCTGACGTTTCGCCGGATCATCGTGATAGCCCGATACCGGGCCAAAACGATACATGCCCCAGCTTTCTTCCTTGGTGCGGAAAACAGGACCACTTTTGTAAATCTGCGGATAGGGCGACCATGACGCCCGACCCCGTTCGACCGCGTCGGTGACGATCACATCATATCCGTTTTCCAGAAACAGCCACTGCCATCCCGGTCGGCCATCCGGCGTTGTTTCCCACGTTACCCCCGTCATCGCCCCGCCATGCCAGAACATCACCGGCACTTCATGTTGCGGGTTCGCAAGCTTGACATGATTGGCATAAAGCTGCCCGGTAACATAGGATCCGTTAAGGTCCACCTCGCGCGTCACACCATCCCCGGCAACGCGCATCTGCAGTTTCGGCTGATCCTGCAATTTGACGACCTGACCGCCAATGTGAAAACTGTCAATCCCTGCAATCGAAACCGCATTTCGCGAACGGGTTCTGGCAACATTATTCATCCCCGCTCTCCTTGAAAATATCGGCTGCTGCGATGTCCGACGATTGCGTTGCGATCAATCGCACACGTACCGAACAATCATATTTTTCTGCCAGAAACGCACAAATCGCATCTGCGCATGCCTTGCGGATTTCGGCTGTCCGGCTGTCCGATGCCCGGTGCACCAGATGCGCAAGCATGCCACAGCCAACAACCTTTCCAATCGACGGGACAAACATGATCTGTTCGGTCCCCGCCGCCGGGGCAAGATACTTGTGAATAAGCCCCAGCAATCCTTCCGACGTTTCCTCCGAAGTACGGCTGATCGCATCAACCAGCCCCTCGGCAATCGTGACAGTAAGTATAGGCATAGAATTCTATCCGTTATCGACCATAGGCAAGATCAGGCAAGAACAGGCTGATCTGCGGGATGAATGTCACCAGAAGAAGCAGCAACATCAGGATCAGGACATAGGGCATGGTTCCCCGAATAATGGTTCCCATGTTCTCGCCCGAGATATTTTTGAGAATGAAAAGGTTAAGCCCGACTGGCGGCGTCAGAAGCGCCAGCTCCATGTTGATCACGACGATCAGACCAAAATGGACCGGGTCAATGCCAAGATGCTCGATAATCGGCAGGACCAGCGGCACAAAGATCAGAATGACCGAAATCACCTCAAGGAACATGCCAAGGATAAACATGACAACGTTGGCAAGGATCAGGAATTGCCATCCGGTCAAGCCGGTTGAATTAACGAAATCAACGATGGATCGGGTAATACCCGCACTGGTCAGCCAATGACCGAGCACCAGCGCCGACATGATGATCACGATGATCACTGCCGTCTGGCGAATGCCATCGGTCAAAACACCCGTGATGTCGCGTAATGACACGGCACGATAGACAAATACACTGACAATTAGCGCGACAAAGGCCGCCACGCCTGCGGCTTCGGAAATCGTCACCAGACCGCTGTAAATACCGCCCAGAACCAGGACCGGAATGGCAAGCGCTGGCAAGGCATTCCGGAAGCGCCGGAAGACTTCACCGGGTTCAAGCCTGTCTTCAACCGGCAACTGGTTTTTGCGTGCATACCAGACGACATAGCCAACAAACAGCAGCCCTTGCAGAAGTCCGGGAATCACCCCTGCCAGAAAAAGTTGCGGAACCGACGTTTCAGCAACCAGCCCGTAAATCAGCAACGGTAGACTTGGCGGGATAAGGATACCAAGAGTGCCGGCCGCTCCAACCGTTCCCACAGAAAAGCCGGCGGGATATTTCCGTGCTGCCATGGTCGGGATAAGTGCTGTTCCCATGGCCATTGCCGTCGCAACGGATGAGCCGCAGATGGCGGCAAAGAATGTCGTCGCGATCACGCAGATGATCGCAAGACTGCCGCGGCTGCGACCTGCGATCAGACTGGCAAAATCAATCAGCGCGCGGGTAATGCCACCGCGTTCCATAAAGGTCGCGGCGACCACGAAAAGCGGCACGGCAACCAGTGTTTGCGAATTGAGTTCATTGGCGAATTGCTGGGCAAGGGCGATCAGTGGTGTACCATCCACAAGCCAGCCGATCACTGCCAGACTGCCCAGAACCAGATAAATGGGAACCCCTGCCAGCAGCATCACGAAGAACAGCGCCAGCATCAACCAGATAATCATAAGAGAAATTCCTTTGTCAGGAAGCGGCTGGAGATACCCGCAACTCCAAGAGTTTGGATATCAGCAGAACCACATAGCGCAGCATCGAGGTTCCAAACCCGACAGGAACAGCAAGATAGAATACCCACATCGGAAATTGCAGCGAGCTGTCGCTGATTTCGCCAAACATCAGTCCGAACGAAACGACATCAATACCGGCCCAAAGAACGATCCCGCAGAACCCGATCCCGATCAAAATCGCAAAGACATCAAGCCACCAACGAATCAGGGGGGAAAACTGGTGATGCAGAAGGTCGGCACGGACATGTTTGTCTCGTGCAACCAGATGCGGCAGACTGAGCATCAAGGCCCATCCCACAAGATAGATCGTGACTTCACCGCTCCAATCCGTGAGGTGGGCCGGTGCGGCAAAACGCAAAACGGTCTCGACAGCGACCAGAATGATGGCGGCAAGCGCCATCACCCCGATCAAAGATTTCTCAAGACAGCTAAGAACGTTTGCAATGTTACGAAGTGACATTATCAAACAGTCCCAAATGGAAGGTCGAACTTAATTTGCGGCGGCTGCCACGGCTTGCGAAACTTCATTGATGAAGTCGGTATCCATACCCAGCTCATCAACAATACCCGGCTGAGCCGCCATTAGTTTTTCGCGCATTTCCGCAAGATCGACCGGATTGGGATCAACAGTTTCAATGCCGTGATCTGCATTGGTCTGACGGCTATCTTCCTGCGCTTTGGCCGCAACTTCGCGGACGTCATCAACCATTTCATCCCACGTATCGATCATCAACTGCTGCAAATCCTCAGGCAGTTTCGACCAGGCTTTCTGACTGATGATCGGGACATATTCGATAAAAGCCTGCTTGTCTTCGAAGGCATATTTGATACCCGCATCCCAAAGCTGCGAACTGGCAACACTTTCCTGAGTGGCCCAGATGGTCGATACAGCACCGGTCTGCAATGCCTGCGGCACATCCGACCAAGGAATTTGCGTCGGGTTGGCTTTGAATACCTTGTAACGTTCAAGTGTCGCAGCACCGCCCGGCACACGCACAATCTGCTCTTCCAGATCAGACGGCTTGGTCAACCGAAGATCGGTTGAAAAGACAGTTCCATAACCAAGGTCAAACGGGCGGCCAAGAACAACAACGCGAAGTTTGTCTTCGATCATCTTGTTCAGCTTCTTGCCGACCTCACCATCCACAACCTTGTAGATCACGTCCTTTTCCTGCCCATAGAACATCGGCAATAACAGGATACCCGTTTCCGGTACATATTTGGAAAGGTGCTGATGCGCCGGCGCGGCCATATCAATCGCACCCTGTGCCACAGCCGTCGCGACCATCGGGCCTTTGTATTTCGACGCGGAATCAAAAATACGCATTTCCAGACGACCGTCGGACTTCTCGTTCAGGACCTCCGCAAATTTGCGGAAGGAACGGTTACGCACATGGTTTGGCGAGGTATCAAGTGACACATCAATCGTGTAATCGGCGGCTTCCGCCTGCCAGGTAACTGCCGTCACCACAATAAGAGCTGCCGACAGGATCGCTGAAACTTTCAAGATATTTCCTCCTGATATTTTTTGTTTGTGTTTCGATCCGGACGCTAGCAGTCGTGGTATCATTTTTGTAATATATAATTATGAACCACCCATATAAAAAACATTATACCTTGATGGATTGCGATGAAACTTCTTCCACAACAGCTTAATTTGTCTCGGCTTTCTGCATTTGCCGTCATTTGCGAAGAAGGTAGCCTCAGTCGCGCATCGCTTCGATTGGGCATTGCCCAACCTGCGCTGAGCAACATGATCAAAAAGCTTGAAGAGGATCTCGGCACAAGGATTCTGATGCGTCACGCCCGCGGATCGACCCCGACACAGGCCGGTGAGGTACTACTCAAAGGCGCATACGAAATGCTTGCCATTGCCAATGCAACAATCAGTGCGGTTGGTACTGCCAATCAGGAACCCGAAGGCGACGTCGCGATTGGCCTGCCCGCAGCAACATCAACCGTTCTTGCCATCCCGCTGATCAAACATCTGCGCAACACCTTTCCAAAGGTATCCTTACGCGTTGTCGAAGCATTTTCAGGCTATCTATGGGGGTGGCTTCAGGAAGGAACCCTTGATTTCGCGATCTCGTTTGATCGGACCTCCCTGCCTGACATCGTCTGTCATCCGATTTGTGACGAGGAAATTTTTCTTGTCGGGAATCAGGAACTGATGCGCGATCTGCCCCAGAAAATCACACCCGAAATGCTGGGAAGCTTTCCGCTTATTTTGCCCTCCACCATCCATGGCATCCGCATGAAGGCACAGGCCTTTGCCGCACTCGGTAGCGGACTCGACATTCGAATGGAAATTGACGCCAGCACCCATCTGGTGAAACTGATTGCCAGTGGCGAGGGCTATGGGCTTCTGGCGAAATGCGCGATCTATGACGAACTGGCAAACCACACCGTCAAAGCCATCCCCTTATCGCCGCCGATGATCCGCCAGGTCTCTGTTTGTGCACAGCGGATCAAAATGAAGGACCCCGTGTTACTGCGCGTACTTGATGAAATCCAGAATGTAAGTCGGGACCTAATCGCCTCTGGCAAGTGGCCTGTGGTGGTTCCCCCGTCCCCGGAACGCGGCCGGGGACGATAGCAAACTGGCGCCTCTGGCGCGACGGCTCCCGCCAGACACCGAATCCGGGCTCTGAGCGAAACAAAACCCAAAGCAAGAACCACCGGCAACGAATAAGGGCTGAAACCAACCCGAAGCCCGACACATCCCAAAGTCACAACCAAAGCCCGCCACTTCCGCGAAGTCCACGCCGGAGGATCCCCGATGTTACGAGTGCCGATACTGCCGCTCTCGCGGCAGGTACCGCAGGTGCCAATGATGCCTACCGGGGGGGGGGCTGATGGCCGATGCGCTCACCGATGCTGGCCCTCCCACCGATGGCGACGGGGCTCCGCTGAACGCTCCTGCCACCACTCTCGCCAAATGCTGCGGCCTGAACGGAACTCACCCGTGTTGACCCACGCTCCGATCCCGGCACGGGCGTTATGACATCGCTGCCCGAACCACCCCTGCTCCGCTGCTGACCACTCGATCAGCATCCGGCGTCGCAATTTCCCAGCGCCCTTCCCTGCAGGCGCACCTCTCCCATTCTGCCTTTCCGGTTTGTCAAACTTTACGCCGCCGTTTCCCGGGCCGTTTCAATGCCCGGACGCACTCCTGCCGTAATGACTTTACCCCATACGGATCTTCCGCGCTTGGCGGTGATCGCCTGCTACTTAACCACTCAACATCGTCGCTTTTTCATCGCTGATTCCCCCTGTATTTACCGGTCTTACCCGACCCCGAAACGCAAAAACCCGCCAAAGCGAATCACGCTTGGCGGGTTATGTCTCCGGGCCCATTTGTCCTGTTGACTTTATCTTTATGCCACAAATAAAAGAACAAATCAAGAACATTTTGCAAAAATTTTCGCCGTCCGGTTCTGGCAAAAATTCTCGTTTATTTTCAATAAACTATGCCATCATATTGCCCTATGATGGACCGGTCCGCTAAGATCACCCGCCGGGATCGCCCGGATCAAGACGCAGGAGAAACCACCCATGACGCTTTCGATCGGACTTGTCGCCCACGACCGTCGCAAACGCGAAATGGCCGATTGGCTGGAAACCCACAAATCACAGTTTTCCGGCACCCGGATTTTTGCCACCGGCACCACCGGGCGCGTGCTTCAGGAACGCTTTCCCGACCTTGATATCGTGGCGCTTAAAAGCGGCCCGTTCGGCGGCGATCAGCAGCTCGGCTCGATGATTGCGCATGGCGAATTGCAGGCGATGTTTTTCTTCACCGACCCGATGACACCCCAGCCCCACGATGTCGATGTCCGCGCCCTGATCCGGCTGGCCAACATGTATGAAGTGCCGATTGCCTGCAACCGCAGCACCGCCGACCTTCTGATCAGCAACCCGAAATTCGAGGAAATCTGCGAACAATATCGCGGCCATTCCCCCGAACAGGTTTTTGCCGAATACCAGAACCGCAAGGTTTAGTGATTTACGCGCAGTTCAGTAAACCATCTTCCTGCAAGCGACCGTACGCCACACGTATTGTTTCATCGCTGAAGATGTTTCTTTTGTTCTCGTTCCAGCTGTTCATCTCTTTGATTACCATCTCAAGCGGATAGCAATTCTCATGATGTGCCAACCAATGAACCGAAGATAGAAGCTCCAGACCGTAAGGGCTCTCATAGCCCTGCACCAGTTTACCTAAACGATCAATAATACGATCTGCTGCATCGCTGGAATTCAGATACTCATCTGCAGCAGCATATCCGCTTGGCGTTACATGTGCCTGTCTATCGCCAGTTTGAAAACCGGCAATCATCTTATGATACTCAAGCGCGACAAAAGCCTTCTTCAAAGATTCTGAGTAAGGTCCGTGGAAATCCCGTGAAAATCTGAGGTTAAAATTCACACCAAAAGCCTGCAAAAAATACACTATTTTTTGCAGCGAAATTCGATCAAATGATCCGTCAAAATAGCGCTCCAAGTCACCCAGACTTTTAAGAAGCACTGCCCGCTCAAATGTCATCGCAAACTTGGAGTGACTATACTCCGGTTCATCAACCGCTTCTTTTGGATAAAACACCCGAACGTCAACATTCGAGAGATTTTCGAGCTTCTCAATGATTAACGGTTTTACATCAGACCAATCCAGCCCACCGTTTCCACATCCCAGCGGCGGAATCGCGATAGATTTGATGCTATAATTCTCAATCGCCTCGACGAGAGCATCCAAACCGCTCTCGACATAATCCAGCTTGGATTTAGCTCTCCAATGATCTTTCGTCGGAAAGTTGACCAAAAACCTGGGGCCATCTGTCGGGAAAAGTTGCTTTGTATCATAAACAAAAACTTTGCCGGGCCTTAGACCATTTGAAGAACATATTTTTTTGTATTCTTTATAGTTGTCCGGCCAACGCTTTTTAAACTCAAGAGCAACACCTTTCCCCATCACCCCGACGCAGTTGACCGTGTTCACGAGAGCATCCACCGCCTCGGAAAACAGGTCGCCTTTTTTGAATGAGAGGGTCATTGGTAGTAGCATCCGGGTTTTACATATATTGGGATATCCCAAACTGAGGCATCCATCATCTGCTCGAGCTTATCTCTTATCGTCTCTGATTTGACAATCAAGCAATCTATTAGGCAAAGTGGGACGGCGGAACGGACCAAAAACTCAGCCATACGCTTTTGGCTTCGAGTCATACGTTCTGGCGGATCGTCCATGCTTTTGAAGTATTGGCAAACACCATTGTACCCAAGCTCTTCGATTCTACCCTTGTAAGGATATTCGTCAAACATATCCCAATGAACATGTTCTTCCAAAGAATCCAAATCACCACATAGAACTGGCAATGGAGCATTTGAGTTTAAGGCGAAGTCGCTAAAACAGAAATCTAGCCCGCTATCACGGAAATTTTCAACCTTTGCAACCAGAAATACTCTATCTTCTTCGCAAGCAGGTCCTAAATTATCGCCTTCGGGGGACATCAAATCTACGTTCCCCCTAAAAATTGTAAAAGTGAATGATGTAATTGGAGAAAAATAGAATGGTACATAATCATTAACAACGCCACCATCAGGCATCTGGAACAGCGGACTCCCTCTTCGGTCAACTATGCTCTGATAGGAAGCTTGATGACACAGCTGAGGATGCTCATGATTTTTTGAGCGCACCTCTCCGTCAACCAAAAATACTTCAATATCTTTGTAATACACTTGGCGAAAAATAAATCTGTCCGGCAAATTAGCCCCCAGAGCTTCAGCAAAAAATGACATAACATCGAAACTTGCAATTACATTATCAAGCAACCCAGCAAAGCCAACCATAGCAATTTCTAGGTCATTCTCTATATGAATCTCGCCTATGACCTGATCGCTGCCATCTTTCCGATCTTCGCCGCCATTCTGGTCGGGGCGGCACTCAAACGTTATCTGATCACAGAGTCTGACATCTGGGCCGGGATTGATCGGCTGACCTATTACCTGTTGCTGCCATCGCTTCTGATCGTCGAAATTTACCGTGCCGATTTTGGCTCCGGCCACGCGGGCACTGCGGTCATGGTCACATTGGGCGCGACCCTTGCCCTTGCGGCGGTTTTGCTGCTTCTGCGCCCGCTCATCACCCGCAACACACCGCTGTTTACCTCGATCTTTCAGGGATCGGTCCGCTATAACAGCTATGTCCTGCTCGCCGTCGCCGATGCGCTTTATGGCAGCGAAGGCTTGGCACTGGCGATTGTATTCATCGCGGTGATGGTGATTGCCACCAACATGCTGGCGGTTGTGGTGCTGAATGCCTTTGCCGGTGGCAAGGGCAGCTTCAAACGCATCATGCTCGGCCTTGCGCAAAACCCGATCATCATCGCCGCCGGGGCCGGGGCGGTGCTGAATATCAGCAACATTCACGTGCCGCTGCCGATTGAAAATACCGCAGCCCTTTTCAAAACCGCCGCCCTGCCGCTCAGCCTGCTGTCGGTCGGGGCAGGGTTGCGATTTATCCTCAGCAAACAGGCATTGGGCGCAATCGCGCTTTCAACCACGATCAAGCTCGCCCTCCTGCCGCTGATCACCGGCATTGCGCTGCATCTTGCCGGGGTGGAGGGCATGGTTCTGGCGATGGGGGTGCTTTATGCCGGGATGCCGTGCGCGGGCAACGCCTATATCCTCGCCCGGCAGCTGAATGGTGATCCCGAGGCCATGGCCTCAATCATCACCCTCGAAACCCTCCTGTCCGCCTTCAGCATCGCTGCCATCGCCGCCATACTGAGCATCAACTGACGCCGCATGCGGGGCATAGTCGCCCACGTAACCGCATGCCGAAAGCCCCGGCCGCATCAATTCGGGCGGCGGTGCATCGACCACCACCGGGTCGCGGTCGGCATGGAACGGCACCACGATCTGGCGCGACAAAAGCATCAGGGTCGGCGGCTGTCCAAAAATCGGCGGTTCATCCCCCCGACCATAAAACGGATCGCCCAGCACCGGATGCCCGATATGATCCAGATGCACACGCAACTGGTGCGTGCGGCCCGTATGGGGCGTCAACGCAAGCCAGGTGATATCATCGCCCGCTTCGTCCTTGCCACGCCCCAGCACCCGATATTCGGTCTTTGATGGCTGCCCGTCCTCATGAACCAGCATCTGCCAGCCACTTTCATCATTGGTCTTGCCAATCGGCGCGTCGATAAATCCGTGATCATCGGCAACCGCACCACGCACCACCGCCCAATAGGTTTTCCCGATCAGTTTTTCGGTAAACAGGCGGGTGATCTTTTTCGATGATTTCGGATGCCGGCACAGCAACAGGCACCCGGCCGTATCGCGGTCCAGTCTGTGCGCCAGGGTCGGTTCGGGCTGAATGCCGAATTTAAGGTCGGGCAGATAGGCATCGACATGGAAATAGGTTTTCGGCCCGCCATGCGATGCCAATCCCGGCGGCTTGTTCAGAACGATGACGTTGGAATCGCGATGCAGAACGCTTGCGATCAGGTCTTCGGCTATCGGATGGGGCATGGTCGGCCTTTCATTGTTGGCCCTGCTTTACCTCAAAGCCGGGCGCACCGCAATCACCCGGCACATGGGCAGGGCACGGCAAACCTGATCTGAACCGCATTTCCATGCGTAACAGTAGCAGCATTCCGTTTTCGAAATCCGGCTTGATCGCGTCCTGATCGCCGGGGCCAACAGCAGGGTACGCCACCACATGCCACGCCCGAAACCCCTTAAATATCTGCTTGCGACGCTTGCCGTTCTGGCAGTCCAGAATGCCGGTTCGGCCTTCGCGCAAAACGGCGAGATTTCGGCCCTTACCCCCGCACAATCCAACGGCCTTGATCGTAACGCGGCCTGTCGCAACTTCGATCCGATTGCGCGATACGGCAATGAACTGGTGTTTCAGATCCGCCGCAATGATGCCCCGGTCGGGCAGCATATCGTGCGTTTCAATCGCGGTCAGGACGGTCTTCAGGTCGTCGCCCAAAGCAATATCGATATCTCGTTTCTCGGCTTTAACGCCTATAGCTTCCGCTACCGCTCCGAAAGCATCTGGCAGGAGGGTCAATTATCCACCCTGTCGGTCAAGGTCAATGATGATGGCGATCAAACCAGCATCGCGGCCCGGCGCGAAAACGATCAGCTTGTCGTCGATGGCCCCGATGGCCAGAAATCCCTGCCGCCCGGTATTTTTCCGACCGATCACTGGCATTGCGGTGTTCTGCAAACCGATCAGGTTCTTAATACGCTGACCGGCAATCCCAACGCGGTCACCATATCCCAGACAGGCCGCGAACGCCTGGCCGTTGGCAACGGCATGATCAACGCCACCCACTTCACCTATGATGGCCAATTGCAAACCAATGCATGGTACGATGCCGATGGCCGGTGGGTCGGATTGCGCTTCAAGGCGCGCGATGGCTCTGAAATCACCTATCGCTGCACAAGCTGCCAGACCGATACGGCACAAAAGGATATCCGCGGATGATCAAACATTTCAAAACCATCTGGATCGTCGGTGCCTCCGCCGGGATCGGGGCAGCACTTGTCGAAAAATTCGCAAAATCCGATGCGGGCGCAAACACGACGATTATCGCATCGGCACGCTCCGCCGATGCGCTGTCCGATCTGGCCGCATCGTCGGAAAACATCCATGCCGTGCCGCTTGATGTGACCAAACCCGATGCGGTTCGCGATGCGATTGCCCTGATCGAAGATCGGTTTGGCCTGCCCGATCTCGTGGTTCTGGCCGCCGGGATCTATTCGCCGATGCCTGTCGATGAATTTTCCGCCAAAACCATCCGCGACCATTTCGATGTCAATTATTTCGGCACGGTCAATTGCCTTGAAACCCTGATCCCGAAAATGCGTAAACGCGGTTCGGGCGAGATCGCGGTTGTTGCCTCGGTCGCCGGTTATCGCGGGTTGCCAAAGGCCGGGGCCTATGGCCCGACCAAGGCCGCCCTGATCAATCTGTGCGAAACCCTGCGCGCCGAATTGGGGGAAACGGGTGTCTGTCTTCGGGTGATCAATCCGGGCTTTGTCAAAACCCGCCTGACCGACAAAAACGATTTCGATATGCCCTATCTGCAAACGCCCGCGCAGGCAGCCGACTATGTTTATCGCGGCCTGACGGGCGGCAACGGTTTTGAAATCGCCTTCCCGCCACCCTTTGTCCGGCAGCTAAAACTTGCCCGCATTCTGCCCTATCGGCTTTACTTCAAACTGATCCGTAAAGTGATGGGAAAATCCAATGGATGAACAGAACGCAACCAGGCTCGAAACGCTGAAATCCTATGGCGATTACTTTGCGCAACTAAGCCCGGAAACCATTGAAAACCTGCATCATCTCGTCACACCGGATTACAGTTTTACCGATCCGTTCAACACCATCAATGGCCCGGATCGGGTCTGTGCCTATCTCGACAAGATGTTTCGCGACACCGAAAATCCGCAATTCATCGTCACCCATCACGCGCTTGATGATGATCTCGGTTTTCTGCGCTGGCGCTTTACGGCCAGGATTTCGGTTCTGGGGAATTGGGATGTCACCGGCATGTCGGCGGTAACGTTTTCCGATGACGGCACGCGCATTTCATCCCATGTCGATTACTGGGATTCCGGCATGGCCTTTTATGCCCGCATTCCGCTGCTGGGCTGGTTTATTCGGCGGCTCGCAGCGCGGATGGCTGTTTCGTAAAGAACAGGGTGACCTCGCCGATCTCGAACCCCCATTTGCGCACACGCGCCCGGTTCACAAGAACCCCGTCGCCCTGCAAGAACATCCAGTCGTCAAACGTCACCCGCCAGCTACCATCACCGACCTTCAGGTCCATGTCGTAGTTCCAGTTCAACGCATTGCCATACTGCACGCCCGCGGCCATGCCGATGATGTCATCGGCCTCTCCGCTCAGGCTGTGCTCACCGGTCTTGCGGATCGTCCATACACGGCGGTCCTGTTCACCATCGTCATACAGAAAATCTTCTTCCAGCGTCAGAACACCATCATTGACGGTTCCAGTGATATCAACCGTGAACTGGCGCCGCAGCTTGCCGAACCGGTCCTCAAAAATGCCCCACGCCCGACTATTGCCTTCGAAGTATTCAAACACATCGAAGCGGGGTTCTTTTTGCGCAAAATCCTGCGGTTTCATTGACCCACACCCGGTAAGTATCAAAACCATCACAAGCGCCGTAAAAGATCGCAGCATCAGCTTTCTCCCGCAAAGGATACAAGGATCAGAAGGTGCGGCGAGCCAGACGCCGACGAATTGCAACCTGATGCACGCGATCCAATGGAAAACGCCACATCATCCCGATTGCTCCTGCTTTCAGTACGATGGGCAGCACCGCATAGATCATGACAAGTGCGATCAAAGCCGCGGAATTTTCATTCCCCCCATTCGTCAGGCCAAAAGCCCCCAGAATCGGCAGGGCAATTCCCGCCGCCAACGCCATCGCAAGCTTGTTGGTCATGTTCCAAAGCGCAAACAGAACACCGGTCCGGCTGGCATGAAACCGGTACCGGTCCCAGTCATCGACATCTGCCTGAATGGCGGGTGGCAGCGCCAGATCCGCCCCCAAGGCCGCACCGGTAAAGACACAGATCACCGCAAACCCCGCCCAGTCCCCGGCTGACAGAAACGGCACGAACGCGAATGCCGACACTGCCATGATCATCGCCACGCACCAGACCCGGTGTTTGCTGATTTTACCGGCCAAAAACACCCAAAACGGAATGGCGGCAATGGCCGCAACAAAATACAAAAGGATCAGGGCGTTTTCCGTATCCGTATCAAGCTTCAGGTAATAGCGCACAAAAAGCGGGAAACAGACCGCAGGCAATCCACCGGCAAGGCCATTGATCATCCATGCGGCCAAAAGCCGGACAAAAAGCCGGTTCTGGCGCAGACTGCGAAGCGACTGAGCAAACCGGGCACGAAGGGAAACACCCCCCTGTTGGGTATCGGCAGTACGGCCGTGCCCCGGGCGGGCTGCGCTATCTGGGACCTTGATGATCAGAATCGTAACGAAAACCGCCCCCGCAACAATGGTCATCATCGCAAGGGTTCGGATTTCATCGGCCCGGGATGCATTCATCATCACAACCGGGATCGCCCCGGCAATGACAATACCAATCAGCCCCGCCCCTTCACGAAGGGACGTGATCAATGTCCGCTCCCGGTAATCCCCCGAAAGGTCTGCCCCCCACGCCAGATAGGGCACCTGAAACAGCGTCCAGCCAAGGAAAAGAATGCTTGCCGAAACAAAAAGATGCCCGCCACCGGGCTGATCGGGCGGCACAAAAAGCATCCAGATTCCGATCCCGGCAATCACCGCACCAAACCCGACCCAGATTTTGCGCCGTCCCGTATAATCCGAAAGCCACCCGGCCAGCGGATCAGTCAGCATATCGATGATCCGCACCGCCAGAAGGATCGCCCCCGTAAGGGCAAGCCCAAGGCCAAGATCATCCCCATAATAACTGGGTAACAGGACATAGGCGGGAATCGTCGGCACCGCCGCCGCCATTGCTGGCAGCGCATAATAAAACGCCGTTTTGCGGCCCCGATCAGGTTGCGGCATTTTCGCGATGTTCGATCACAAAGAACCCGACATCAATCGACCCTTCGTCAAACCCGGTTTCGCAATAGGACAGGTAATATTCCCACATCCGTTTGAAACGGATATCAAATCCCTGCTCGGCGATGCTGTCCCAGCCATGCTGGAAACGGCGCTGCCATTCGGCCAGTGTGCGGGCATAGGATTTGCCGAAAAATTCGGAATGACAAAGCGAAAGACCGGCATTGGCAATCGCCGTACCAAGCGCCTCTGGCGAGGGCAGCATCCCGCCCGGGAAGATATAGCGTTGGATGAAATCCGCCCCCTTGCGGTAATCCTCGAACCGGTCATGATCGATGGTGATGATTTGCAAAACCGCCTTGCCGCCGGGTTTCAGCCGCTTGCGGATCATATCGAAATAGATCGGCCAATGTTCCTCGCCAACCGCCTCGAACATCTCGATTGAAACGATCTTGTCGAACTGCCCGTCCTGATGGCGATAATCGCGAAGCTCGATATTGGTGCGATCCGACAGGCCAAGTGTCAGAAGGCGATGATGCGCAAACGCATGCTGTTCGCGCGAAAGCGTCAGCCCCGTGACATGGCAGCGATGCTGCCCTGCCGCCATTTCGGCAAACCCGCCCCAGCCACAGCCGACTTCCAGAACCCGTTCGCCGGGTTGCAGCGATGCAAGTTCGCAAATCCGGCGGTATTTCGCATCCTGTGCGGCCTCAAGCGTCATGTCCTGGCGGCGATAAAGACCGGATGAATAGGTCATCCCCGGATCAAGCCATTCCTGATAGAACCGGTTTCCAAGGTCGTAGTGATAGGCAATGTTGCGTTTTGATCCTTCGACCGTATTGGCATTTCGCAAATGCCCGATCCGGGCCACCAGCCGGGAAATCATGCCGCCTGCCAGTCGGGCGCGAACGATATTTTCGTTTAACATCGCCACCCGCATCACATTGGTCAGATCGGGGCTTGTCCATGCCCCATCCATATAGGCCTCGGCAAAGGCAACATCGCCACCGGTCGCAAGCCTGCGGATCGCCTTCCAGTCATGAATATGAAGAACCGCGCGGATTTCGGTCTGCTCCTGCCCGGTAAACTGCAACGTGTCCCCATCGGGCAAAACAATCGTCAATCGACCGTAATGCAAATGTGCCAGAATGCGTTTCAGCATGATTTTCAGCAGATTGCGACTTCCGGTCATGCCCCCGATGACGGGCAGGAACCTGTCACGAAACGGGCGGACTATTGTCGAAGAGGATCGATTGCGTTCCGGCATTTCCTGATTACCTTTTTGCGGCTTCGGCCGTCTGGCTATTGGCAGCAAACACATAAGTCACATCATGTGCTGGCGGCGTTGGACGTTTATGGAACTTCATGCCTTTGCGCCACAGATGCAGCGCCTCGTAATGAATGCCCGCCACCACCTTAAGCGTCATCAGCGGATAGCGAATAAAGGCCATAAACAGGTTACGGTCAGAAAGTGCGGTTCGATCACCGACAAATGCCGCATTCAGAAATGCGCCGTCCTTGTCGGTTTCACGAATGGCAACCGCGACTTTTTCATCCGGCATGCAAATGCGGAAATGATAATCGGCCTGCATATCGATAAAGGGCGAAACGTAAAATCCCTTGGCACAGCTTTGCCGCAGCACGCCTTTTTCATCAATCGCATCGCTGCCCACCGGGATCAGATAGCTGTGCCGGTCGCCGAAAGTATTGGAAACCTCATACAGGACCGCGCCGACCGAACCGTCCGACCGATGGCAGAAATAAACCGATAGCGGATTGAAAACGAAGCCCAGAATGCGCGGATAACACAGCAATTCGATCCGATGCGCACAATCGCCAAGATCGTGCTTGTTCAGGATATCTTCGATACGTTTGCGGATATCGCCGTGTTCACGATCGGCATGATCACGGTCATGGAATGAAAACAGGTTGAACCGGTTGCGGCTGAACAGCTTCAGCGACCCGGCCAAGCCATCGATTTCATCAAGATCAAACAAAAAGGAAAACACCCGATAGCGCAATTTGTGATCACGCGGGCGAAGGCGATGATGCATCACCGATCCTTCAAACAGGGCGGATGTCCATGTGCCTGTCATGCGGCAACTTCTTTTTGAACTGTATCAACAGGGCCCAGATGAATACGACCGCTTTCATTTTCAACATTCCACGGGCGACGAACACCACCCAATGCCTCGGCCACGGCAAGGCCCGACTGAATGCCGTCTTCGTGGAAGCCATAGCCAAAATAGCTGCCGCAATACCAGATGTTATCCATTCCCTGAATCGACCAGAGCCGTTTCTGCGCGTCCATTGCCGCCGCATCAAAAACCGGATGATCATACAGGAAGGATCGAATGACACTGCCCTCACGCGGCGCGCGCGCCGGGTTAAGGGTAACAAAAAGCGGCTGCGCTTCGTCAAGATGCTGCAACCGGTTCATCCAATAGGTCACACAGACTTTCTGTTCCCCGCCATGCTCTTCGGCAAGGTAATTCCAGCTTGACCAGACCTTGCGCGTTTGCGGCATCAGGCTTTCATCATTATGCAGGATCGCCAGATTGCGCTCATACTGGAACGCCGACAGCAATTCGCGCGCCGCGCGTGCCGGATTGGCCTGAAGCGCAAGGGCCTGATCACCATGGCAGGCCAGAACAACGTGATCGTAGTCTGTCCGTTCGCCATAACGATTTTCAACAAACACCCCACCCTTGCCATTCGGCCCGACCTGGGCAATGGCGCTATCAAGGATAACACCACCGGAAATCTCCTTGATCATCCTGCCGACATACTGACGCGAGCCACCAACAACGGTGCGCCATTGCGGCCGATCCTTGATCTGCAAAAGCCCGTGATTCTGACAGAACCGGACAAACGCCGCCAATGGGTATTCCATCATGGTATCGACCGGCGTTGACCAGATCGCAGCCCCCATCGGCAACAGATGATCATTGATAAAGGATTTCGAATAACGATGGGCCGACAGATAATCGCCAAGACTTTGCGTTTCGGCCTGCCCGGTTTCAAGCGCAAGCGGTGCCTCGCGATAGAAACGCAGGATATCGCGCACCATCCGCCAGAAACGCGGACGGAAAATATTGCGTTTCTGCGCGATCAAGGATGCCAGATCAGATCCGCCATATTCCAGACCGCCCCGGTCCATCGAGGCGGCAAAGGACATATCGGTCGCCGCTGTTTGCACACCAAGATGATCAAACAGGGCACAAAGATTTGGGTAACAACGGGTGTTATAGACAATGAAACCGGTATCGACCGGTGTTTGACCCGCATCGACGGTATTGGAATGCCCGCCGGGACGGTCATCCTTTTCATAAAGCGTGACGTTGTGAGACTGGCTGAGCAACCAGGCTGCCGACAGGCCGGAAATACCCGAACCAACAACAGCTATATTGAGTTTCCCCGATGATCGAAGCGTCATATGTGGCGCGCCTGCTTGCAGTGACAATGTCTAAGTTACATATATTTACGAATGCCAGCAATTTGCAGATCACTGCGTTACAACGAATGCTGATAATTTTAAGTAATTGGTGGAAAACGTACAAATTCGTTTGATCCAAAAATTTCCGGCTGGCGTATGATTGTTCATGAACACGATCATGGCGCGGCCCCGAAGGGGACCAGAAACGAAAATGAGCGGCACGACAAGATCAAGGCCCGGTCCGGCTGACCCCGACGAGGCCAGGAAATGTGCCAGCTGGATTGTGGCGGTTGCGGCGACGCAGGACCGTGAGGCATTTGCGCAACTGTTTGCCCACTTTGCGCCTCGCGTCAAAGCCTACATGTTCCGGTTTGGCGGCAATTCCGAAAACGCCGAGGAACTTGCGCAAGAAGCCATGATGCAGGTCTGGCGCAAGGCGCATCTGTTTGATCCGCACAAGGCTGCCGCCAGTACATGGATTTTTACAATCGCCAGAAACCTTCGTATTGATCGTTTCCGGCAACGCAAACATATCGAAGTGGACGATTCCGATCCGACGCTGATTATTGACGATAGCCCGCTTGCCGACGAAATCGTCGACCGGGATGAACATGCCGTTCTCGTCAAATCCGCCATGGAAGAATTGCCCGCCGATCAGAAAGTGGTTGTTGAATTGTCGTTTTTTGAAGATCTCTCGCACAGCGAAATTGCCGAAAAGCTTGATATCCCGCTGGGCACTGTCAAATCGCGGTTGCGGTTGGCCTTAACCAAACTTCGTGGTGGATTGGAGGGTGTAGCATGAATATCAAACACCACCCGACAGATCAGACATTGATGGAATACGCCAGCGGCAGGATGTCTCAGGCGATGGAATTGCTTGTGGCAACGCACATGACCCTTTGCCCGAAATGCCGTGAAAAGGTCGCGGAATTCGAGGCCCTTGGCGGTGCGGCGCTGGAAACGGCAAACGTCATGTCCATGAATACTCATGCGCTTGACCATGTCATGGCCATGATCGAACGCGAAACCGCCAACGAGAATGTCGTTTTCAGCGAAATACCGTTCATACGTCGGGTTGCCGTCGGGGAAAGCATTACCGGAAGCGCCATTCCATCCGTCCCGCGGCCCCTGGCAAATCTTTTGCCTGATGATGTTCTTTCGCTCGAAGACATTCCGTGGAAGTCGCTGGCACCGGGTGTGAAGCATTACCAGCTGAAATCGATCGAAAGCAAAGGCACCGTGCGACTGATGAAAATCGCACCGGGTGTGTCGATCCCCGATCACGGGCATCACGGCCATGAAATGACCCTGCTGCTTAAAGGGTCGTATATCGATGAAATCGGTCGGTTCCGGGCCGGTGACGTCGCCGATCTTGGCAACGATGTCGATCATCAGCCGATTGCCGACACCGCCGAGGAATGCATCTGCCTGATCGCGACCGATGCCCCGATGAAATTCAACCGTCTGCTGCCAAAACTGCTGCAGCCCTTCATCGGCATATAAGTCAAACTGCGTCCCGACGCAGAAAGGCCGCGGACATAGCGATGTCTGCGGCCTTTTAATTTGAATCCTGCCCCGTCTCGCACGCTGGCCTATTGCGACGGTACCAGCCAATGGGTCCGGTGCGTTGCCGGGCCGGGCAGTTTGACGGCATCGCAAAGCCACTGGCCAATTTCATCAAACTCCTGATCAAATCCATAAGGTGGATTGATGATCAGAAGACCCGTGCCGCGCATCCGCCCCTTTGCCCCGCCCTGATTGGTCGAAAGCTCCGCACACAGCACGCCACCCTTGGCTTTGATCTGGGTGAAGTTTTCACGCAGTTCGGCATCAAATCCGGCCTCAAGGATCGGATACCACAGCATGAAGATGCCGTTTTCCCACCGTTCCCAGGCCCGTTTGATCGAACTTGCCGCCTTCTGATAATCCTGTTTGACGTCGTAACTGGGATCCATCAGCACCAGACCGCGCCGGATGGCGGGCGGCATCATGCCAACCAGTCCCTCATACCCATCGCGCTTGTGCAGGTGAATACGCGGATCGCGTTCGACACTGTATTCCAGCAGGTCATATTCGCGCGGATGCAATTCCATCAGGATCATTTCATCATGCTCGCGCAGCAATTCGCGCATGATAAACGGCGACCCGGGATAAAACGGCCCCTTCAGGTCGTCATCCTCAAACACGCCGTAATCGCGGCCCTTGGCAATCGGATCAAAGGCCGCGATCTGATCAAGAAAGGGCTGCATCTGTTTGGGCGCATTTCCCTTTTGCTGTGCAGCGGCAATACCGTTTTTCCATTCACCGGTTTTCGCCGACTGCGCACTGCCAAGATCGTACCAGCCTGACCCGGCATGGGTATCGATCACGCAGAACGGTTTTTCTTTATTGCATAGATAATCAAGGATGATCCGCATCGCGGCATGCTTGTGAATATCGGCAAAATTGCCCGCGTGAAAGCCGTGCAGATAGCTCAGCATTGCCTTTATCCTTTAGGTGCGCGTGGCTTGCCACCGCGTGACTGTTTGGGGTTGCGCGACTTTTGGGACCGCCCGGACCGGAATGCGTTTTTACCCTCACCCTCAGTACGGGGTCGCCGGTTGGCCTGCATGTTCCCGGGCAGGGGTTTGACCTGAACCGGGCCGGGTTCGGGTGCTTTGACCTCGATCACCTGCCAGTCACCGGGTGCCAGATTATCCAGCGTCCAGTCACCAATCGCATAACGGATCAGACGCAAGGTCGGAAAGCCGACCGCGGCTGTCATACGCCTGACCTGCCGATTACGACCTTCGGTGATGCTCAGTTCAATCCAGCTTGTCGGAACCGATTTGCGAAACCGCACCGGCGGATCACGCGGCCAAAGATTTTCGGGCTCCCCCATCAGGCGCGCGCGCGCCGGTCGGGTCATGCCGTCTTTCAACTCCACCCCGTTACGAAGGGCAGAAAGGGCTTCTTCGGTCGGCTCGCCCTCCACCTGAACCCAATAGGTTTTCGGCTTTTTGAATTTCGGGTGGGCGATCTGGGCATTCAGCGGCCCGTTATCTGTCAGCAGCAGCAATCCTTCGCTATCGCGATCCAGCCGCCCGGCCGCATAGACACCGGGCAGATCGATATAATCGGCCAGCGTCGCCCGACCGTTTTCACGGTCGGTAAACTGGGTCAGAACGCCATACGGCTTGTTAAAAAGGATCAGCTGCGCCATGCGCCGCATAGAACCATTTTTGCCCGACAAGTCAACTGGGCAAGTCAACCGGACAAGTCAACCAGTCCGGCCGAACGTGATCAATCCTCGATCAGATATTCCATGGTGGTGACAACACGCACGGTTTTGTTGATCTGCTGGCTTTCCATCGTATTGGGGGCACCATCAGCCGGAAGGATCTGGAACAACCCTTGCGTTGCGCGGCGAATACCGCCCAGATGACCACCGGAATCGGTTGCGAATTGCTGCGCACTTTCACGCGCATTGGCCGTGGCCGCCGCAATCATTTCCGGTTTGATGTCATTTAGCTTGGTGAACATGAAACTCGGACCGGGGTTATAACCCTGCCCGCCCAGAACGATCCCACCCTGAAGCAATTTTCCAATATCCTGCGTTGCCGCAACGACTGCGTCGATCTTGTCGGTGCGGACCTGGATCGTCTGACTGACGATATAGCGGCTTTCAATCGGCCCGGAACGATAGGACTGCGCAAGCTGATCAGTAACCTGAAGACTTTGCAGTTCGGTCATGTCCTTGGTGATGCCATGCGTTTCAAGAAACGCCAGAAGTGCGGTCGTATCGCTTTCGATTTTGGCCTGCGCGTTTTGCAGAACATCATCGGTCGCAACATAGGTAATCGGCCACACCGCACGATCCGCCACCACATCGCGTTCGGCCAAACCCTTGACGGTGACAAACCGGTCAAGGGATCGCATGTCAGAAAGCCCCTTGCCGACAAGCCATCCGGCACCGGCAATACCGGCACTGACCACAACCGCCGCAACAAATTTCGCAAATCCCGAAGAAGAAGACATGCCCGTGTTTCCTTGATTATTGTTGTTCCGCTAAACGCATAGCTTTTGTTTTGAACACCTTATCAGACGGAACAAAATCGACAAAATCAGGGCAGTCATTTTGCAGGTTTGCGAAATCGGATAACGGGCATTTGAATGCATTCAAATTGGGTCGCAATCCTTTTTCGAACATGCTAAAAGCCAGCAACGCCTGCGCATCGCGCGGCCAACCATTCAAACACGCAAAAGCTTTACGAGGTCGTCCATGCGCCGTTCCGATATCAATGCACATATCACGCATGCCAAGGAACTGTTCGAGTCCATTTCCTTCAAACTGCCCGTCTGGGGCCACTATTCCCCGGCGCAGTGGGATGCCGAGCCTGATCTTGCGAAATGGTGCCGTGCCCATCAGATGGGCTGGGACGTAACCGATTACGGCGAAGGCGATTTCGCCCGTCGCGGCCTGATCCTGTTTTGCCTGCGCAATGGCATCCTGCGCCAGCCGGGCGAAGTCCCCTATGCCGAAAAAATCATGATTGTCGGCGAAAATCAGGAATGCCCGTGGCATTACCACAAGGTCAAAATGGAAGACATCATTGTGCGTGGCGGCGGCAATCTGGTGATCGAACTGACCAATCTGACCGAAGACGGCAAAATGGACATGGTCAATGACGTGCATGTCCGCACCGACGGCAAGCTCAATATCCTTCCGGCCGGTGGCAAGGTCGTGCTCGAACCCGGTCAAAGTGTCACCCTGCCGCGCACCCTTGTGCATCGCTTCTATGGCGAAGAAGGCAAAGGACCGGTGATCGTTGGCGAAGTATCGCAGGTCAATGATGACCTTGCCGACAACTACTTCTTTGACTGCGACGCCCGGTTCAGCGAAATCGAAAATGATGTCGCGCCGATCCATCCGCTGTGGAATGAACTGGCCGGTTAAGATCACCGATCAACTGATATGCAAACCCCCGGCAGTCCGCACTGCCGGGGGTTTGTTTTTGGCTTGGGGCGTGAAATGCCCTCGACGTTATTCCGCGGGCGCAGCACTCTCGGGATTACCAAGAATTTCGGCAAATTCCCGCAAATTGCGAAGCGGCTCAAACTCAACCTCAGTCCAGGCAGGCTGACGCATCGCATCCGAAAGGGCCACCGCACGCTGCAAATCGGCAAGGGCGGCTTCCGGATAACCCAGCCCTGCATTGGCGCACGCCCGCTGATAATAACCATTGGCATTATCCGGCGCCTCGGCCAAGAGCCGGTTACACAGGCTAAGCGCCCAGTCACGATCACCCAGCTGAAGGGCGGCATCCGCCTTATAGGCCATGACTTCCGGATCGCCCGGCGACAGTTCAAGGATCTTGTCGTAAATCTCGATCTTGGACCGCGGATTGGTCACCTTGTTGGCCTGCAGCCAGAAGGCATGAATGGTCTGGGTATTTTCGATTTCCTGCTGATGATCGTTGATCACCATGCTTTTCTGGCGCAGCTCGTCTTCAAGCGCACTCAGACGTGTTTCAAATTCTTCGGACAGGCGGCGCAATTCCGTATCGGCAAGGTTACGCACACTTGATTTAAGTTCCCGCAACGACTGCCAGCCCAGCATGGTCAGAAGTGCACCGACGGCGGCCACAAAATAGAAGAAATAGGTCACCGTGTTCGACGAATAGGAAATCGCCTTGTCGATGGCCTCAAGCTGCCGGTTAACAACCTCGCGCAGCAACTCGGCGCGCATGCCCTGCATTTCAGTCCGCAATGCCTTTAACTCGTCAAGTACATAGCGTTCCATAAGCGGCGGCATATTGGTGCGTTCACCAGCTTCAATCGGACGAAAATCGACCGGTGGCAACGTATCGCCCGATGACGTGCCAGATGTGCCAGATGTTGCAGGGGCAGCCCCCATGCCATCCTGCGCCAGAACCGGTGATGAGACCAGAACCACCATCATCACGATGATACCGGCGACCATGCGTTCAAACCGTAACGTCATTTCCTGCTGCTTCCCTGTTTCTTTTTTATGGCTTGGTTTTATTGGCGGGGCTTTTGTAACCCGGCTTCGGCCATGATCCAAATCAACGTTATGATTGGACTGTAACGATATATTGCCCCTGCCAAAACATACATTTTTTGGAAAGTCGCGCAGGTATCGATGATCGAATACGGCACCAGCCCGGATCGGGCACAGCAATTGTCAAACGCAGCCCTCGCCATGATGTCCGAACTGGGCGTTATCGCGCATCCGAACAATTTTACGATCTTTTTCAATTACCTGTCTGGCGAAGAACCCGATCTTACGCAGACGATTGATATCCTGCGCAGCAACAATCGCGAATTCGACGAATTGCAGTGCCGCGACCTTTTCACGCGGTTTTTTGACACCGTGAATGAACGCGAAATCGTCACCCGCATCACCGAAGATCTGCGCAATCAGTTGATGTCGGTTCTGGAAACCGTGCGCAATGCCGGAATTGACACCTGTGCCTATGGCGAGGCCCTTGATCATTTCTGCGAATATATCGGAGACAAGGATTTCACCAATCTGGAACAGGCGCTTAAAACGCTGCTCGGTGCAACCCGCGACATCGAAGGCGTAAACCGCCTTCTTGAAACCCGGCTTGATAATACCTCGACTGAAATATCGAAACTGCGCCGGGACCTCGAAGACATGAAGCGCGAGGCCATGACCGACTGTCTGACCGGCATTGCCAACCGCAAGGCATTTGATCTGCGATTGCGCGATTGCGCCATGCAGTCGATGGAAACCGGCAAACCGCTTAGCCTGCTTCTGATCGATATCGACCATTTCAAAACATTCAACGATACCCACGGGCATCAGGCAGGCGATCAGGTCATTCGACTGATGGCCCAGACCCTTCAGCAGAACGTCAAGGGCCGCGACACCGCCGCCCGTTACGGTGGGGAGGAATTTGCCGTCATCCTGCCGATGACCGGTCTTGGCTGCGCCCGCCAGTTGGCCGAACATATCCGCCACAATGTCGAAACCCGCAAGGTGGTCAGCCGCATCCGCCATGAAGAACTTGGCAAGGTCACCGTTTCAATCGGGGTCAGCACCTTTGCCTATGGCGAGCCGCTTGGCCGCTTTATCGAACGCGCCGATCAGGCGCTTTATCTGGCCAAGGCCAAAGGCCGCAACCGGGTTGCAACCGAACGCCAGATTGCAGATGCCCATCCGACGGCCCAGACACCCGATATCACAACACCACAGCCCAAAAAGCAGCGTTACGCCTGACAGGCACTGACAGAACACCAATTTATCCGTATAAGGCAGGTCGTTTTCCCCGAAAGATTGGCCTGCTGCGTGAAGAAGATTGATGTCCTTGTGATTGGTGCCGGTGCCGCCGGCCTTATGTGTGCAATCGAAGCCGGAAAACGCGGCCGTTCGGTTGTGATTGTCGATCATTCGGCGAAACCGGCTGAAAAAATCCGGATTTCCGGGGGCGGTCGCTGCAACTTCACCAATCTGCATGCCAGCCCGGAAAATTTCATTTCGCAGAACAAGCGTTTCTGCGTCTCGGCACTCAAACGTTACACCCAGTTTGACTTCATTGATCTGGTCAATCGCCATGACATTGCCTGGCATGAAAAAACACTGGGGCAGCTTTTCTGCGATGAATCCTCGTTCCAGATCATCGACATGCTGCTCGATGAATGTGATGCCGCCAATGTCGAGCTGCGCCTGAACACCGAAATCAGCAACATCATCCGCCGCGATGATGCCGGGTTCGATGTCACCACACGCACCGGCGCGCAATGGACCTGCCAATCCCTTGTCGTGGCCTGTGGCGGCCTTTCCATTCCCAAAATCGGCGCAACCGGCTTTGGCTATCAGATTGCCCGACAGTTTGGCATCGACATCGTTCCGACCAGGGCCGCCCTCGTGCCCCTGACCTTCGATCCGGATATGCGGGCCGATCTGGGCCAGCTTTCCGGCATTTCGGTTGATGCGATTGTCCAGTGCCACAAAAAGCAGTTCCGCGAAGGATTGCTGTTCACCCATCGCGGGCTCAGCGGCCCGTCCATCCTGCAGATTTCATCCTATTGGGATGAGGGTGACGCCATCACGGTCAATCTGAACCCCGAAGAAGACGCGTTTGATCTTCTGAAATCGGCCAAGGCCGAAAGCCCGAAACAGGCCGTGCATAATGTGCTCTCGCGCATTCTGCCAAACCGTCTGGCCCAGATGATCACCGCCCGCCACGGGCTTGATCGCCCGATTGGTGAAACCGGGGACAAGGCGCTTCGTCTGCTTGCAACCGATGTCAATCAGTGGTCGGTCATGCCGCAGGGATCCGAAGGCTATCGCACCGCCGAGGTCACGCTGGGCGGGGTCGACACCAACGCCCTGTCATCGAAAACCATGGAATGCCGCGATGTCCCCGGCCTTTATTTCATCGGTGAAGTCGTTGACGTTACCGGCCATCTTGGCGGCTTCAATTTCCAGTGGGCCTGGTCATCGGGCTGGTCGGCCGGACAAGTCGTCTAGGTAAGTTCGCCATTTGGTCGCAAAATACCTCGCGGGAACAACTTCCCATCCAAGCCGTTTGACTTTCAAGAACAGCCGACAGCTTTCCTGTCTGCTGACACAGAAAAATGAGGTTGGGTTATGGAATATGGTGGAATTATCGGACTGATCATTCTGATTGCCGATATCTGGGCGATCATCAATGTCATGGGCAGCGGTGCCAGCACCGGTTCAAAAATCATCTGGACGATTCTGATCCTCGTGTTGCCGGTTCTCGGCCTGATCATCTGGCTGTTTGCCGGTCCGCGTAGCGGACGCGCTTAACGCAGAAATCACTAACAGCACCCAATAGCCGCCAGGGACAAAGCACCCTGGCGAAGAACCTGTTGGCATTCCGGTCAGGCACGCATTAATTTGCATGCCTGACCTTTTTTGTGCGCAATTACAACCGGGTGCCAGTCGATGGACAAGATTTCCTATCCCGTCACAGGATCCTGCCGTTGCGGGAAACTTGAAATCGCGCTGGCAGCACCCCCGGTCCTGACCGCAGCCTGCCATTGTCGTGGTTGCCAGAAAATGAGCTCAAGCGCCTTTTCGCTGACCGCGATGTGCAAATCAGACAGCTTTCGCGTTGTACGCGGAACACCGGTCAAAGGCGGCGCTCAAGGTCCCGAACTGGATCATTTTTTCTGCCCGGACTGCAAGACATGGATGTTTACCCGAATCACCGGCATGGATGATTTTGTCAATGTCCGCCCGACCCTGTTTGATCAGAAGTCCCTTGCCACACCCTTCATTGAAACCATGACATCTGAAAAACTGCCATGGGTCAGCATACCGGCACAGCACAGCTTCACGGGCTTTCCGGATGTCGATGATTTCATGAAGCTGCTTGATGATTTCAGTCAGACGCAGGACCAACAGGGAAGCCGCCGGGGTTAAACCCCGGCAACAAAAATGACAAGCCCGCCCATAACGCCCGATGCGATGCGGACCAGAACCGGGCGCGGCGATATCAAGCCATAGGAAATCGCCGTCAGACCAACCGCAACCTTAAGCCCGGCAACCAACGCCCAAACCGGATTGGCCGCAAGATCAATCAATGACCCGTTTGCGATCATCGCCAGCGGCACGATGTAAAGCCCGACGCCAAGCGCCATGGCCGTTCCGGCCACCTTCAGCCAGTTTTCCTCGACCATGCCCGCGGCAATGAACACCGCACCGCAAACCGGCGGGGTAATCGTCGACAGCAGGGCAAACCAGAACACGAACAGATGCGCCTGCAACGGATCAAGCCCAAGCTCGGTCAGGGCGGGTCCGGCCACCGAAACACAGATCACATAGGCCGCCGTGGTCGGCACTTCCATGCCAAGGATCAGACACGCCACCGCCGTCAGCAGCAAGGCCGGCCAAAGCATCCCGCCCGATCCCGACAGCAGAAGCGACGTGATTTTCACGCCAAGCCCGGTCAGACCCAAAACACCGATAACGATGGACGCGCACAAAATGATCGCAGCAATCATCGATACCTGCCGCCCGGCACTCAGGCAGACCTCGGTAAATCTTTCGCCCGTCCGTTTCAGGCTGAATTGCAGATTGCCATCTAAAAACAGCAAAGCCGCACCGGCAATCATCGCAAGGCAGGCGGCATATTGCGGCGTATAGCCACCGCCAAACATGCCCCAAAGCAATATGGCAAACGGCACAAGGAAAAACGCCGACGTCACAATCACAGCGCGGGTATCAGGCCGGTCTTTTTCCGGCACACCGGGCAAATCATAGCGAAGCGCAAAGGCATTGATCCCGACCCACACCGCCAGAAAATAAAGGATTGCCGGCAAAATGGCCGCAACCATGATCTCGACATAGGGCCGCCCGGTCAGCTCGACCATGACAAAGGCCCCGGCTCCCATCAAGGGCGGCATGATCTGCCCGCCCGACGATGCCACCGCCTCGACCGCAGCGGCCAGTTTTTTCGGATAGCCAAGCTTGGTCATCGCCGGAAGGGTAATCGCCCCGGTGGACGCCACATTGGCCGACGCCGACCCGGAAATGGAGCCAAACAACGCCGACGAAATCACCGAAACCTTGGCCGCCCCACCGCGCAACCGTCCGGCGGCCGCACCGGCAACATTCATGAAGCCCTGCCCGGCTTCGCCACCATTCAGGATCGCGCCAAAGATGACAAAGATCGCAACGATGCTGACCGAAACCCCGGTAAGGCTTCCCCAAAGGCCGCCTTCGGCAATGGTTAGCGTACCCAGCATGCTTTCAATCGGAAGCCCGCCATGGCCGAATTCACCGGGAATATATTCGCCAAAGAACCCATAAAGCAGCGCAATCGCCGCCACACTCGGCAAAGGCCATCCGATGGCGCGTCTTGCCATTTCAAGAACAATGCCCAGCAGGGCAAATGATATGGCAATTTGCAGATTCCCGACCAGGAACCCGTATTGATCACCCAGCATGCCATGATTGAACGCCACCCACAAACATGCCGCAAGCCCGATCACGGTAAGGATCAGACCGCTGATTTTCTGCCACGGTGTTTTGGCAACAAACACCAATGCCCAAGGCAACGCCAAAGCCATATGCAACGGCCGACTGACCAGATTGGGAACCAGCCCCGAAAAAATCAGCCAGAGATGAAAAAAGATGGATACCGCGCCAAGCGCAATCCAGAAAGGGCGGGAAACAGCAGACATCGTAATCCTGATACGTCCGATAAAGAACGGCCCGGCTGTGGCGGCCGGGCCTGTCATCACATTATTGCCAATCGGCGATCAATTCTGATCGTCGCGAACCGGAAAACCGGCCTCGGCGTAAAAACGAAGCGCGCCGGGGTGAATTTTACCCTTGATATTGGCCAGCATTTCCTGGGTCACACCTTTCCACCATGACGCGTTCGAGCTCATGGCGGATTTCTGGCCCCAGTAAGTTTTGGTCAGTTGATAGGCGGTTTCATCATCCATCTCGGTCGTGGCATAGGCAACCACTGACAGGGAAGATGTGCGGATATCATCCTTCTGACCGTTATAGGTCCCGGCCGGGATCACCGTCAGATCGCGCTTGGTCATCGCAAGCTGGTCATCGGAAAGCGACAGGATATTGACATCCGTGCCTGCCGCGGCCTCGATCACGTTCGGCGCGGGCCAAGAACCGGCAGTGACAAAACCGTCAATCTGACCGTTTTTAAGGGCAGCAACCGCGTTGGACAGCTCCGCTTCTGACAGTGTAACCTTATCTTTAAGCCCGAACAGATCGAGGTATTTTTCACCCTCATTCGCGCCAAACGACCCCTTGCCAAGCAGAATGGTTTTCCCTTCAAGCCCGGCAAAGTCGGTCACACCGGCATCGGCACGCATCACGAAATGCATGGTCAGCGACGGGATCGGGAACAGGGCCCGGACTTCATTGAATTTTTCGGTCGGACGCCCTTCAAACGCGCCCTTCCCTGCCTGCGCAAGGCCAACAAGTGCGGGTGGGCTTGTGAAAAGATAATTGCCCGGGCGAACCGATGCTTCCATCACGTTCTGGACCGATCCCTGGCTTTCCTCGACCGTGACGATGATTTCGCCGTCCGTGCCGGTCTTGATCGCTTCTGCGAACTGGGCTGCCATCTGATAATAGGATGACGCCGCTTTGGCCGATTTGAAAGTGACGCGGGTTTCTGCCTGGGCGGCACTTACGGCCGACAGGACAACAATACCGGTCGCGATTGCGCCGATTGTACGAAGAATGTTCAAGGTTTCCTCCCCTTGCAGAACCCGGGCACCGGTCGGTTTGCAAATACCGAACTTGGGTGCGGATCGGGCCAATAGTGGCGATCAACGCAAAAATCCGTCTTTACGGCAACGGATTTTGGCAAATTGCTTCCAATTCCAGGTCATAGAGCGCATCAAAGGGCCGAAGGTCAAGCCGGTTATTCGCTCAGCCCACCCTTTGCCGGTTTCAACCTTATCGCACTTTTAACATGGCAGTTGCGCAAAACCGGTACTGTTCGCGGCAGGGCTTCGACTTTAATTCAATGCTTGAAATTCTGCGGAACATCTTATGCGCCGTAACGTTCGATCCGTCACATGTCCCGCAAGGCTGACAAAACCTTTCAGAACAGCACCTTGTAAAGATTGACAGGGTTCCCGACCTTCGCGCAGGGTAGACCCTGCCGCGACTTTACCACCAGAGGATAGCAATGCCCCGTTCGCCGGTCGCACTGATCATCGCATTATCTGCGACATTGTTTGCAGCCTTCACCCTCAATACCGGGGCGTCGCTGCAATCCTCGCTGCTGGCGTTGCGCGCCTCGTCGGAGGGATTTGCCCCGATCTATACCGGTATCATCATGGCATCCTATTATGCCGGGTTTATCGGCGGGATCATCTGGGGGGCGGGACTTGTCAACCGTGTGGGGCATATCCGGACCTTTGCCGCACTGGCATCGACCGGATCGGCGATTACGCTTTTGCATGCCGTGTTTGTCGATCCGATTACCTGGTCGCTGTTTCGTGCCATGACGGGCCTGTGCATTTCGGCCCTGTATCTGGTGATTGAAAGCTGGCTCAACGAACAGGTCGACAATACATCGCGCGGCGGCATGATTGCCGCCTACATGACCGTGTCGCTGGCGGGTCTTGCTATCGGGCAGCTGTTGCTGAACGTGTCTCCGATTGGCAGTTTCGAACTGTTCACCGTGGCATCGGTCCTTTTGTCGCTGTCTCTGGTGCCGATTGCGCTCACCCGGCAGCCCCCGCCCGCCGCGGTCAGTGGCGCGCGCATGAAATTCCGTCAGCTATACGCCATTTCGCCGCTCGGCTTTGTCGCCGCCGCCGGCAGTGGCGTTCTGTCCGGTGCGATTTATGGCGTCGGTCCGATCTTTGCCTCCGACCTTGGACTGGCAACCAATGAGGTCGCCAACTTCATGGCCTTCGTCATTCTGGGCGGCATGATCATGCAGTGGCCGATTGGCCGTTTGTCCGACATTGTCCCGCGCCAGTATGTGATGATCGCCGTGCTGATCGGGCTTGCCATCTGCGGGCTGTTCCCGCTTGTCGCGCCGGAAGTCGTGCGCGCCAATCTGACTGTCTGGGGCGCGATCATCGGCATTTTCATCATGCCGGTTTATGGTCTGTCGGTCGCCTATGTGAATGACTATCTCGAACCCGATCAGATCGTTTCCGCATCTGGTGGCCTCTTGATCATTTATGGCGGGTCTGCTGCCACCGGGCCAATCGTCGGGTCGCTTGCCATTGGTCATTTTGGTCCATGGGGCATGCCGGTTCTGTTTGCGATTGTCGGCGTGCTGGTGGCAAGCTTTGCCATCTATCGTGCCGGTTTCGGTCGCCGCATCACGATCGAGGAACAGGGTCAGTTTGTCGCCGTGCCGCGCACCACGCCCATGGCACTTGAAATGTCGCCCATCACCGATGACATCGTCGAGGAAGAAGACGGAAGTGCCTCACATGCCGCCGACCGACCGGACGATATCGGCCATCCCGCGACAGATGACACCCCTGATCAGGCGGGTTCAGCCCCGGATCAAGGCCCAAATCAGGGCCCGGATCAAAACAGACACAACCCTTAACACCCCGTCTTTGGGCAAAATATAGCGGCATATAACGGCAATAATCACCCGCCGGGCTTCGGTATCGTTTCCACAATACGGAAAACATCCCACGAAAGTGAAACCGGCTGTGGACCCTGCCCGCTTCCAGCCCATATGTTGTGACAAAGATATGCATCGGTCACATCGGGCCGTTGCAAAAGACTTCAAGCCTGTCGAGAGGAAACATGACCCAACGTATCACCAAAGGCGGCCTTCAGATCGCAACCGTTCTGCATGATCTGGTTGCCAACGAAATCACCCCGGGCACCGGTGTCTCCTCCGACCAGTTCTGGGCATCGTTCGAAAAGCTCGTGAACGAACTTGGCCCACGGAACCGTTCGCTGCTGGCAAAGCGCGACGAGTTACAGGCCAAAATCGACGAATGGCACCTGTCTCGGCAGGATCAGGCCCGCGACCCGCTGGCCTACAAGGAATTCCTCAAGGAAATCGGCTATCTTCTGCCCGAAGGCGACGATTTCTATATTTCGACCACCAATGTTGACCCGGAAATCGCCCGTGTTGCCGGCCCGCAGCTGGTCGTGCCGGTGATGAATGCGCGTTACGCGCTTAATGCGGCCAATGCCCGCTGGGGCAGCCTTTATGACGCGCTCTATGGCACCGATGTCATTGACGATGCCGATGGCAAGGAAAAGACCGCTGGCTTTAATCCCAAGCGCGGGGCAGCCGTCGTTGCCTATGCGGCAAAATTCCTTGATCAGGCGGTGCCGCTGGCCAATGGCAACCATGCCGATGTCGCCAAATACGAAGTCCGCGAAGACGGGTCTGGCTGGTGGACATTGGTGGTGACCCTGTCAGACGGCAGCGAAACATCGCTGGCACAGCCATCGCAATTTATTGGCTACAACGAAAAAGACGGTGCCCTTTCCGAAGTCCTGCTGCGCAATCATGGCCTGCATCTGGAAATCCGCATTGATCCCACGCACCCGATTGGCAAAACCCATGCGGCCGGTGTCTGCGATGTGATCATGGAATCCGCCCTGACCACCATTCAGGATTGCGAGGATTCGGTTGCCGCCGTTGATGCCGAAGACAAGGTTGCGGTGTATCGCAACTGGCTTGGCCTGATGAAAGGCACGCTGGAAGAAAGCTTTGAAAAGGGCGGCAAAACCGTTACCCGCCGCCTCAACCCGGATCGTTCCTATCAGGGGTTTGATGGCCACAATGTTGTCCTGCCGGGGCGCAGCCTGATGCTGGTGCGCAATGTTGGCCACCTGATGACAAGCGACGCGGTGCTGGATGCCAATGGCAACGAAGTCCCCGAAGGCTTCCTTGATGCGATGTTCACCAGCCTGATCGCCAAACACGACATTGACGGCAACAGCAGCGTTTCAAACTCGCGCCATGGCAGTGTCTATATCGTGAAGCCGAAAATGCACGGGCCCGAGGAAGTCGCCCTGACCAATGATCTGTTTGCCTTTGTCGAACGTGAAATCGGCCTGCCGGAAAATACCCTTAAGGTCGGCATCATGGACGAGGAACGCCGCACGACGGTGAACCTCAAGGAATGCATCCGTGCTGCCCAGGACCGTGTTGTTTTCATCAATACCGGGTTCCTTGACCGCACCGGCGATGAAATCCACACCAGCATGGAAGCAGGCCCGGTCGTTCGCAAGGAAGCGATGAAAGACCAGTACTGGATTTCGGCCTATGAAAACTGGAATGTCGATGTCGGCCTTGAATGCGGCATGAAGGGCATCGCCCAGATTGGCAAGGGCATGTGGGCCAAACCGGATCGCATGGCCGAAATGATGACCGCCAAAATCGGCCATCCCAAAGCCGGGGCAAACTGCGCATGGGTTCCATCCCCCACCGCCGCCACCCTGCATGCCATGCATTACCATCAGGTCGATGTCCGTGCCGTACAGGACGAAGTCGGCAAACGTGAACGCGCCAGTCTGGATGATATCCTCTCGATCCCGCGTCTTGGCGACATCAACCCGATGCCAAGCGAAATCCAGGAAGAGCTTGATAACAACGCCCAAGGCATTCTTGGCTATGTGGTCCGCTGGATCGATGCCGGGGTTGGCTGTTCCAAGGTGCCCGACATTAACAATGTCGGCCTGATGGAAGACCGCGCCACATTGCGCATTTCCAGCCAGCATATCGCCAACTGGCTCCATCACGGGCTTTGCACCAGGGATCAGGTGATGGAAACCATGAAACGCATGGCAGCCGTCGTTGACAAACAGAACGCAGGCGACCCGGAATATCGCAACATGGCACCGAATTTCGATGACAGTGTTGCCTTTGCCGCCGCCTGTGATCTGGTGTTCAAGGGCCGCGAACAGCCAAACGGCTATACCGAACCGGTCCTGCACGCGCGTCGCCGCGAAGCCAAGGCAAAATACGGCGCATAACTGCCATCAATACCGCACTAAAAAGGCCGCCCGACATGTTCCGGGCGGCCTTTTTCATATCCATCATGCAGCGCAATATAAACCGGTCGGGTTTATCCGGCCAATGTCATGATTTCATAGCCATTCTGTGTCACCACCAGCGTATGTTCGTATTGTACGGTGGGTGCGCCGGTATCGGCATACAGCGTCCAGCCATCATCCCCGTCAAGCGCCCAGTTCGACCCCCGCGACAGGAACGGTTCGATGGTGATGACCTGACCTTTTTTCAGCGACCGGCGTTCGCGCGGATCATCCCATGTCGGGATGGTTTCCGGTGCTTCGTGCAATGATTTGCCGATCCCGTGACTGGCCAGATTTTTAATCAGGCTGTAACCGCCCTTTCGGGCAAAGTTTTCGATCCGAAGACCGATTTCACGGATCAGTGCCTTGTCGCGCACAACCTTGATCCCCGCCCACATTGCCTTTTTGCCATCATCGCACAGCTTCACGATTTCAGGGCGCGGCGTTCCGACGATAAAGCTGGCACCGGTATCGGAAAAATAGCCGTCAAGCGACGCCGACACATCGATATTAACAAGATCGCCATCGGCCAGAACCCGGTCACCGGGAATACCGTGCGCGACTTCTTCATTCACACTAATGCAGGTCGCACCGGGAAAATCATATTCGCTTTCGGGTGCGGAAACCGCCCCGGCATCCTCAAGGACCTTGCGGCCAATGGCATCAAGTTCGGCCGTGGTCATTCCGGCAACGGCCGCAGCCCCCATCACGTCGCGCGCACGCGCACAGATGCGTCCAATACGGCGCAGATGTTCAAGTTCGGTTTCTGATGAAATGGTCATGAATTGCTTAATGCTTAGCAATCACCACCAAGTCAAGCCATTGGATGGTCATATCTGACCCGATTTCAGGCGCGTGAGCCTGAATTCTGCGCGCGGTTTTCATCGCCATGAATGACATAGCGATGCTTGCCCTTGCTTTTGGCCACATAAAGCGCCTGATCGGCCTGCTCCAGAAGTGTCTCCGGGCGGGTGGCATGATCGGGATAAACAGCGATACCGATGCTGATATTGATCGATATCCGGTTTCCGCCGGTAATGAACGGCATCAGAATGTCATTAAGGATTCTTTCGGCCAGTGCGCGCGCTTCGGTCACACCGTTTTCGCCAAGATGCGAAACAATGACCATCTCGTCCCCGCCGGTGCGGGCAACCAGATCCCCACCGCGCACACAGCGACGCAGCCGACGGGCAACTTCACATAGCACCTCGTCCCCTGCCGCATGCCCCAGCCGGTCATTGATCGGTTTGAAATCGTCCAGATCAAGAACAAGAACGCCAAGCTGACTGCGCTGGCGGTTGGCCTGTGCCAGGGCATGTTCGAAATAAACATCCAGTGCCAGACGGTTGCCAAGCCCGGTCAGGGGATCATGATGCGCAATATGCTTCATCTCGCCAAGGGCGTTGTCCTTCTCGGTCAGTTTAACGACCAGACTGTTCAGGCTGCTTGAAAGCGTGCGGATTTCGCGCGCCCCTGCAACCTGTGGCAGGTTTTCGATCTCACCACGTTTAAGCTCCCCGGCGGCATTCGCGATCCTGACCAGCGGGCCGACGATGAAACCAGCCCCCCACCAGGCAATGATGCTAAACAGCACCGCAAGACCAAGGCCCAGCGCCAGAATATCGGAACGCAAATCGTTGACCGGCATCAATGCCGAGGTTACCGGCTGGCGCACAAGCACAGTCCAGCCAAGCCCGGCATAATCAAGGTGGCCATCGGCCGGTGCAGCCCCCGTAAGATAGTCATTGCCATCGGGCCAGCGGGCAATCTGCCAGCCAGCATTCGGCGTGTCGTTTGCACTTTTCAGATCAAGATCAAGCTTCTGGCCCGCCCTTTCAAAATCCGGCGCAAGCAGGACCGTGCCATCGGCACTGATGACAAAGATATCAACGCTCCGATGCAGACCCTGGCCTGCGAACAGATTGCGCCTTACCGTATTCGCCCACTCCCAGCTCAGATGCGTTGCCAGAACACCATTGAAGTTACCGGCATCGTTTAGCAACGGAACGGCAATATCAACAAACTGGATCGGCTCGCCGGTCGGGCCCGGAAATTTTTCGGCCAGCAATTTGGCGTCATGGACATCGCCAATGAACATCTCCTTGCGGCCAAACTCAAAAACCGGCCGTGCCGAAGCATCCGTGCCGACCAGAATATCCCCCGTAGCGGCAACAACGGTGCCATCCGCATCCAGCACGCCGATCCATGTGAAAATTGGCAATTCATGCTGCAACCGGTTGATCAGTTCGCTGGCCTGATCAATGTCATTCAGGTTTCGGATCGCGCGCAAGGTACTAAGAACCGCGACTTCACCGCGATGGGTCCACATCGTGCGATCAAGCTCGTCTGCCATTTGCAGGGCAACATCGGCCACACCAGTGCCGATCTGCCTTGTCAGAACGTCGGCCGACCTTTGACCAACGACATAGCTCATGATGCCGGCAAGTGCCGCAACAAGCACAGCAGTGACCAGCGCGATCTGGACACGGACACCCACCTGCGAAAAGCTTTTCACAGTCAATCCTCTCACTTCCCTACGGACAGCCTTATTTGCGATTGCCCGATTTATATGCCGTCATTTTTAAGACATGCGGCTTATCGTGTGCTGCATATAAGACCGCGCTCTCGGCTTTTTAAGACGAACGGGGAAAACATTTTCCAAAGCCATCTTACGTTTGGCATGATGGCACCAAACATACTGAAAAATCGGTGATACTGAAATTCTATGCCATCCGGCAAGTCAGATCGATCCGATAAGACTGCATATCTGAAACGGTGTTGAAGCGACATTATGACAATTACCCAGATTATTTATTGGCTCGAACTGACCGGCGTTGCCGTTTTTGCCGTGACCGGCGCGCTGGAAGCATCGCGGCGCCAGATGGATATTGTCGGCTTCGTTTTGATCGCGACCTTTACCGGCATCGGCGGCGGGACGGTTCGCGACGTGATCACCGGCGCCACACCGGTTTTCTGGATCAGGGACCCGGCCTGGGTCATTACCTGTATCGGCAGTGCCGTCTTCACCTATTTCACCGCCCATCTGGTTGAACGGCGTTATGTCGCGCTGATCTGGCTTGATGCGCTTGGTCTTGCGATGTTTGGCGTGACGGGGGCGGCTATCGGCCTTAACCTTGGCGTATCGCCATTGGTTGCCATCATCCTTGGCACCATCACGGCCACATTTGGCGGCATGGTCCGTGATGTGGTGTGTAACGAAATCCCGCTGATCCTGCGCCCTGAAATTTACATCACCTGCGCGCTTCTCGGCGCATCAATCTATGTGATCGGCACCGATATACTGTCGCTTCCCCGTGCCCCGGTCGCCCTGATCGCGTTCCTGTGCTCCTTCGCCCTGCGCGCAAGTGCCATATGGTTTAAACTGAGCTTCCCGGTCTATAGGGCCCGTCCGGGGCGGGAATACTGAACCTGTCTGCTACTCGACAATCAACTGCACCCGGTCACTGGAAAAGGCGGTAATCCCGTATTCAATCGGTACACCGGCAGAATCGACATCAACACTTTCCGTCGATATCACCGGCCGGTTTTTGGCCTGTTTCAGCAGGCTGGCAACGCGTGATGATGGCAACTGGGCACTGATGCGGGTGGTTTTGCGGCTGTAATCATCGATCCCGAAATGCTTGAAAGCTTCGGTCAGGGATTTTGTCTGGGTAAATATCTCGACAATCCCCTCGAACCGGGCAACCGGAAGATAGCTTGTCGCCACCGCCAGCGGAATGCCATCGGCCTCAGACACGGAAAACAGTTCAACAACCCGCGTCCCCGGTTTGACATCCAGAAACTGGGCGATGGTCGCACTGGCTTTCAGGATTTCAGACGAAATCAATCTCTTGTCGGGCAATCGATGACGGCCCGATACGATCTGGGAAAACCGCGTTTTGGCACCAAGCGGATAATCCAGAATCTGTTCCTGAACAAATGCCCCCCGCCCCTGTTCGACACGCACGACATTGGCATCGACAAGGGCTGACATCGCACGTCGCACCGTATGGCGATTCACGCCGAATCGGCGAACCAGTTCCATCTCGGTCGGCATTTTATCGCCAGGTGCGAAGACCCCACTGGCAATATCGGCAAGAAGCTGTTTTTCGATTTGCTTCCAGATAGATAGCCCGGCTTCCCAATCCATCGAAATCCCCATTCACAAAACTTTCACCGCAAGGCCTTTGCCAAGCCCGCGTAATCGTCTTATAACGTGAATATGTATAGACGTCTAGACAAATTTTGAATTTGTCGATACCCGCAAGGAAGGATCAAACAGATGACGGCGCAACCCGCCCCGCAATCCGGATCAGACCACGGATCGAACATCGATCCCGCCACACAGGCACGCCAACGCTGGATGGCGGTGCTGGCCCGCACGGACCGCACAATTCTTGAACAGGAATGGCACGATCATTTTGCCGATGTGCAATGGAGCCACCTGCGCGAACCGCAAATCGGCATGGTCATGGTGCGCGGTCGCGCCGGTGGGGCCGGGCAGCGCTTCAACCTTGGCGAAATGACCGTCACACGCTGCGCGGTCACTTTGTCCGATGGCACGGTCGGTCATGCCTATGTCAAGGGGCGCGACAAGATACAGGCACAATATGCCGCCCTGTTTGATGCGATCATGCAACGCGACGATGGTGCGTCCGATTTCATCGACATGCTGGCCCGCCAGCAGGCCGAGGCAAAACGCGAAGCCGCCCGCAAGGTCGCCGCCACCAAGGTCGATTTCTTTACCCTTGTCCGCGGAGAAGACGAATGACCCCACAAGCCCGGACCCCCGAATTGCTGCGCGGTTTTGAAAATGCCGCCTTTGACTCCAATGCCGTGTTTCGCACCCTTCTTGATGCGATGGCCCATCCCGGTCGTATTTACGATCTGCCGCTTGATCTCCCCGCACCGGCCGGGCTGAACAAATCCGCAACCGCCTTTCTGCTGGCGATGGCCGATATGGATACGACAATCTGGCTGTCACCTGGTTGCGCATCGGACGGGGCCAATGCCCATCTGAAATTCCATTGCGGCAGCCCGATCACCGGCACACCGTCCGCTGCCGATTTTGCCGTGGCCAACCTTGGCGAAGATCTTGGTTTCATCACCGATCTGGCGCTTGGCAATGCCGAATATCCCGATCAGTCGGCAACCCTGATCCTGATGGTCGAAGACATATCGGACAAGGCCGACATGATCCTGCGGGGCCCCGGCATCAAGGACAGCCAGAACCTTTCCGTGCCCGGCCTGCCTGCCGCCTTCCACGCATGGCGCGCGGAAAACCATCATCTGTTCCCCTGCGGTGTCGATGTCGTCTTTGCCGCAGATCGCAAAATTGCCGCCCTTCCGCGCACCACCCGGATCGAGGTCAGATAAAATGTATGTAGCCGTCAAAGGTGGCGAACGCGCCATCAACAATGCCCACCGGCTTCTGGCCGAAAAACGCCGTGGCGACAGGGACGTTGCCGAGATTGAAACCAGCCAGATCGAACAGCAATTGTCGCTTTCGGTAACCCGCGTCATGGCCGAAGGATCGCTTTATGACCGCGATCTCGCCGCCCTTGCCATCAAGCAGGGCCGCGGGGACCTGATCGAGGCGATCTTTCTGATGCGCGCCTATCGCACGACATTGCCGCGTTTTGCCTTTTCCAAGCCGGTCAAAACCGCCGAAATGGATATCGCACGCCGCATTTCGGCAACTTTCAAGGATCTGCCGGGCGGGCAGATTCTCGGCCCGACATTTGATTACACGCACCGCCTGCTTGATTTCACCCTGATGGCCAATGGCGAGGAACCGGCAACCGCCCACACCGCCGATCACCCGGTGGATGAAACCATGCCCCGCGTTCTTGACGACCTTCTGAATTACGAGGGCCTGATACAGGACGAACCCAACCCGACCAATGATGATGCGCCAGTCGCCGATCTGACGCGCGAGCCGGTCAAATTCCCGGCTGATCGTGATCTGCGCCTGCAAAATCTCGCCCGCGGGGACGAGGGCTTTGTGCTGGCACTCGGTTATTCCACCCAGCGCGGCTACGCCAACAGCCACGCCTTTGTCGGTGAAATCCGCTATGGCAGCGTTGCGGTCGAAATCGAACCCGAAGAACTCGGCTTTGCCATTGATATCGGCGATATCGAACTGACCGAATGCGAAACCGTCAACAAGTTCAAGGGATCGAAAACCAAGCTGCCGCAATTCACCCGTGGTTACGGGCTTGTCTTCGGTCAGAACGAACGCAAAGCCATATCAATGGCGCTGGTAGATCGCGCCATGCGTGCACGCGAAATGGGCGAACAGGTCATGGGCCCGGCCCAGGACGAGGAATTCGTCATGGAACATAGCGACAATGTGCAGGCAACCGGCTTTGTCGAACATATCAAGCTGCCGCACTATGTCGATTTCCAGGGCGAACTTGAACTTGTCCGGCGCATGCGTGCCGAAGTGCTTGAACGTCTGGCAAAGGCGGACGCAGCCGATACCAAAAACGCCAGATCACAACCCGAAGCCGCGGAGTAACCAATATGGAACAGACCGTAAATAATCCGCCAGAAGCATCTTCGGCCTATAATTTTGCCTATCTTGACGAACAAACCAAACGCATGATCCGGCGCGCGCTGCTAAAGGCCGTTGCCATCCCCGGATATCAGGTGCCGTTTGCCGGTCGCGAAATGCCGATGCCTTATGGCTGGGGTACGGGCGGGGTGCAGGTCACGGCCGCCGTCATCGGACCGGACGATACACTTAAGGTCATCGATCAGGGCGCGGATGACACCACCAATGCCGTTTCGATCCGGCAGTTCTTTGCCAAGACCGCCAATGTCGCCACCACGGAAAAAACCGCCGAGGCGTCGATCATCCAGACCCGCCACCGCATTCCCGAAAAGGAACTGCGCGAAGACCAGATTCTTGTCTATCAGGTGCCAATCCCCGAACCGCTTCGCTTCCTTGAACCGCGCGAAACCGAAACCCGCAAGATGCACGCGCTCGAAGAATATGGCCTGATGCATGTGAAGCTTTATGAAGACATTTCGCGTCACGGCCATATCGCCACCACCTATGCCTATCCGGTGATGGTCGATGATCGCTATGTCATGGACCCGTCGCCGACACCGAAATTCGACAATCCGAAAATGGACATGATGGCCGCCCTGCAGCTTTTCGGGGCCGGACGTGAAAAACGCATCTATGCCCTGCCGCCTTACACAAAGGTCAAAAGCCTCGATTTCGAAGATCACCCGTTCGAGGTGCAAAGCTGGAAGGACGAATGCGGCATGTGCGGCGCAACTGACAGCTACCTTGACGAAGTCATCCTTGATGACAAGGGCAACCGGATGTTCGTCTGCTCGGACACGGATTATTGCAGCGAACGGCAGGACGCCGGCCATCGCGGCCCGCAACATCATGATCAGCCCCTTGGCACCAGCCACAGCAACGGAAAGGCCGCAGAATAATGACCCGCTCACATGAACCGCTTCTGCGCGTTTCCGACCTGACCATGATGTATGGCGACCGGGTCGGTTGCCGCAATGTCAGTTTTGAACTCCGCCCCGGCGAAGTGCTTGGCATTGTTGGTGAATCCGGATCTGGCAAATCAACTTTGCTGCGCAGCATTGCAGCCCGGCAGGAACCGACCAAGGGCACGGTCGAATATCACACCCGCATTGATGGCATCCGCGATGTCTATCAGATGTCCGAAGCGCAACGTCGATTGCTGATGCGCACCGACTGGGCCTTCGTACATCAGAACGCCCGCGATGGATTGCGCATGAATGTCAGTGCCGGGGCCAATATCGGCGAACGCCTGATGGCGGTCGGTGATCGTCATTACGGCAATATCCGAAGCACCGCCGAAAACTGGCTTGGCAAGGTCGAAATTGCCACCGAACGCCTTGATGATCTGCCCTCAACCTTTTCGGGTGGCATGCAGCAACGCCTGCAGATTGCCCGTAACCTCGTAACCAGCCCGCGTCTCGTTTTCATGGACGAACCCACGGGTGGTCTGGACGTCTCGGTTCAGGCCCGCCTGCTCGATCTGCTGCGCGGGCTGGTTCACGACCTTAATCTGGCGGTGATCATCGTCACCCACGATCTGGCGGTTGCCCGCCTGCTGTCGCATCGCCTGATGGTCATGCAGAACGGCGAAGTGATCGAAAGCGGCCTGACCGATCAGGTGCTGGACGATCCGCAGCACGCCTATACCCAGCTGCTTGTTTCTTCCATCCTGCAAAACTAGGGCGATTGAAATGTCTGAAATGCTTCACGCCAAAAACGTCGCCAAGGGCTTTACCCTGCATACTCAGGGCAGCGTCACGATCCCGGTATTCGAAGGGGTCGAATTCCGCCTGAATGCCGGTGAATGCATTGCGCTGACCGGTGAATCCGGATCGGGGAAAAGCACCTTCATGCGCATGCTTTATGCCAATTACACCTGCTCAAGCGGCACGATCAGCGTGTTTCACGATGGTGACTGGCTTGACATCACCACCGCAAGCCCGCATGCGATCCTTGATATGCGCAAACGCACCATGGGCTATGTCAGCCAGTTCCTGCGCGTCATTCCGCGCGTACCAACACTTGAAATCGTCGCCGAACCCCTGATCGCGCTGGGTACGGCCCGCGAAACGGCACTAGCAAAGGCCCGCGATCTTCTGACCCGCTTGCGCATTCCCGAACGTCTGTGGCAACTTTCCCCCCTGACCTTTTCCGGGGGCGAACAGCAGCGCGTGAATATCGCGCGCGGTTTTATCGCCGATTATCCGATCATGCTGCTTGATGAACCCACCGCATCGCTTGACGTCCAAAATCGTGCCACGGTTCTGGCATTGATTGAAGAAGCCAAGGCACGCGGCGCTGCCATTGCCGGTATTTTCCATGATCACGAAACCCGCGATGCGGTCTGCACGGGATCGTTTGATGTGACTTCGTTTAAAGTTGGGGCCAATGACTGAACAGATTTTTACCAATGCCAAAATTGTCCTGGCCAATGATGTCATCGAAGGTGCCGTTCAGATCAAAGACGGACTGATCACCGATATCTCGGACCGCCCGTCCAATCTGCCCGGTGCCGAAGACATGGGTGGCGATTATCTAATGCCCGGTCTGGTCGAACTGCATACCGACAATCTCGAAAAACACCTGACCCCGCGTCCCAAAACCCGCTGGCCCGCTACCGCCGCGGTGATTGCGCACGACAATCAGGTCGCCAGTGCCGGCATCACAACGGTCTTTGATGCCATCTCTGTCGGCGACGTCTCAGACGGATCAGAACGAATCGAACGACTGGTTGAATCGGTGACTGCCCTTCAGCATGCGCTCGAGAACAACCTTTTGCGCGCAGATCACAAACTGCATCTGCGCTGCGAAACATCCTATGGCGGGCTGGTCGAGGCACTCGATAATCTGGTTGATCTTCCTCTGGTCAAGATGCTCTCGGTGATGGATCACACGCCGGGCCAACGCCAATTCGTCAGTCTGGATGCCTATTACACCTATTATCAGGGCAAATACGGCCTCTCGGACGAGGAAATGCGCAAATTCGTCGCCAGCCGCAAACGTGATTCCGAACTGTATTCCGTCAAACATCGCCGTCACGTTGTCGACGTCGCCCATAGCCGGGGCCTTGCACTGGCAAGCCACGATGACGCGACCGAGGAACACGTTGCCGAAGCCGTCGCCGATAAAATGACGGTGGCCGAATTCCCGACGACCCTTGCGGCGGCCAAGGCATCACATGAAGGCGGGCTTGGCGTGATGATGGGCGGGCCGAACCTTGTGCGCGGCGGATCACATAGCGGCAATGTCGCGGCGGGCGATCTGGCAAAGCACGGCTATCTCGACATTATCTCAAGCGACTATGTCCCGCACAGTCTGCTGCACGGCGTGATGAAACTGTTTGATGATTTCGATGCCTATGACCTGCCGCGTGCGGTGCGCACCGCAACATTGACCCCGGCAAAACAGGTCGGCCTTGATGACCGGGGCGAAATTGCGGTTGGCAAACGCGGCGACCTGATCCGGGTCCATCATTCACCGCATCATCCGATTGTGCGTGGTGTGTGGCGTCTGGGAAGCCGCGTGTCATGATCGCGCGCCATGACACCCCTCATGGCGTTTCGGAAAATGGATTGCTGATTCTTGTCGTCGGCCCCAGCGGGGTTGGCAAGGATACCCTATTGGATGCGGCGCGGGCACGTTTGCACGACGATGAAACAATCCTGTTTCCCCGTCGCTGCATTACCCGCCCGGCCGGGTCGGTTGGCGAAATCCATATTCCCGTGCGGGCCGAGGATTTTGCTTCGATGGCAAAGCAGGGGGCCTTCCTGCTGAGCTGGCGGGCGCACAATCTTTGTTACGGCATTCCCAATCATGTCCAGAACGACGTCTCCAACGGCAAAATCGTTGTCGTCAACGCATCACGCAGTGTGATTGACGATGCCCGCGATCTTCTGGGTCCCGATCACGTCCGGGTCATCAGCATCCGCGCGGGCGAGGATGCCCTTCGCCAACGCCTTGTGGCCCGTGGCCGCGAAAGTTCCGACGATATCGAACAACGCCTGCGGCGTGCATCGGCCTATCAGGTCGATGGTCCCAACGTGATCGCCGTTGAAAATGACAATGACCTTGAAACCGGTATTGGCCGTTTCATCGATGCCATTTTCCATCGCCCGGCCCCAAAGGACCAATCGCCCGGAAACCGGGCAGTCTGAACAAAAAATGCTGCAGCAAAACACTGCAGCATTTTTTTAACTTCCGGGGCGCAATCGCCCATCATCCAAGCGCAAAGCGCCGCAACAAATCAAACGGCTTTCCATCCCCCGGATCACCAAAAAGACAGACATCGCTGATCGTAAATGGTGCCTCGCACAACGGTGCAACAATCGGGGCCACCGCATCGCGCACCCGCATCATCCGATCCGGATCAAGCTTGCCGGTCAGGGTCAGGTGAAAACGGAATTCTTCCATCACATAGGGATACCCCCACCGGACCAGATATTCTTCCTGCCGGTCACTCAGCCCCGATGCACGGCGTTTGTTCATCGCGGCTTCGTCTTCGGGCTGGCGAAAACCGTCAAGCACCTTCACAAGGCCGGATGCCAGATCGCCAAGCCCGCCGACCGGTTCGGTCGGGACAAGTGCGATAAAACTTCCGATGGCTTTCAGGATCAGGGAACCGCACGCAACCGGGCTTGCCCCGGCGCAATAGTCGGCAATCGCGCTTTCAAGCTGCGCGCGTGTCTGCCCGTCCTTTAAGGCAAATGGCGGTTTCAGGGTACCATGAAACCCGTATCGCGATGGGGAAACGGTGATTGATGCGATCTCGTCCCGATCAAGTCCCGCAACATCCGGGCGCGCGATTTCCCGCCCGGTTGCCGGATCACGCCCCAGCCAGGCATTGCCAAAATCCGCCAGATCACTGTCGGCTTTTGGTGCATAATAAACAGCATAACGCTGATAGTCGGTCATGGGGCCTCGAATTGGATGTCGATTTATCGCAAATCGTATTTCAGACAGAAATCCCGCACCGGCAAATGCCGAAAATCGTCAAGCCGGTCTGCCAATGTTGCATGATCCCAGTCCCACCAGCAAATACGAAGCAGCGCATCAACAATTTCCGCATCAAATCGCGGCCGAAGCGGCGTTGCCGGAATGCCGGTGACAATGGTGTAGGGCGGCACATCCTTGGTCACCACCGCACCCGAACCAACGACGGAGCCGATCCCGATGGTAACCCCGCCCTGAACAATCGCGCCATGTCCGATCCAGACATCATGATCGAGTTTGACGCGCTTTTCCCGGCGCCAGTCAAAAAATGCCGGATCATCATCGCCAAGCTCATAGGCACTCGACCGGTACTGGAAATGATGCATCGATGCCCGGTCCATCGGGTGCTGCCCCGGATTGATCCGCGTGTGGGCGGCGATATTTACGAATTTTCCGATGTCGGAATAGATGATCTCGCTGTCATTGACGACATAGGAATAATCACCCATCACGCTTTCGCGGATGCTGGTGCGCGGGCCAATTTCGGTCCAGACACCAAATTCGCAATCAACCACCACCGCACTCGGATCAATCGTCGGGGCCTCCGACAATTGTTTCATTGCCGGTTTGGCCTGCGTAATCTTGAACGTCATGGATCAGGTCACCAGTTTGCGCAGACGCTGCGAAATCACATCAAGCAGACTAACCGATATGATGATGATGATCATGACCGCGGCGGTTTCCGCGTAATAAAATGCGCGGATATATTCCCACAAAACCATGCCAATACCACCCGCACCAACGATGCCAAGAACGGTTGCCGACCGCACATTGCTTTCAAACCGGTACAGCGAATAGGAAATCCAAAGCGGAAGAACCTGCGGGATCACCCCAAAGATGACCTCCTGCAACCCGTTGGCACCCGTGGCCCGGATACCTTCGACCGGTTCGGGATCAATCGCCTCGACGGCTTCTGAAAACAGCTTTGCCAGAACGCCGGTGGTATGGATCCAAAGCGCAAGGACACCTGCAAACGGACCAAGACCAACCGCAACAACAAACAGCATGGCAAAAACCATTTCATTGATCGCGCGGAAGGAATCCATCAGGCGGCGTACCGGCTGGTAAACCCAGAACGGAACGATGTTTTCAGAACACAGAATGCCAAACGGGATCGAACAGACAATCGCAAGCGCCGTACCCCAGATCGCAATCTGGATGGTGATCCACATTTCACTGACATAGGTTTTCCACATCAGGAAATCCGGCGGGAAAAACCCGTCCGCGAAATCGACCATGTTGCCACTGTTTTCCACCAGCGCCATCGGACGCATATCCGCGCCTTCCCAGGACCAGGCCAGAAGACCCATGATGATGGTCCATAAAAGAATATTGGCAGCGGATCGTTTCAGATCGCGTGGCGGAAGTTCCGCCGGTGCCGCCGCGGCAGAAGAAATACTGCTGTTCATGGTGTTAATCCCGGATGGTAAAAAAGCAAACAGGGAGCCCGCATGCGGGCCCCCTGCCATAAAACCGGTTACTCGTAAGAAACCAGAATGTCGAGTTCGGCCAGTTTCATGTCGATCTCGGCAATGCGGGCAGCTTTTTCATCCGCCGACAATTCTGCCGTGTTCTCGATTTTCAGCTTGTTTTTATACAGTTCAAGCTGACGGATCGGGTAAAGCTGCGCATTGCTGCTTTCCATGAACTTGCCCATGCCGTCCTGAATGCCGCCAAGAACCTTGTTGGCTTCTTCAACATTGCCCAGGCGACCATAACCAAGGAAGAACGCCTTGATTTCGGATTTCAGTTCGCGCGACATATCCTTGCGATAAACCATCGGATCAGACGGGATCAGCGGCGAGGTCCATATAACCTTGACCTTGTCGGTGATTTCCGGCTTGACCATCTGGGTGCGCGCAAGCTGTTCGGAATTGTTGGCCGCAACATCAACCTGATTATTGGCAGTCGCCATCAGGTTGGTTTCGTGGTTGGCATTGCGAACGGTTTTGAAGCAGTTTTTCGGATCAACGCCGTTCTGCGCAAAGACGTAGTAGGTCGGAACCAGGAAGCCAGAGGTCGAGTTCGGATCACCGATACCGAAGTTAAGCGTCCCATCGCATTTCAGCATATCGGCAAGCGTGTTGAGCTTGTCGTTATCGGCCTGGGTGATGATGTGGGAATAATAGCCGTTCGTGCCATCGCTTTTGGACGTCTGGACGAAAACTTCGCCGCCCGCACGATCAACGGCTTCCATGGCCGACTTGTTACCGAACCAGCCAACGTGAACCTTGCCAAAACGCATGCCTTCGATGATCCCGGCATAATCCGGCGCGAAGAATGCTTCGACATCCTTGCCAAGGGCTTCTTCCAAATCCTCGATCAACGGCTGCCACTGGGCTTTCAGGTTGGAGCTGGATTCAGTTGAGATAAAGCCGAAAACGATGGTTTCCGGGTCTTTTTCAAGCGGCTTGAATTCGACATCGGCATAGGCCATGCCGGTTACGAGCATGCTGGCAGCAAGGGCTGCGGATGCAATTGTCTTGCGGATCATGGGAAGTCCCCCGTCAGGTTGGTTGGTAGAGGTGAAATAAAAAGAGGTAAGGCAGAGAGAAATCGTCCTGATCTAGCTTGAAGCGAACGCCAGATCCTTCTCCGCGACCCTGCTCTTGGCCGGAACTTGATCCGGGGCAGGTGCGAAAAGCTCGGAAGAATATTCGCCGTAAAGTTCGCGCAGGAATTCCGGCGTCAGTTCGGTGGATGGGCCGTCAAAAACGACTTCGCCATCGCGCATCGCAATCGTGCGCGCACAATAATCACGGGCATAATCGACCTGATGCAGCGATACGATCACGGTGACATTGTCTTCGCGGTTCACCCGATCAAGCGTATTCATCACCTTGCGTGATGACGCCGGATCAAGCGATGCAATCGGCTCATCGGCCAGAATAAGGCGTGCGCCCTGCGTAATCGTGCGCGCAATCGCCGCACGCTGCTGCTGCCCGCCCGAAAGATTGCGGGCTTTCTTTGTCGCATGACCATCGATACCGACACGCTTTAACGCAGTCATTGCCCGCATGCGCTCGGCCTTGGTGAACAGGCATAACGACCCACGCCATGCCGGCACCCGGCCCAGCATCCCGGTCAGAACATTGGTCAGAACCGTCAGGCGGCTGACCAGATTGAATTGCTGAAACACAACACCAATATCGGCCCGCACCTTGCGCGCACCCCGCGCAATGCGGCCGTTCTGCTGGATGACTTCACCGAATACTTCGATCTTGCCACCATCGCGATCCCCGCGCAGCAAACCGGCAATATGACGGATCAGGGTGGATTTACCCGAACCGGACGCCCCGATCAGCGCGACCATCTCGCCCTCGCGGACCTGTAAACTGACATTGTTCAATGCCCGTTTATCGCGCGAGAAGCTCTTGTTCAGTCCGGAAATATCTACGACCAGCATTAAAGTCCGCCTGCTTGTGTTTCGCTGGTCAAGAAGCTACGCACAAACCGCGACTCTATGGTGACGATGATGTTACAGTTCGATGATTACGACGCCTTCATTTCACCGACAACAATCAAACTTGTCTATACATCAAGATATTATTCAAATAAAAAAATGCTCACCCAAGAAATGGCAGTGTAATAATTCAATTATTACTTGTGACCGCGTTCACAAATAGCGATACAGGCGGGCCAAATCACGAAAAACCCCGACAGAAAGAAACTGCCGGGGTCTCGTATTTCGCATAATCGCGTCTGGATTTACTTGATGGCTTCAATCGCAGCGATGACATCATCTTCGATATCCAGCCCCTGAATTTCCGCATCCCGCCGCGCATTCTGCCCGCGCCGCCCCGGTAACCGCACGGTTTCCTCAAGCGCGATCTCATCTGCAATATAACGCAAATGATCAATGATCCCCGCCCCACCGACTGCAACCGGATCAATGGCAATCACAAGCTGGCCCAATGCCGGCGGCGCGCCCTTGTCATCAAACAGCGACGAGGATTGATGCCCGAATTGCGCGCCGGTCAACCCGGCGGCCAGCATTTCGACCATCATGGCAAGGGCCGCGCCCTTGACCCCGCCTGCCGGAATCATCGTGCCTTCAAGCGCCTTGACCGCATCGGTGGTCGGATTGCCGTCTGCATCCAATGCCCAGTCATCGGGGATCGGAACCCCTTTCTGCTTGGCCGCCATGATCTTGCCGCGTGCGACTTTTGACAATGCCAGATCAATCACGATCGGATCGCCATCGCCAATCGGGGTGGCAAAGGCAATCGGGTTGGTGCCAAACATCGGACGACGCCCACCCCAGGGCGCCATCGCGGCCGGGGCATTGGCAAACATCATCGCCGCCAGCCCCGCCTCAGTCAGTCTTTCCACGGTAAGCCCCATCACCCCGGCATGGTGGGATTTATGGATTGCCGCCACCGCAATCCCCTGACTACGCGCGATATCGGGCAATCGTTCGATCATCAGGTCAAGTGCGGGATAGGCAAAGCCGAACTGCGCATCAATCCGCAACACGGCGGGAAACGGCTGATCGGCTACCGGTTTGGCAAACCCGTCCACCTTGCCCGCACGGGCCTGCGCGGCATAGGCCGGAACGCGGCGCAAACCGTGCCCGCCCTGGCCTGCGGCCTCGGCCGTGATCAGGGCGGTTGCCACCGATCTGGCATTGTCGGGATCAACCTTGCAACGCAGCAGGGTATCACACACAAGCGCATGTGCGTCTGACAGGGAAAGCTTCATGATGATGACCTTAAAGATGGTGGCGGGCCCGGATACCATAGCCCCCGGCACCGCCAAGCGCAAAGGTCTTGTGCACCGCAACCCTGCCAAACCCTTACGACAGAACGATAAAAATGCGCTGTAACCCTGCTAAAATTTCGCCGCAAAGTCGTATGAGTATCCCGGCATGGTTCATGCTGCCCGAAACACGGCATTCAGACCCGGACAGCCTCCAAACACAGGATACTTCCAATGCGCAAAGCAACCTCTTTAACCTTCGCCGCATTTGGCATCGCCAGCAGCCTGTGGCTTGCCGGTTGTGCAGCCACGACCAAACCGGCCGAGGAAAAATCCCCCGCCGACTGGTCGGCCATCGCGGATCGCGACTGGCAATTGATGCGGATTGAGGCCAAAGACAAAACCCTGATGCCAATGACCCCGATCCTCGCCAGCATCAATTTCACCAAGGATGGCAAGGTTGCCGGATCGACCGGTTGCAACCGCTATTTCGGGAATTACACCCGGAACGACACCGCCCTTGATGTCTCCCCGCTTGGCAGCACCAAAATGATGTGCATGGAAAACGCGATGGAGATCGAAGACGCCTTCATCGCCGCCATGGCCGATGTCAAAGGCTGGAAATTGCAGGAAGACGATCTGATGCTGGTCGACGCCAGCAACAAGTCAATCATGACATTCGAGCAGATCAAACCGTAAACCGACCGGCCAACACCCGCACAAAAGGGGCGCATTGTTTTGCGCCCCTTTTTACGTCTATCCGTCTTCCGCTTATCGTGGCTCGCTGCGCAATCCCTGAATGATCGAATAACACGCCAGCAGAAGAATGATCGCAAACGGGAAACCGGTTGAAACCGCCATCGCCTGCAAGGCTCCCAATCCGCCGCCAAGCAGCAGCGCAATCGCAACCAGCCCTTCAAACGTGCACCAGAATATGCGCTGGGGCACGGGTGCATCGACCTTGCCGCCTGCGGTAATCGTATCAATCACCAGCGACCCGGAATCCGATGACGTGACAAAGAACACGATCACCAGAACAATACCGATAAAGGACGTGATCGACTGCAACGGCAATTGTTCAAGCATGGTGAAAAGCTTGATCGGAAGCGCCGCATCGGCAATCGCCTGAACACCTTCATTGACCATATGCACCGCCGTCCCGCCAAATGCGGTCATCCACAAAACGCAGACCAGCGACGGAATGATCAGAACACAGGTAATGAATTCCCGCACCGTCCGGCCCCGCGATACGCGCGCAATGAACATGCCGACAAACGGCGACCACGAAATCCACCACGCCCAGTAAAACGACGTCCAGCCCTGGCTGAAATTGGCATCCTCGCGCCCGACCGGGTTCGAAAGCGCCGGCAGATATTCGACATAGGCGACAAGGCTTGTGAAAAAGCCCTTGATGATGTCCATCGTCGGCCCGACCAGAACCACAAACAGCAAAAGCAGGGCGGCCAGAACCATATTGATTTCCGAAAGCCGCTTGACCCCGGCATCAAGCCCGGCAAGGACAGAAATCAACGCAATCCCGGTAATCCCGATGATCAGGAACACCTTCGATCCGTCGGATTCCGGTAACCCGAACAGGAATTGAAGCCCGGCATTGGCCTGTTCCGCCCCAAAACCAAGCGACGTCGCAAGCCCGAACAGGGTGGCAAACACCGCCATGATATCAATCACATGCCCGGTCCAGCCCCAGACACGCTCGCCAAAGACCGGATAAAACACCGACCGCATGGTCAATGGCAGGCCCTTGTTAAACGAAAACAGCGCAAGTGCGAGCGCCACGGTGGCATAAATCGCCCACGGATGAAGGCCCCAATGGAAAATCGTTGCCGCCATGCCAAGGTCAAAGGCCGCATCCGCATCGCCCATCGCCCCGCCAAGCGGTGCCCAGTCCGTCCTGGCCCCGCCATCACCAACAACCGCACCCCCCATCGAGGTGGTGAAATGCGATATCGGTTCTGACACGCCATAGAACATAAGGCCGATGCCCATGCCGGCCGCAAACAGCATGGCAAACCAGCCGCTATAGGAATAATCGGGCGTCGCATCCTGCCCGCCAAGCCGCACCTTGCCCAGCGGGGAGACGATCAGAAACAGGCACAACAGAACAAACACATTCGCCGCCGACAGGAAAAACCAGTCAAGCGTCGATGTCAGCCAGCCCCGCATGTCATTGAACATCGGCCCCACACTGTCCTGAAACGCCAGTGTCAGAAACACGAACGCCACAATCGATAAACCCGATATCAGAAAGACGGGATTGTGCACATCAAGCCCGAACGGCCCGATCTGTGTGGTGATGTTATCCTGCCCGATCTCATAATCGGTCTCGATCGGATTGGCGGCACCATCCGGGCTTTCGATGCCCGTCTCGGCATTCGATCCCATGAAAATCTCCCTTGAAAAGCATATTTGCGGCCACCCCCGGCCGCAATTTTTCCGATTTGCCTGCTATTAACGCACCAGGAACACGGAATGATCCCAATGCGACGCAACATATCCGCCGTGGGATGCAAAAATATGATCGGCAATACCCGGCACATGGGATGCCATGACGATCATATCCGCCCTGGCCTCTGTTGCCGCATCAACAATGATTTCGCTCAGATCAATCGCCGGATCATGTGAAATGCGGGTCATGCCCGAACAGCTGATACCGGTCTTCTTGCCCTGCTCCTCGGCAAAGGCCGCCATCTTGCGATCATACTCTGCCGGATTGTGCGCAATGGGGGATGGGGTATTTGTCCCGACCCCGAAAAAGCAGATTTCCGCACCATAATGCTTTGCCAGATCCGCCGCCGTCGAAAGCGCCTTTTCCAGCCTGTCGATATGCGTCAGATCCACGGGTACCATGATCTTGCGATACATTCCCTGCCTCCGTTCTACGGGTGCCCTAACGGGCAAAACACACCTTCGAAACAGATGAGGCGACCAAGACTATCACCAGAACAGGAAATGATCAAAATCCCCATCGCGCAGGGATTTTCCGTCACGGGTGAAGACACGAACAAATTCGCAGCACTATCGGGCACATTATTCCGCGGCCATGCGCTTTATCGCGTCACACAAAAACCGGAACCCGGTCGCCGCCCCGTCGCTCATATACCGCGCACGCAGCCAGCCATGGATCATCTGCGGTTCTTCGCGGTACGTCACATCAATCCCGGCCCGGGCAAGGCGCGCGGCATATTCCCGCCCGTCATCGCGCAGCGGATCAAAATAGGCCGCCGTGATATAGGTCGGCGGCAATCCGCGCAAATCCTCCGCCGAAAGCGGATAGGCCACCGGATCATCCATCGGTGCCTTCAGGACATCGCGATAATAAATCACATCATCGGTACTTAATCCGGGGGCCGATGCCATCTGCCCATAGGATGGCCAGCCAAGATCACCGCCAAGGGCCGGATAAATCAGGACCTGCCCGATCACGCCTGCGCCAAGCCCCGCGTCGCGCGCCCGGATCGCAAGCCCGCCGGCCAATGTCGCCCCGGCACTATCGCCAATCAGGACGATCTCCGCACCGCGCGACAGCACATCGCGCGCAACGCCAAACGCATCCTGATGCGCAGCTGGCCAAAGATGTTCGGGGGCCAGCCGGTAATCGACCGAAATCATTTCCGCCCCGGCCGCCTCGGCCATCTCGGCACAGATCGCATCATGGCTATCAAGCGACCCGACGATAAACCCGCCGCCATGCAGGTATAAAAGCTTGCGCGTTGTGCTTATCTTGGCCGGGCGGTAAATCCTGACCGCCACCCCGGCAATATGGTCATCACGGCTCAGAAGCCCCGGCGGATGGGGATAGGCAAACGCATCACAAAGCGCGCCATACCATTTGCGGTTCTGCGCAATATCGGCCGCAACCGCATCGGGCGGATAAAGCCGGTCGCATCTGGCGATGAAGTCACGGATGCCTGCTTCGTCGGGCATCGGGCTATAGGCGATATCCGGCACCGCCTGATCGGACCCGTCCATGTCGCACAACTTCCCCAATGATGTTTGATTGATCTATCCGCACAAGCCTAACGCGTTCGCCCCTGCTGTGAAAAGCGGGCAATTATGTCTTTTGAAATTCAGCCCCGCACAAGATCAAAGCGGAATCAAAGCGAAACCGCCTCGACCGTTGCTTTCAGCAACGCCGCACTGCGATGAAGGGCCGCCCTTTCCTCGGCGTCCAGATCGGGGAAAAGATCGGTCATGATGCCCGTGGCCCCGATCACGCGCGGAATCGACAGCGCGACATCGGCCACCCCTTCGATCTCGCGATTGACCATTGATACCGTCAGGACTTCCTGCTGATCCTGCGCAATCGCCTTGACGATCCGCGCAAGCCCCGCGCCAATTCCATAATAGGTCGCCCCCTTGCCCTTGATGATCTTATAGGCCGCATTGCGCACCCCATCATCAATCCGGGCCCGGACATCGGCGGTAATCGCCGATCCGACCTGGGCGGCAAACCCGGCCAGTGAAAGCGACCCGGCCCGCGCATTCGACCATGCCAGAACCTCGCTATCGCCATGCTCGCCAAGGACATAGGCATGTACTGATTGCGGCGAAATCCCCAGATGCCGCCCCAGCAAACTCCTGAACCGTGCGGTATCAAGGATCGTGCCCGATCCGATCACCTTGGCGGCCGGAAGCCCCGAGAGCCGCACCGTGATCTGGGTCATGATATCAACCGGGTTTGACGCAATCAGCAAAATCGCATCGGGTGCGACGCGCAACACATTGCCCACCACATCGCGAAACACCGCCGCATTGCGTTCCAGCAACGCCAAACGCGTTTCGCCGGGCTTCTGGCTGACCCCGGCGGCAAGGATCACGACCGACGCCCCTGAAAGCCGGTCATAATCCCCGGCCTCCACCACGCAGGACGACATGAACGGCACCGCATGGGCAATGTCCTCGGCCTGCGCAATCGCAAGTTCGGCATTGTGATCGACCAGCACGACCGAACTGACAATCCCCATCAGGGCAAGCGCATAACCCGCCGAACTGCCAACCATTCCCGCCCCGACAATCCCGACCTTCATCACAAACCCCTGTCAAAACAGCATTATTTCGCGGGCCGATTATCCGGCCCCGCCCCGCCGATTAAAAGCAAAAACCGGAGGCACCCAAAATCAGCCCGCAATTCCATCGATAAAATCTATCGAAAATTTCATAAATAACTATTTAACCTATGCACGCAAACCGCGTTAGCCTGCTTGACAGCATCGCCTGACATGACGCCCAATGATTTAACAATCTCGTCTTGTTGCGATCACAAGTTTAGACATTACCTTGAACAGGGAAGCCTCACGCCGAAATGTTCACCAGAATATTCAAATGTTCCTGCGCTCGATATGACGGCCCCACGACCCGCCCGGAGAGAGACACCTGATCAGGTCAGGAAAGCAAGAACAGCCAGCCATTACGGGAGAGAGAAAAATGGACGGAAAACACACAGCAGGGAAATGCCCGGTCATGCATGGCGGTATGACCGCCCTGGGCACCACGGTCATGGATTGGTGGCCAAACGCCCTTAACTTCGACATCCTGCATCAGCACGACGTGAAAACCAACCCGCTGGGCAAGGATTTCAACTACCGCGAAGAACTCAAAAAGCTCGACGTCGAAGGCCTGAAAAACGACCTCCGCGCGCTGATGAATGAAAGCCAGGAATGGTGGCCGGCCGACTGGGGCAGCTACGTTGGCATGTTCGCCCGTGTCGCTTGGCATTCCGCAGGCTCCTACCGTCTGGCCGATGGCCGTGGCGGTGGCGGTACCGGGAACCAGCGTTTCGCGCCGCTCAACTCCTGGCCTGATAACGTCAACACCGATAAGGGCCGCCGTCTGCTCTGGCCGATCAAGCGCAAATATGGCAACAAAATCTCCTGGGCCGATCTGATGATCCTGGCCGGCACGATTGCCTATGAAGTCGCTGGCCTCAAAACCTATGGCTTCGCCTTTGGCCGCGAAGATGTCTGGCACCCGGAAAAGGACACCTATTGGGGTGCGGAAAAAGAATGGCTCGCCCCAAGCGACAGCCGTTATGAAGACATCACCCGCCCCGACACCATGCAAAACCCGCTGGCCGCTGTCCAGATGGGCCTGATCTATGTGAACCCGGAAGGTGTGAACGGGCAGCCCGACCCGATGAAAACCGCCGCCCAGGTCCGCGAAACCTTCGCCCGCATGGCGATGGATGACGAAGAAACCGCGGCCCTCACCGCCGGCGGCCACACCATCGGCAAATCGCACGGCAATGGCTCCCCATCGGACCTCAGCCCCGAACCAGAAGCCGCCGACGTCGAATATCAGGGCATCGGCTGGATGAAAACCAATGGCCGTGGCATTGGCCGCGACACCATGGTTTCGGGCATCGAAGGCGCATGGACCACCAACCCGACCAAATGGGATATGGGCTGGTTCGATATGCTGTTCGGTCACGAGTGGGAGCTGAAAAAAAGCCCGGCTGGCGCATGGCAGTGGGAACCGGTTGACATCGCCGAAGAAGACATGCCGGTCGATGTCGAGGATCCCTCGATCCGCTGCAAACCGATCATGACCGATGCCGACATGGCGATGAAGGTCGACCCGACCTATAACGCCATCTGCCAGAAATTCATGAAGGACCCGGAATATTTCTCCGAAACCTTTGCCCGCGCATGGTTCAAACTGACCCATCGCGACATGGGCCCGAAAGTCCGCTATGTCGGCCCGGACGTGCCCAAGGAAGACCTGATCTGGCAGGACCCGATCCCAAGCGTCGATTACACCCTCTCGGACGCCGAAATCGCCGATCTCAAATCCAAGCTGCTGGCCTCTGGCCTGACCAGTGCCGAACTGATCAACACCGCTTGGGACTCTGCCCGCACCTATCGCGGATCGGACATGCGCGGCGGCGCCAATGGTGCCCGCATCCGTCTGGCCCCGCAAAAGGACTGGGCCGGGAACGAGCCCGAACGCCTTGCCAAGGTTCTCAAAACCCTTGAAGGCATTCAGGCAGGCCTTGCCAAGAAAGTCAGCCTTGCCGATCTGATCGTGCTCGGTGGTACGGCGGCGGTTGAAAAGGCCGCGAAGGACGCCGGTGTCAACATCACCGTCCCGTTCGCACCGGGCCGCGGCGATGCGACGGCCGAGATGACCGATGCCGCAAGCTTTGATGCGCTCGAACCGCTGGCCGATGGCTATCGCAACTGGCTGAAAGACGATTATGTAGTCTCGCCCGAAGAAATGATGCTGGACCGGACCCAGCTCATGGGCCTGACCGCACCGGAAATGACCGCACTGGTCGGTGGCATGCGCGTTCTTGGCACCAACCATGGCGACACCAGACACGGCGTCTTTACCGACCGTGTTGGCCAACTGACGACCGACTTCTTCGTCAACCTGACCGACATGGCCTATAGCTGGAAACCGGCGGGCGACAACCTTTACAACATCGTTGATCGCAAAACCGGCGAAACCAAATGGACCGCCACCCGCGTTGACCTCGTCTTCGGCTCAAACGCCATCCTGCGTGCCTATGCCGAAGTCTACGCCCAGGACGACAACCACGAGAAGTTCGTCAAGGACTTCGTCGCGGCCTGGACCAAGGTGATGAACGCCGACCGGTTCGACCTCGCCGCGTAAGGGCTTGACCCTTTGAAATGATCTGGATTGGAGCTTTTGGGCTCTGAACGAGAAACACCCCCGGCTGTGAGGCTGGGGGTGTTTTTTTATAGTTAGTTGCAGAAAAAAGGAGCACCCGAGGAGAGACAGGGGTATTCTAAGTTTTGAATGAAAGTCACTCTGACAGCCGAGTATAATCCTGCTACAACACACTTAAATTCCAGATCCCAGTCCAGCTCCAAGTTTCGTAGTTGTGAGAAAAATGCCTGCAGATAACATATTCAATCACGCTTATACTGAGAGACTATTTCACGACCTAAAAAGCGCCAACACAGAATCTGCGAAGAAAGAAAGATTTCTCCAGTATCTTACTATCGCTTTTTCAGATGACAACGGCGCCCAACAACTCGTCTCAGCTTTAGCTCTGGGGGCAGAGCGTGTAGTAGCAAATATTCCACGCGGAGAGCGAAAAAGCTATGGAAGAGCAGACACACAAACGGAAACAATTATAATTGAGTGGGAGAAAGATCTCGCCAAGACAGGTGAACATGCAAAACACCAATTAGAAGAGTATCTGGAGGGCAATTGGAGGTCTGGACAAAACTATCGATTTATATTGATTGCAACCGATGGAATCCGTTGGGTCAGGTATGCTCCCGATTGGTCTCGACTTGAGAACAAACAATTCAGTCTTGGTAGCAGCTTTCGTCTACGTGAAACAAAACGGTTTGAACTGAATGCTAGTTCATTTGATGAATTTCCTTTCTTCTTAGACGAACTTTTATTTTCTTCTCATCCTAAAAATGCCACTTTAGAAAATATACAATACGACTTCGGGGACACCTCGCGAGCATTTATTAACTCGATAGTAAACCTCCAACTTTGTATGTCTGACATTACTGAGCAGTCTGAATTACAAGTCGCATTCGAACAATGGAGAAGGTTTCTCTCGATAGCGTACGGCCGATTCGATGACTCTCCGAACATGTTTCTTGTTCACACTTATCTATCTGTATTTGCAAAATTTATTGCTTATTCTGTAATCACAAACAAACCGATTATAGAAGACGAAACTATTTACAACATTCTAAATGGTACAATTTTTAACAATCTAAATATCGAGCGCTTCGTAGAAGATGACTTTTTCCACTGGGTTGCCGCAACACAATATTTTAACAAGCTGCGCCCCATGTTCAGAGAAATTAACCGCCAGCTTCAAGAGTATGACTTCTCCAAAGTTGAGGAAGACGTTCTAAAAGGTGTATATCAAGAATTAATCGATCTTGAAACACGCCATGCCTTGGGTGAATACTACACTCCAGATTGGCTGTGCGAAAATCTCGTTGAGAGCCTCGCAATTACCCAAACATCCAAATTCTTAGATCCAGCATGCGGGAGTGGGTCCTTTCTTCGTGCGATTGTAGCACGGCTAAGAAGAGATTTCCCCCAACTAGAAGCAGAGAATATTGCATCACAAGTTGTTGGCATAGATATACATCCACTATCCGTGTTGATATCAAAAACAAACATACTTCTATCAATTAAAGACATCATCTCAAAATCTTCCAAACCAATTACTTTGCATATATACCTAGCAAATTCTCTATTAGTTCCCCGTGGATCTGCAGACTTATTCTCCACACATTTTCAAATATCGATAGATAACCGACCATACACTATTGATTTAAGTGGGGTTCAAAGTGCAGATGATTTCGACACCTTAATTTCATTCTGTGACGAGATGGTACACCGCTTTGACGAGGTCCTAGATCGTGAAAATTTTATTCGTCTTATATCTGCAAATATTAGCAAAGAGACAGCAAAGGAACTACCTTCTCAACTGTATGATGTATACACTGGAATGAAACTAGCCCATCAGCAAGGCAGAGATAGCATTTGGAAATTTATTCTTCAAAATTCTTATAAACCAGTATTTCTTATGCATCGATTTGACTTTGTCTTAGGCAATCCCCCATGGCTCACATATGCAGATATTACAAATGGTGAGTATCAAACCTCACTAAAATCGCTATCAGATCACTATTCAGTGACGCCCGCCAATAGAGCAAATTTCCCTCATCTGGAGATCGCTGCTATTTTTTTGGCTCACTCCGTTAACTACTTCCTACGCCCCTCAGGACAGCTCGCATTTGTTTTACCTCGCAGCTTCTTGAGCGCAGATCAGCATGAAAACATGAGATCTGGCCAAGTGCATGGAGTCAAACTTGTTGAAGGCTGGGACCTACAAGGAGTTACTCCACTCTTTCGAGTTCCAAGTTGCGTCCTTATTGCCATCAAAGACAATGGCCCCAATGCGGTTAGAAAGATCAATTCCAGTGGAATAATAGGCCGCAAGCTGACAGGACGACTGCGTCGCTCACAAGCACATTGGGAAGAAGTTAAAACCAAGATAACGTCGGAGCCAATACGGCTATACTATTCTAGGCTTCAAGGAACTCGTGGCAGAGCCAGGTCTGCACTAACAACTGAACCATTTGATACACTGCTCGGCGGCAACGCTTATTCAAAGAAGTTTCATCAAGGCGCTACAATTGTACCTAGAAATTTGTTTTTCGTTGAGACTAATCAGATTGATTCAGACTCCTCAAATCTGAACACACGGGTGATTAACCTTACCACATCTGTAAATTCCGATCGCGAAGCAAAAAAGCCTTGGAAAGGCCAAATAATCAATGCACGCGCGGAGGGAAAACTACTTTACCGAACAGCCATTTCTCGCAATGTAATTCCGTTTGCACTTACATGTCCTCCGCTAGTTCTCTTGCCTCTCATCATAGATCATGAGGGAAAATCGGAAGCTAAGTTTGTGGCATTAAACAGTGAAGAGCTTCTTGCAAGAGGCTATCGCGAGGCAAGCAAATGGTTTTATAAAGCGGAGAGAATTTGGGATGAGTTAAAGACAGATGGAAATCGTAAGAAGAAAATTGACTTAACTAGCTACTTAAACTGGCAGTCGAAACTGACTAACCAAAAACCTAACGCTCGATTTTTGGTTCTTTACACGTCATCTGCAAGCGATGCGTCTGCCGTTTTAGTTGATAGAAGTAATTTTGACTATCCGTTCATTGTGGATCACAAAACTTATTGGTGCGAATGCGAAACCGAGGAAGAAGGCCACTATCTCACTGCTTACATTAATAGTGGGTATGCAAACTTCATGATTAAAGAGTTTCAATCTCGTGGTTTGTTTGGTCCACGCGACATTCACAAGACCATAGTGAAGCTACCTTTCCCACGCTTCAATAAGACAGATGACATGCATCTTGCTCTGTCTTATCTCGGCAGGGAATGTAGTATACTTGCATCTAGTTTTTCTACATTACGCAACCTCAATGACTTAGGAAGCCACGCTCTTGGCAGAGTTAGAGCAAACCTAAGAGAACAATTGCGGAATGAACTTGAAAAGATAGACGACTTAGTAGAGGCGCTCTCTACTGGTCGTTCACATGCTACAGTCGCAGCCACCCGGCGCGCTCGAAAGGCCAAACGCCATAAAATGATAGCAAGTTTGTTCGACTTCGAAGGAGATTAACTCTTACGATCAATTATAGGAAGAATGGGACCGAAGATAGAGCCCACTCTTTTTCAGAATCGGATAGCAGTGAGTTTTTCCTTTGAGTGCAATCTGCGCGGTGCTCCGCCGCCTAACCTTCGAGCGAAAAGATGCATGACACATTTTCTTGACGTGCCTCCCTGTACTGATACTCCCCCCATCAGCGACTCCCTCGAAACCACTAATTTATGGACACAGGCACAGCAGAGAGCAAAATCACAGCCTCTTTGCAAAACCGGTGGAAGCCTGAAACTGCCTCTGCGGTTTTACATCGTGACCGCTGGCCTTTACCCGCCAGAACTATGACCACGGAATCAGGGCCGCCGCCAGCGAATGACCGATGCGACCAAAGAGCACCTCTCCCAAAACGGACTTCCGGCAACCGATGAAGCCCAGACAAACTTCGGGCGTACGGCCCCCATTGGACCACCATCGACGGGTCACAGCTCACTGCTGCCATTGCTGCCATTACTGCCGCTCCCGGCAAATTTAACTTATCCCTCCCCGATAAGACGCACCTCTCCCGTCATGACAAATGATCGGATTAGTTCTCTTAGTCCTCGGGCAGAAGCCGCCGTAGTGGATCCGCCATCCGCCGCCCCATATCCTGCGGAGCACCCCCGCTGCCCTGCCCATGTCGGCGGCGATACGTCCGGGAGGGCCATCCAAACGACCGGATATGCAGTATAGGACGCCAGAACCAACCCCTGACGATATGACTTCTGCGGCTTGATCTTGCAGGAGTGAATTTCATGTCGCGTTCGGCCGAACTCGGTTCCGCCCGTAAAGACCCATCAAACCAGACGCCGGGGGTGCTTCCCGAAGGCGCGGCTCTGCGCACCATACAGCGCCGACGAAAACGTATCCTTCGCATTGGCGTTGTCGTGCTTCTGGTTCTTGTTGCCGGAAGTCAGGCGATGGCGGAGCGCCAGAGCGAGCTTCACGACATGATCGAAGCCACCGGGCTGTTTGCGATTGGCGTCTGCATCTTCGGGCGTGGCTGGTGCTCCCTTTATATCGGCGGGCGCAAGAAAACAGAGCTTGTCACCACCGGGCCTTATTCGAGCTGCCGAAATCCACTTTATGTTTTCAACATGATCGGGGCATTCGGTGTCGGGGCACAGACCGGCAGTATCGTGCTGGGCTGTTTGTTTGCTGGCCTGTGCTGGATGGTGTTTCGCAATGTTGTCGCGCACGAAGAGGCATTGCTCTCGGAACGTTTTGGCAAGGCATTCCGGTACTATCAAAATACCGTCCCGCGCTTTCGCCCGACCTGGTTTCGCTGGCGCGATGAGGAAAACCTGCTGTGCAAACCGGCACTGTTTTTAACCACGACACGCGATGCGATGTGGTTTCTGGCGGCGGGGCCGATATTTGAAGGCATCAAGCTGATGCAGGAAAAGGGATGGCTGACACCGTTGATCCATCTGCCCTAGGTGGGTTTAGCCCGAAGCAACCGGGCGGCTGATAGCGGCGGATAGATGTCCTGTCTTTTATCCCGCCTTGCGGTTTCGGGTCTGTGCCAATCCCCAAAGGAGCATCTCTTTTGCCCGTTGATCCGATGTCTGGTGCGCACACGGGCGGCCAGCCCCCCCCTTGACGCCAACATGATGACGAAAACAGCACCCCAACAGCACACCACAACAATAGCGGATTGGAAATTGACATGAAACCGACCGAAAACCCCCAACATAGCCTCGCAATCGGACGCCGCAGCTTTCTGGGGGGCGCGGCGGTACTTGGTGTTGGTGCCGGATTGGCAGCCCCTGCCCTTATCACCCGCGCGGCCGCGACAGAGACGTCCTCGATCATCGCGTTGCGAGACCACGACCTGCCCTTTATCGCCACCGAAGAAACCTATACCACCGACGAGCTGATCGCGCTGAACGCGATTAACGATGATCACGTGGAATACCTCAGGGAAACCGGTCTTGCCGAGCTCGGCCCTGGCCGCATCGGGGCCATGGATCAGGCGGGAATCAATGTTCAGATCCTCTCGGCACATACGCCGGGCGTGCAGGATCTCGCGGGTCAGGAAGGCATCGATTTTGCCTATCGCCTCAACAGGATGATTGCGACGGGCCCGATGGTCACCTATCCGGGGCGGTTCCGGGCCTATGCAACCCTGCCGCTGCAGGACCCGGCGGCATCAGCAGACGAACTGGAACGCGCCGTTAGCAGGGATGGCTTTGTCGGCGCCATGACCAATGGCTTCATTGGCAAAAAGTTTCTCGACCATCCCGATTTCGAGCCCCTTCTGGCACGTGCCGAGGCACTGGGTGTGCCGATATACCTGCATCCGGGTTTCCCGCCCAAGGAAGTCTTCGACATTTACTACCGCATTGCGCGGCCCGGATATAATGACGCATATCAGGACTACATTCTCAGTGGTTCAGGATATGGCTGGCATCAGGAAGTGCTTACGCAATGTCTTCGACTGATCATGACCGGAACGTTCGACAGATTCCCCAAACTGCAGATGATCATCGGCCACATGGGAGAGGGCCTTCCGTTCTACTACGAGCGTATCGTCGGAGATTTGGGCGATGTGACCGAAGGCTCGCTCAACAGGCCTATCGGGCAGTATTTCAATGACAATTTCTGGTACACGACCAGCGCATTTTTCCAGGATGAACTGCTTCATCTTTTGCTGAAATACATCAGTGTGGACCGCGTGATGTTTGGAACCGATTATCCGTTTGCCGACATGAAGCAGGGCACCGACTGGTTTCGCGCAGTCGATCTGCCCCGTGAAGCCAAGGAAAAAATTGCGTTCCGAAATGCGGAAAAACTGTTTCGCATAAAGGTCTGATGCATCCGCACCGGATCACGCATAACACCGGCTAACGCCGACTGGTTTCTTATTCCCGACCGCGCATAAAGATCACTTTGGCTGTATCTTCGGGTACAGCCAAAGGATGCCAGATCAGACCCGTTGATACATTCGATCCGTTTCTCGCGAAAGGCGCTATACGTGGCCCGATCCCGTTTGACGGCAAAGGCATCGTAAAATTCGGCACTCCATCCGAAACACGTGAAATCGGAACCGCCGCCAGACGGTGACGGATGCAACGACAAAGCCCCCACCCAAAACCGGAGTTCCTCCGGCAGCCACAGAAGCCGGGCTCACACCACGGGCCTCCACCAGCTTCACCAACAGGCCACCTCGGCCCACACGACCGATCACCTCCGCTGGCGACGGCGACACTTCCGGTACCACCGAAGCCCAGACGAACCTCAGGCCTCCACCATCCTCGCCAACTGACGGTCTCCGGGCCCACCTCGCTCCGGTCACTCCCGGCCATTACGACATTTCCCGCAACCGATGAAACCCGGACACACCTCAGGCCTCCACCAACCTCGCCAACAGACAACCTTCAGGCTCACCCCTCACTCGGATCACTCCCAGCCATTACGACATTTCCGGCAATTGATGAAGCCCCGACAAACCTCGGGCCTCCGCCATCCTCGCCAACTGACCACCTCGGGCTCGCGCCCCGCTCCGATCACCTCCGGCCATCGCGACATTTCCGGCAATTGATGAAGCCCCGACAAACCTCGGGCCTCCACCATCCTCGCCAACTGACCACCTCGGGCTCACGGCCCGCTCCGATCACTCCCGGCCATCACGACTCTTCCGGCAACCGATGGTGCCCAGACGCATTTCGGGCGTCTGCTATCCTCACCCTCGGACTGTCTTCAGGCTCACCGCCCGCTCCGGTCACTTTCGGCAACGACGGCACTTTCCGCTAACCGCCGAGGTCCGGACACACTTCGGGCGCACGGCCCCCACTGGTCCACCATCGACGGGTCACAGATCACCGCTGCCCCCTGCTGCCATTGCTGCCATTGCTGCCGCTCCCGGCAGATTTAACTTATTCCTCTCCAACAAGACGCACCTCTCCCGTCATGACAAATGACCGGATTAGTCCCCTTAGTCCTTGGGCAGAATCCCGCCGTAACGGCTCCGCCATCCGCCGCCCCATATCCTGCCGGTCACCTCGCCGCCCCGCCCGTGACTATGTCCGTCTCTTTGCCGCATCATCCTGATCACCTCTTTCATCCAGCCCCAAACGCAAAAACCCGCAAGGCTCAAGGCCTCGCGGGTTTCTGTCCGGGTGCATTTCCCCCGTTGACTTTTCTCTTACGCCACAAATAAAAGAACAAATCAAGAACTTTTTGAAAAAAGATATGGGGGGAGCGGATTACTGTCAGTTTTTTTTGGGGGTGGAACCTCCGCAGTCTGCGCGCGGGCTCCGCCCGTGCTCAACCTTCGGCTTAAAATCGCTCCACTGGAGCGATTTCTTCACAGCCTCAGCCTTCAAGTTATGAGCACAGGCCCATAACGCAGGAAGATCAGAGGTTTAAAGGCTCTTCACGTGATCAAATAAAAAAAGCGGCCCCGGAAGGGACCGCCTTTTTTATTTGGTTGCGGGGGCAGGATTTGAACCTGCGGCCTTCAGGTTATGAGCCTGACGA